>NZ_JPQA01000003.1:0-508566 GCF_000738765.1 Pantoea sp. NGS-ED-1003
GACGACGACGTTGATAGGCCGGGTGTGTAAGCGCAGCGATGCGTTGAGCTAACCGGTACTAATGACCCGTGAGGCTTAACCTTACAACGCCAGAGGCGTTTTGTGAGACGCGAGATTTTCAGCTTGTGACGGATATATTCTGCGCGGCCTGCGGGCGGCGCGGAAGACAGAATTTGCCTGGCGGCCTTAGCGCGGCGGTCCCACCTGACCCCATGCCGAACTCAGAAGTGAAACGCCGTAGCGCCGATGGTAGTGTGGGGTCTCCCCATGCGAGAGTAGGGAACTGCCAGGCATCCAACTGCGATAACCCTGACCTCACGGTCAGGGTTTTTTGCTTTTCAGGCCAGAAAAAAAGATCTCACGTCCTTTCTTTATCGCCCTTTTTCCTTCTCTCTGCTTTTTGCCGTTTAAAGCTGAAAGATTTTCATAAATCGCATGAAGACTCGACATCATCAGGCTGCCAGGCTATTGTTGGGCATCTGGATGTCTAAACGTATATACGGTTGTAAAGAGGAAAGTCGCACATGCCAATCAGGGTTCCCGATGAATTACCGGCAGTAAATTTCTTGCGTGATGAAAACGTCTTTGTCATGACCTCGTCGCGCGCCAGTGTTCAGGAAATCCGTCCGTTGAAAGTCCTGGTGCTCAATCTGATGCCGAAAAAGATTGAGACAGAAAACCAGTTCCTGCGTCTGCTGTCCAACTCGCCCTTACAGATCGATATTCAGCTGCTGCGCATCGACAGCCGCGAATCGCGTAATACGCCGACAGAACATCTCAACAACTTCTACTGCAACTTTGACGATATCCAGTACGATAACTTCGACGGGCTGATCGTTACCGGCGCGCCGCTGGGCCTGGTCGATTTCAACGACGTCGCCTACTGGCCGCAGATCCAGCGCGTGCTGCACTGGGCGAAAGAGCACGTTACCTCGACGCTCTTTGTCTGCTGGGCGGTGCAGGCGGCGCTTAATATTCTCTACGGCATCCCTAAACAGACGCGGCAAAACAAACTGTCGGGCGTCTATGAACATCAGATTTTGCATCCGCACGCGCTGCTGACGCGCGGTTTTGACGACAACTTTCTGGCGCCCCATTCGCGCTACGCTGATTTCCCGACGCAGCTCATCACCGATTACACCGATCTGGAGCTGTTCGCCGAATCTGAACAGACCGGCGCCTATTTGATGGCCAGCAAAGACAAGCGTCTGGTTTTCGTTACCGGCCATCCTGAATATGACGCGTTGACCCTGTCAGGCGAATACCATCGGGACTACGAGGCGGGCCTGCAGCCGGAGGTGCCGTTCAACTACTTCCCGCAGGACAACCCGGAGCTGCCGCCACGCGCCACCTGGCGCAGTCACGGCAATCTGCTGTTCTCTAACTGGCTGAATTACTATGTCTACCAGATTACGCCATTCGATCTGCGTCGCATGAATCCCACGCTCGAATAATCGGTTTCCTCGTTTGTCCTTACCGTGCCAGCTGCAAAGCTGTCACGGTTTTTTTATGCCTGTCGCTTTTCGAAAACGCCTCCCTTTAATTAAAGAAATTTAATTTCATTTTAATCATCAGGTTAATTGAGATATTAAATTAAAATGGAAATAGTTTTTGATTTTGAAAATGACGAGTATATGCTTGGATCCTGTAGCTCAAAAATTATCCATTAACCGGATCGCTATGACAGGATCCGATCGGCGACAGGAGCGATCTCGCATGACCGACACGATAATTCATAGCGATCTTACCTTCACAGAACCCTTCTCCCATGCGGAACAGCAGCTGCTAACGCCAGAGGCCCAGCAGTTCTTGCTTGAACTGGTCACTCATTTCTCCGCTGAGCGCGAAAGGCTGCTTGATCTCAGGCAGCAGCGGCAGCAGCGTTATGACGCTGGTCAGCTTCCCGACTTTGATATGGAAACTGCTTCCATTCGTGAAAGTACCTGGCGTATCGGCACCATACCTGATGACCTGCTGGACAGGCGCGTGGAAATCACCGGGCCGCCAGAACGCAAAATGGTCATTAACGCCCTGAACGCGAACGTGAAGGTGTATATGGCGGATTTTGAAGACTCGCTGACGCCGCAGTGGAGCAAGCTGATGGAGGGGCAGCAAACGCTGCGTGAGGCGGTGAATGGGACGCTCAGCTTTACCAGCGAAAGCGGAAAGATCTACCAGCTGCGCGCCGATCCTGCGGTGCTAATGTGTCGCGTACGGGGTCTGCATCTGGATGAAAAACATGTGCAGTGGCAGGGCAAAGCGATCCCCGGCGGATTATTTGATTTTGCCCTCTACTTTTTCCACAACGTTTCCGCGCTGCTCAGCAAAGGCAGCGGGCCTTACTTCTATCTGCCGAAAAGCGAAAGCTGGCAGGAAGCGGCATGGTGGCGCGAGATCTTTAGCTTCACGGAAGATCGCTTTCAGCTGCCGCGCGGCACTATTAAGGTCACGGTACTGATCGAAACCCTGCCAGCGGTATTCCAGATGGATGAGATCCTGTGGAACCTGCGCGACCATATTGTCGGCCTTAACTGCGGCCGCTGGGATTACATCTTCAGCTATATCAAAACGCTGCGTCAGCATGGCGACCGCATCCTGCCCGATCGACAGTCGATCACCATGGCGCAGCCTTTCCTGGATGCTTATTCGCGACTGCTGGTGAAAACCTGCCATCGTCGCGGTGCGTTCGCGATGGGCGGTATGTCCGCCTTAATCCCAGCCAAAGAGCGCGCGCGCAATGAATGGGTACTGCAGCGCGTGCGCGAAGATAAGCAGCGTGAAGCGGATAACGGTCACGACGGCACCTGGATAGCCCATCCCGGACTGGCTGATACGGCAATGGCCGTCTTCGACGCCGCGCTCGGCGAGCGGCAAAACCAGCTCGACGTTCTGCGCGAAAACGATGCGCCTGTCGACGCCGCACAGCTGCTGGCACCCTGCGCAGGCGAACGCACCGAAGCGGGTATGCGCGCCAATATCCGCGTCGCGCTGCGTTACCTGGAGGCCTGGCTGGGCGGCAACGGCTGCGTACCGATCGACGGTCTGATGGAAGATGCCGCCACGGCGGAAATTGCTCGTACCTCTATCTGGCAGTGGATTCATCATCAGCAAACTCTGAGCGACGGTCAGCCCGTCAGCGCCGAAAGCTTTTTGCGCATGCTGGATGAAGAACGACGCCAGCTCAACGATACGCGTTACGACGACGCGGCGCGGTTGATGGCGCAAATCACCACTGAAGACGAACTGGTTTCATTTCTAACTCTGCCGGGCTATCGCCTGATCCCCTGAAAAAGGAGCCGTTGCCATGACTCGTACCCAACAGATTCAGCAACTTGAACAAGCCTGGCGCGCACCGCGCTGGGAAGGCATCACGCGTCCCTACAGCGCTGAAGAGGTCGTTAAACTGCGCGGCTCGGTTAATCCGGCCTGCACGCTGGCGCAGCGCGGCGCGGAAAAGCTCTGGACGCTGCTCAACGGCGCAGCGCGCAAAGGCTACATTAACAGCCTCGGCGCACTCACCGGCGGCCAGGCGTTGCAGCAGGCGAAAGCGGGCATTGAAGCGATCTATCTTTCCGGCTGGCAGGTGGCGGCGGATGCCAATCTTGCCGGGCAGATGTATCCCGATCAGTCGCTCTATCCCGTGAACTCGGTGCCGGAAGTGGTACAGCGCATCAATCAGACCTTTCAGCGCGCCGATCAGATCCAGTGGGCGAACGGCGCTGAACCCGGTGATGAGGAGTTCATTGACTATTTCCTGCCGATTGTCGCCGATGCCGAAGCGGGTTTTGGCGGCGTGCTCAACGCTTTTGAACTGATGAAAGCGATGATTAGCGCGGGCGCCGCAGCGGTACATTTCGAAGATCAGCTGGCGGCGGTGAAAAAGTGCGGGCATATGGGCGGAAAGGTGCTGGTGCCGACGCAGGAAGCGATACAGAAACTGGTGGCGGCACGGCTGGCGGCTGACGTGATGGATGTGCCGACCATCCTGTTAGCACGCACCGACGCCGATGCGGCCGATCTGATTACTTCCGACTGTGACGACTATGACCGGCCTTTTATTCGCGGCGATCGCACGGCGGAAGGCTTCTTTCGCACGCACGCGGGCATCGAGCAGGCGATCAGCCGCGGGCTGGCCTATGCGCCCTACGCTGATGTGCTGTGGTGCGAAACCTCGACGCCGGATCTGGCGCTGGCGCAGCGCTTCGCCACGGCTATTCACGCACGCTATCCCGGCAAGCTGCTGGCCTATAACTGCTCGCCCTCATTTAACTGGAAAAAGAACCTCGACGACCGCGCCATCGCAGGATTTCAGCAGGCGCTGAGCGAGATGGGCTATCGCTTCCAGTTCATCACTCTGGCGGGCATTCACAGCATGTGGTTCAACATGTTCGACCTGGCGCACGCCTATGCCCAGGGAGAGGGCATGCGCCACTACGTCGAAAAGGTGCAGCAGCCGGAGTTTGCGGCGCGCGATAAAGGCTACAGCTTCTCATCCCATCAGCAGGAGGTTGGGACGGGCTATTTCGATCGGGTTACCACGCTGATCCAGGGCGGCCATTCGTCAGTGACGGCGCTGACCGGCTCGACCGAAAAGCACCAGTTTTAACCCCGTGTCACATGGCCTGCCCAACGCGTTTGGGCAGGCTTTTGTTGGGAGCTGCCTGTGCCACCACGCGAATCCTTAATTGCTCATACTATTCTGCAAGGCTTTGACGCGCAGTATGGTCGCTTTCTTGATATTACCGCTGGCGCGCAGCAGCGCTTTGAACAGGCTGACTGGCAGGCGGTACAGCAGGCGATGAAAACGCGCATCCACCTTTACGATAGCCACGTCGCGCTGGTGGTGGATCAGCTGCGCATACTCAACGATGCGGCACACTGGGACGATGCGTTCTGGCTACAGGTAAAACAGGACTATGAAGCACTGCTGCCGGACTATCCGCGTGCGGAAATCGCCGAAAGCTTTTTCAATTCAGTCTACTGTCGTTTGCATGGACATACCCACCTGCAGCCGAAGCGGCTGTTTATCTTCTCGACCCAGCACCACGCCTCACAGCCTGCACGACCGCTGGCGCGTCGCTATCAGCCGCAGCACGGCTGGCAGGCGATGCTGGAGCAGGTGCTGTGCGATACCACGCTGACGCTGCCCTGGCAGGACCGCGCGCGCGACGCCAGCTATATCCTGCGCCATCTGCAACAGCATTTCAGGCTGGATGGCGGCTGGCTGGAGGTGGCCAGCGAGCTCTTTTTCCGTAATAAAACCGCGTGGATCGTAGCGCGTTTGCACCTGCCGCACGCCATTTTTCCCTGTCTGCTACCGGTTCAGCGCACCGCCCAGGGCGAGTTATGGATTGATACCTGCCTGACGGATGCTAACGACGCCAGCATCGTGTTCGGCTTCGCCCGCGCCTACTTTATGGTATACGCGCCGGTGCCCGCTGCGCTGGTGGCGTGGCTCCAGCCGATTCTGCCAGGCAAAACGCTCTCTGAACGCTATATGGCCATCGGCTGCCAGAAGCACGGCAAAACCGAAAGCTATCGCGACTATCTGCATGCGCTGGCGCACAGCGACGCGGCATTCGAAATAGCGCCCGGCGTGCGCGGCATGGTGATGCTGGTCTTTACGCTGCCGGGCTTTGATCGCGTCTTCAAAGTGATCCGCGATCGCTTTGCGCCGCAGAAAGAGGTGACGGAGGCGCAGGTGCGCGCCTGTTATCAGCAGGTCAAAGAGCACGACCGCGTCGGGCGCATGGCGGACACGCTGGAGTTCGAGCAGTTTGCGCTACCGCTGGCGCGTATCCCGCCTGCGCTGATGGCGGAGTTTCAGGCCAGCATAGCCACGAAGATGCATATTGACGGCGACCGCCTGATTATCCGCCATCTGTGGCTGGAACGGCGTATGCAGCCGCTCAACCTCTATCTGGCGCAGGCGAACAGCGAAGAGCGGCGGCACGCGGTTGAGGAGTATGGCCACGCCATCAAACAGCTGGCGGCGGCCAATATTTTTCCGGGTGATATGCTGTTTAAAAACTTTGGCATGACGCGGCACGGACGCGTGGTGTTTTATGACTACGATGAAATCCGGCCCATGGATGAGCTGCACTTCCGCGACGTGCCGCAGGCGCGCTACGACGAAGACGAACTGAGCGCCGAACCCTGGTACAGCGTCGGCCCGGACGATGTCTTTCCCGAAACCTTCCGCTATGCGCTGTGCAGCGAGGCCGCGACCGGCGCGCTGCTGCAACAGCTGCATCCCGAACTCTTCGATGCGGGCTGGTGGCGTGCACAGCAGCAGCGCATCCGGCAGGGGCATGTGGAAGAGGTGATTGCCTGGCGCCAGGCGCAGCGCTTCAGCGTGCGCTACGCCCGCGAACTGGCTTAGCGACCGCTGTAGGCCAGCGTCACCTGACGCGCCTCACGGATCACCAGCGCGCCCAGCTCGGTAATGCGATCGTCCGTCATACGCGCGATCGGCCCGGATATCGACAGGGCGGCAAAAGGCTCGCCGTGCTCGTCGTAAATAGGCGCGGCGACGCAGCGCAGTCCCAGCGCATGCTCCTCATCGTCATAGGCGAAACCGCCTTTGCGTACCTGCGCCAGATTGGCCTTCAGGCTCTGCGGCGACATCAGGGTATTGGGCGTGTAGTGGTGCAGTCCTTTCTGATGCAGCAGCGCGGTGACCTGCTCATCGCTCAGGTGCGCCAGAAAAGCCTTGCCCGCGCCTGAGGCGTGCATCGGCAGCTTGCCGCCAATCGGCGCCGACATGCGCATCAGCTGGGTGCACTGCACCTGATCGATGATCACCGCCTGATAGTCGCTGAGATCCAGCACGGCCAGATTGACCGTTTCGCCAGAGGTTTCCATCAGCGTGCGCAGCACGGGATGAACCAGCGCCAGCAGATTTCGGCTCTGCAAAAAACTGCTGCCGACCACAAAGGCGTGCGCGCCAATCGTCCACAGGCCGAGATCGCCGGTCTGATGCACGAAGCCTTGCTGCTGCATCGTCGTCAGCAAACGGTGCGTGGTGGAGTTAGGCAATCCAGCCTGCTGCGCCAGTTCGGTCAGCGCCACGCTGCCGTGGGAGTCGGCGATCAGCTCCAGCAGATGCAGGCCGCGTTGCAGAGACTGCACCTGACCGCTGGCCGGCGGCGCGGCGGGAGTGCCGCGCGGTTTTTTGCCGCGTTTAGCGGGGACGGGCGTAACCATTGAGGTATCTCCTTGCGCAAAGTGGAAATCATTTTCAGCTTAATTGCGCAATTTGCAAACCCGCGTGTTCTGGTCCGATCTGTTACGCGTTCTGCCTGAAAATGTCTCACCTGCTGCGGCTTTCTCCCCTGCGTAAGTTATGACAGTATGATGCGCTGGCGTTTTAGCCAGCAAATTGAGCTAAACGAGGCAAGAGTGAGCAACAGAATCGAAGCGCTGCATCAGCAGCTCGCGCAACGCATCATGGTGCTGGACGGCGGCATGGGCACGATGATCCAGAGCTACAGGCTGGACGAGCAGGATTTTCGCGGCAGCCGCTTCGGCGACTGGCCCTGCGACCTCAAAGGTAACAACGATCTGCTGGTGCTCAGCAAGCCTGACGTGATCCGTGAGATCCACTACGCCTATCTGGAAGCGGGCGCCGATATTCTGGAAACCAATACCTTTAACGCCACCACCATTGCGATGGCGGATTACCAGATGGAAGCGCTCTCGGCGGAGATCAACTTCGAGGCTGCCCGACTGGCGCGCGCCTGCTGCGACGAATGGACGGCGAAAACCCCGCAGCGTCCGCGCTACGTCGCCGGCGTGCTCGGCCCGACCAACCGCACCTGCTCGATCTCGCCGGACGTTAACGATCCCGCTTTCCGCAACGTCACCTTTAGCCAGCTGGTAGAAGCGTATCGCGAATCGACGCGCGCGCTGGTGGAAGGCGGCGCCGATCTCATTATGATCGAAACGGTATTCGACACGCTAAACGCTAAAGCGGCGATTTTCGCGGTGCAGACCGAGATGGAGGCGCTGGGCGTCAACCTGCCGCTGATGATCTCCGGCACCATTACCGACGCCTCTGGCCGCACGCTCTCCGGCCAGACCACGGAAGCTTTCTATAACTCGCTGCGCCACGCCGAACCGCTGTCGTTCGGCCTCAACTGCGCGCTCGGCCCGGACGAGCTGCGTCAGTACGTAGCGGAAATGTCGCGCATCGCTGAATGCTATGTCACCGCGCACCCGAACGCCGGGCTTCCCAACGCCTTCGGCGAATACGATCTCGATGCTGGCGTCATGGCCGAGCAGATTGGCGAATGGGCGCGCGCCGGCTTCCTCAACATCATCGGCGGCTGCTGCGGCACCACACCGCAGCACATCAGGGCGATGGCGGATATCGTCGCCGGGGTGGCGCCGCGCAAACTGCCTGAACTGCCGGTCGCCTGTCGTCTCTCCGGGCTTGAGCCGCTCAATATCAGCGGCGACACGCTGTTCGTCAACGTAGGCGAGCGCACCAACGTCACCGGCTCGGCCAAATTCAAGCGCCTGATTAAAGAAGAGAAATACAACGAGGCGCTGGAAGTGGCGCTGCAGCAGGTGCAGAGCGGCGCGCAGGTTATCGACATCAATATGGATGAGGGCATGCTCGACGCCGAAGCGGCGATGGTGCGCTTTCTTAACCTGATCGCCGGCGAGCCCGATATCGCGCGCGTGCCTGTTATGATCGACTCCTCAAAGTGGGAGGTGATTGAAAAGGGGCTGCAGTGCATCCAGGGCAAAGGCATCGTTAACTCGATCTCGATGAAAGAGGGCGAGGAGACCTTTATCCACCATGCGCGGCTGGTGCGCCGCTACGGCGCGGCGATGGTGGTGATGGCCTTCGACGAAGCGGGCCAGGCGGATACGCGCGCGCGCAAAATCGAGATCTGCCGCCGGGCCTACAAGATCCTCACCGAGCAGGTCGGCTTTCCGCCGGAAGATATTATCTTCGACCCGAATATCTTTGCCGTCGCCACCGGCATCGACGAGCACAACAACTACGCGGTGGACTTTATCGGCGCCTGCGAAGATATCAAGCGCGAGCTGCCGCATGCGATGATCTCCGGCGGCGTCTCTAACGTGTCGTTCTCTTTTCGCGGCAACGATCCGGTACGCGAAGCCATCCACGCGGTGTTCCTCTATTACGCCATCCGCAACGGCATGGATATGGGCATCGTCAACGCCGGTCAGCTGGCGATTTACGACGATCTGCCCGCCGAGCTGCGCGAGGCGGTAGAGGACGTTATCCTTAACCGCCGCGCCGACGGCACCGAGCGTTTGCTGGCGCTGGCGGAGAAGTACCGCGCCAGCAAAGGCGACGGCACAGAGGATAAGCAGCAGGCGGAATGGCGCAGCTGGGACGTGGTAAAGCGGCTGGAATATTCGCTGGTAAAAGGCATCACCGAGTTTATCGAGCAGGATACCGAAGAGGCGCGTCAGGCGTCGGCGCGGCCGATTGAGGTGATTGAAGGTCCGCTGATGGCGGGCATGAACGTGGTGGGCGACCTGTTCGGCGAAGGAAAGATGTTCCTGCCGCAGGTGGTGAAGTCGGCGCGCGTGATGAAGCAGGCGGTGGCTTACCTTGAACCCTATATTCAGGCCAGCAAAGAGGCGGGCCGCAGCAACGGCAAAATCGTGCTGGCGACGGTAAAAGGCGACGTGCACGACATCGGCAAGAATATCGTCGGCGTGGTGCTGCAGTGCAATAACTACGAGATTATCGACCTCGGCGTGATGGTGCCGAGCGACAAAATCCTGAAAACCGCCATCGAACAGCAGGCGGATATTATCGGACTGTCAGGCCTGATTACGCCGTCGCTGGATGAGATGGTCAACGTCGCCAAAGAGATGGAGCGTCAGGGCTTTACGCTGCCGCTGCTGATTGGCGGCGCGACTACGTCAAAGGCGCACACCGCCGTGAAGATCGAGCAGAACTACAGCGGCCCGACGGTCTATGTGCAGAACGCCTCGCGCACCGTGGGCGTGGTGTCGTCGCTGCTCTCGTCGACGCTGAAAGCGGATTTTGTGGCGCGCACGCGCAAAGAGTACGACACCGTGCGCATCCAGCACGCGCGTAAAAAGCCGCGCACGCCGCCGGTGTCGCTGCAGGTTGCGCGCGATAACGCGGTCTCCATCGACTGGGAAAGCTATACGCCGCCGGTGGCGCATCGACTCGGCGTCAGCGAGATAGCGGTCGGCATCGACACGCTGCGCCACTATATCGACTGGACGCCGTTCTTTATGACCTGGTCGCTGGCGGGCAAGTATCCGCGCATTCTGGAAGATGAGGTGGTAGGCGAAGAGGCGAAGCGTCTGTTTGCCGACGCCAACGCGATGCTGGACCAGCTCAGCGCGCAAAAAGCGCTGACGCCGCGCGGGGTGGTGGGTATTTTCCCGGCTAACCGCGTCGGGGACGATATTGAGATTTACCGCGACGAGAGCCGCCGCGAGGTGGTTGCTGTCAGTCATCATCTGCGCCAGCAGACGGAGAAAACCGATTTTCCCAACTACTGTCTGGCCGATTATGTCGCGCCGAAAGGGAGCGGCAAGTCGGATTATCTGGGCGCGTTCGCCGTGACCGGCGGCCTGGAAGAGGATGCGCTGGCGGAGGCGTATGACGCGCAGCACGACGACTACAACAAAATCATGGTGAAAGCGGTGGCCGATCGGCTGGCGGAAGCCTTCGCCGAATATCTGCACGAGCGGGTGCGTAAGGTGATCTGGGGCTTTGCCGCCCATGAGAACCTGAGCAACGAGGAGCTGATCCGCGAAAATTATCAGGGCATTCGTCCCGCGCCGGGCTATCCCGCCTGTCCGGAACATACCGAGAAAGCGGCGATCTGGCAGCTGCTGGATGTGGAAACCCATACCGGCATGAAGCTCACCGAATCCTTCGCCATGTGGCCGGGCGCATCGGTTTCAGGCTGGTACTTCAGTCATCCGGATAGCCGTTACTTCGCGGTGGCGCAGATCCAGCGCGATCAGGTCGAGGATTATGCGGCGCGTAAAGGCATGGCGGTGAGCGAGGTTGAGCGCTGGCTGGCGCCGAATTTAGGGTATGACGCGGATTAAAACCACGGACGGCTTCGAAAGTTAAAAGGCAGGTGGCGCGGGCCGAACGAGCAGGAATGCCTTGAACGACTTTGCGATCTGCATTGACCAATAATAAAGGCGGCCATCAGGCCGCCTTTTTTCATCAATTGAAACGCGCGTCGCGATCGGACGTCAGGTCATAAAGCTGGTACTTGCGTCCCAGCATCTGCCCGCCGTCACGCGTCAGCGGCACCCAGTTCACCTGCGCGCGGCCGCGCGTCGGCGTCACGGTAAAGAGATCCATTGGAATCGACAGATAGAAACCTTTGGTGAAATCGCCTTCGCCGTACTGCTCCGACGACACGTTGGTTTTGGTGGCATAAACGCCCACCATCACGCCGCTGTCGAAGCGCTTCGACACGTCAATCGTCACGCCTTTGTCCTTCGCCAGATATTGTCCGACGCTCGCCTTCACCAGCAGATCCTGCATAAACCACGGACGCCAGTACGCCGTTACATGGCCGGTCGGCGCTTTGTAGTTGGTGAACTGCATCATGTTGTCCCAGTCGCGCTGGCGCACATAGTTGGCGTCGACGCCAACGGCCCAGTTGCTGTCGATGGGACGGTAGAGCATCTCGCCGCCGACGCCGCCGTACATGGTCTCGAGGTAACCGCCGTACATCTGGCCGTAGAAGCCGTTGCCGAGGTAACCCATGTAGTTGGCCTGCAGATCGTTAACGTAGACGTTGTTCTCGACGTAGTCGCGAATATGGGTGCGCACGCGCGGCAGCGTCGAGTCGGCGGGCGCGCCGTTATAGTTGAACTTGTCGTAGTTATTGGCGAGGTTGCCGAACAGGCTGCCGCCCACCAGCAGATGATCGGTAAACCAGTAATCCAGGTTGCCCATCACGCCGACCTGGTACATGTAAAAGCTTTCCGGGCCGCCGACCGACTGGTTTAGCACCGGCGACAGGCTGTAGTTAAGCCGCTCTTTACGAATAAAGAAGCCTTGCTCGGTCTCGCCCGCGTCGACCGGGTTCTCGCGCGTCTGGCGCAGCGGCTGCTCCTGACCGAGCGGATAGCCTGCCAGCTCATTGCGCAGGCTGTTGACGTCGGTACGCGTCGTGACCTGCGGCATATTGAAGCGCGACTCGGTCACCTCGATCGTTTCGATGCCCGCCGGCAGGTTATTCATGATGATGCGGTTGGCGCGATCGACCCCTTCGCGCGTGTCGCGGTATTTGGTCTGCTCTCCGGAGACGAACAGCGTGCTGCCTCGGGTCTGAATGCGCGGCCCGCTCAGCCCGGCGTTGTACTTCAGATCGCTCAGCTGGCTGGCGACCACGGTCGGCTCCAGCATGCTCTCCTGCGGCTGAGGACGGTATTCGGGCTTCGCGCTGTCGATATGCGTCTGGCGCAGATCGTTGAAGTTGGTGCGCACCGTCACGCCGAACATAAAGGTATTGCCGCGCTCGTAGCTGGCGTTGATATCGGCCCAGTCGGTGACGCGATAAATCGCGCCGACGTTGACCTTGCTGCGCTGCTCGAGCCTGCCGGCGAAGTCATCCTGATAGTTGTTGCCCTCATACTCCAGCTTGAGGCGCAGCGGCTGCCACGGCGTCTGATACTCCACGCCGCCGAACAGCGCCGACGGGCCGTGAAACATTTGCGAGCCGTTGATCGAGCCCGCTTCGCCGACGCCGGGACGCTGGCAGTAGCTGTCGCTGTAGGAGCAGAAGGGGTTTTTCACCGTGCCGCTGTTGCCGAGATAGCCCCAGCCGAGTCCGAGGGTAAAGTCGAATGGTCCCCAGGCTTTGCTCGCCACCAGATATTCGCTGTCGAACAGGCCGGTGCCGCCAAGATCGCGCGAGCCTAAAGCGACCTCAGGCAGCCAGTAGCTCTCTTTCAGCAGGCGCAGCTTAAGGTCGAACGCCTTGTCTTTGTAGCTCTGATTACCGCTGAAGCTCTCTACGGCGCTGTAGCGTCGCGTGCGCACGTCGGTATAGCGCACCGTCGTCTCCAGCCAGGGCAGCAGCTGCAGCGAGGCGGAGTAGTAGCGGTACTGATCGTTATCGCGGAAGTTAAGGCTGAACTCGCCCTCGCGCGCCATGCGTGCGGTCGGCACCTGCAACAGGCCGACGCCGCCAAAGTCAGACTGCGACGGACCCACCGGATCGGGAAAGGTATCGGCCTGCGCCTGGCATGCGGCGGCCACGGAAACAGCCAGCAGGCTGAAAAGAAGTCGTTTATTCATCACTCTGGCACCCGGTGAGTCAGAACAGAAATCATGCGCTGGTTCAAATCGTCATACGCGTCAGGCAGGCTCCAGGCGGAGAAGCCCAGCCAGATAATGCTGCCGGGCGCGACTTCCCTGTGGCGCTGATTCCAGTAGGCCACCGGCACGCGCTGCGTTTCGCCGGAGGGCGCGATCACCGTGGCGTAGCTGTTCTCCGCGCCGGAAAGAGGCTGATGCTGCGCCAGATAGCCGCGCACCGTCTGGCCCGGCTGCCAGCTGACTTTGCCTGCGTCGCGCAGCGCGCCCAGCAGCCATACGCCGTCGGACGGCGGCGTCAGCCAGAGGTCGTAGCGGCCTTCCAGCCGACGGTTGCTCTCGGGATGAAGGCGGATCTGGTCGGGATCGAGCGAGACGAACTGGCGGCCAGCGACCTTGACGGCGCTGAGCTGGCGCAAAACTTCGCCGATGGCGGCGGCGCGATCGCCGCTGCTCTGCGCCTGCCAGGCGCGTAGATCGGCCAGCGTCTGCTGCTGCTGGCGCTGCGCGGCGGCGCTGGCGTTTCGCTCTGCGATAACCGCGCCGCGCCACCAGACGGCGTCCATCAGCGCAGGCTGCGTCGTCAGCTGCGCCAGATCCTGCACGTTTTCGAGCGTGGCGCTGCCCTGCGCGCTATGCACCATAACCTGACCCGCCGCCCACGCGGCGCTGCTGCCGGCCAGCATCAGGGCGGCCAGCAAAGAGAGTGTTGTTTTCATGATTTCGCCGGCTTCAGAAGGGTAGTGGCAACAGGGAAGTCGTCCGCAGCCAGCATCTGGCGCGCCTGCACCACATCGCCGCTGCTGTTATCGATCCAGAAGGTGTTCTCCCACGCGCGGCCGGTGGCCTCGATGCGCGCCTGCTCGATCCAGACGCGGCAGGCGACGCGGCGACCCGCCAGCGTCAGCACCTCGTCAGCGCCGCGCGTAAAGCGCGAGCTCACCGTCGCGGCGCGCGTCTCGCCGTGCTCGGTCCACTGCGCGATGCGCGTCCAGCTGACGCCGTCGCGCAGATGGAGCGCATCCGCCAGCGGATCCTGCGGCAGATTGCTCACTTCTTGCAGGTTATCCGGCAGGCCGAGCGTTTTCACCAGGCGGCCATGCCGGATCACCAGCATAGCGTTGTCCTGAGTGATCCACTTCTGCTGGCCATTTTCGTTATAGCCCAGCACCACGAAAATCTGCGGGCCTTCATTAATCCGCGCATAGAGGCTGGCGTAGGGCAGGTCGGCGATCTGCTGGCTGGTTTTAATCACGTCATCGGGGCCGGAGACCGCCATCATGACGGTCTGTTCCAGCCCTTTTTGCGTCTGCGTGCAGGCCTGCAGCAGCAGGCAAGCCAGCAACAAAGGAAGTTGGCGCACTGTGTGTCCCTGTAAAAGAAGCCAAAGCAAAAAATAACCACACGGCTGTGTGGTTATGTTTAAAGGTGCTACGTCAACGAGTGGTGCTCGTTGTGGTCGTGGTTGTTGTACCGGTATTCGCGCCGTCACCACCGCCAGAAGCGGCAATGCCGACACCGACTAATGCGCCGAGCGCGCCGATACCGACAGCGGTCGAGGTGCCGGCGGAGATTGCTCCCGCCTGCGCGCCCGCTGCGGCACCCGCTTCTTCCGGAGCGGCAAAAGCCACGGAATGCGCTGCGACGTATAGTACGGCTGCTCCGGCAACCATGATTTTTTTCATACAGCTTGTCCTGCATTGAGTGAATGAAGGATGTACCCGTTTTCGGGCGCGTTCAGTATAGGGCAACAAATTACCAGAGTTCAGCGTGGGAAAAAGCGGTCGAAAAGGGCGGTTTATTTTGGCTAAAAAAGGGGCTAAACAGCGATAACCTCCTTTTTATTGGTAAGATTTACCAGAGGCCAGAATTTATTGCTGGTCGAAAATTAAATGCAAAGCGTTTTACGCTTTTTTATTAATAAATGGACCGGAAAAGAGATTATCAGAATTTGTCGGGCTGCCTGAAAATAGAATTGCTTTAAAAAACAAATGGAAGGAGGTGACTGGTGAATGAATAAGGACCATTTAAAACGCGAGAGAGAGGGGGTTTCTCTCTACATCTTCAGAAGAATCTCACCTTAATTTAAGAATTATCCCGTCGGAATTGCGCATATTCTCTGCGACGGCGCGGTTATTTTGTTCGCAACAGCAAGAAAAAGGCGGCCGCGCGGCCGCCTTTGCAGGATTCAGACTTTATTAACGCCAGGATTTATAGCGATTAATTAAGCCATTAGTGGAACTGTCGTGGCTGGTAATATCGGCGCTGTTTTCCAGCTCCGGCAGAATACGGTTAGCCAGCTGCTTGCCTAACTCTACGCCCCACTGGTCGAAGGTGAAGATATTCAGGATCGCGCCCTGCGTGAAGATTTTGTGCTCGTAAAGCGCAATCAACGCGCCAAGGCTATAGGGCGTGATCTCGCGCAGCAGGATCGAGTTGGTCGGGCGATTGCCTTCAAACACTTTGAACGGCACGATATGCGCGACGGATTCAGCAGACTTGCCGGCATCGGCAAACTCTTTCTCTACCACGTCGCGCGACTTGCCGAACGCCAGCGCTTCGGTCTGGGCGAAGAAGTTAGAGAGCAGCTTCTGGTGATGATCCGCCAGCGCGTTGTGGGTAATGGCCGGCGCGATAAAGTCGCACGGCACCAGCTTGGTGCCCTGATGGATCAGCTGGTAGAACGCGTGCTGGCCGTTGGTGCCCGGCTCGCCCCAGATAATCGGGCCAGTCTGGTAATCCACCGGGTTGCCGTCGCGATCGACGTACTTGCCGTTAGATTCCATATTGCCCTGCTGGAAGTAGGCCGCGAAGCGGTGCATGTACTGATCGTAAGGCAGAATCGCTTCGGTCTCAGCGCCGAAGAAGTTGTTGTACCAGATGCCGATCAGCGCCAGCAGTACCGGCAGGTTCTGCTCGGCTGGCGTGGTGGAGAAGTGCTGGTCCATGGCATGCGCGCCGCTCAGCAGCTGCTCGAAGTTGTCGAAGCCGATAGAGAGGATAATCGACAGACCGATGGCCGACCAGAGCGAGTAGCGGCCGCCGACCCAGTCCCAGAACTCAAACATATTGGCGGTATCGATGCCGAATTCGCCCACCGCTTTCGCATTGGTAGAGAGCGCGGCAAAGTGTTTCGCCACGTGCTGCTGATCGCCGGCGGTTTTCAGGAACCAGTCGCGCGCGCTGTGGGCGTTGGTCATGGTTTCCTGGGTGGTGAAGGTTTTCGACGCCACCAGGAACAGCGTGGTTTCCGGGCTGAGATCTTTCAGGGTTTCCGCGATATGCGTGCCGTCCACGTTGGAGACGAAGTGCATATTGAGGTGGTTTTTATAGGGGCGCAGCGCCTCCGTCACCATAAACGGACCCAGATCCGACCCGCCGATGCCGATATTCACCACGTCAGTGATCGCTTTGCCGGTATAGCCTTTCCACTCGCCGCCGATGATGCGCTCGGAGAAGTGCTTCATCTTCTCCAGCACCGCGTTCACTTCCGGCATCACATCTTTGCCGTCTACCAGAATCGGCGTATTGCTGCGGTTGCGCAGCGCGACGTGCAGCACGGCGCGATCTTCGGTGCGGTTGATCTTCTCGCCAGAGAACATCGACTTAATCGCGCCGCTCAGGTCGGTCTCTTTCGCCAGCGCCTGCAGCTTGTCCAGCGTCTCCTGGGTAATGCGGTTTTTCGAAAAATCCACCAGCATCTGGTCGTCAAAGGTGGCGGAGAATTTAGCAAAACGATCGGCATCCTGGGCGAACAGCTCGGCGATAGTCACCGATTTCATCTGTTCAAAATGCTGTTGCAGCGCTTTCCAGGCTGCGGTTTGGGTCGGATTGATATTTTTCATGGCAACACTCTTGTTGATTTAAGAACCGTCATTCCATCGTGGGCAACCACACCCGTATAGCGTTTCAGTATGACAATAGTGTCCGCTGAAAGGAAAAATTTTGTCGGCGTCGTCACCTTTGCGGCAGGGGGCAGCGGAACGCGTGCCGGAAACCGCGCGCCGTTTTAGCCTGTCGCCGCGGGCGATTTACCGTTCAGGCGGCGCGTATTGTGCCGCTAATGCCGTCGCCGAACCTTGTGCCGAATCAGAATAAACCGGTCTGAAGGAGGCCATTTAGCTCTGCGGGCGCAGCAAATCGCCGACAGACGTAGACAGCAACCTTATGACCCGGTATTTTTATGCGGCTACTTGCGCACCCGTGCGCAAGCCAGAAGAGGCGCGTCGCCCAGGCAGTGTGTTGGAGGAACCGTATCCGGGGATAACACATCAGGGGGAGCGACGCCGAGGTGGTCAACACACGGAGTGTTGCCTGTCGGCTGCAGGGGCTGAATCCCTTGGGTTGTCACCAGAGGCGTCCACAGTCGGTCGCTTCGCAAGGTGAAGTGCTTCTGGGTGACTCGTCTCCTGATCTTGTCTGCCCAATTCTGCTCTTCCCTTGTGCCAAGGCTGATACAATGTCTCCCGTCCCATAAACGCGGGAGAAGATAACCTGACACGAGGTCGTACATGTCTCAAACTCTGATCGTGGCGAAATTCGGCGGCACCAGCGTTGCCGATTTCGATGCTATGAACCGCAGCGCCGATGTGGTGCTGGCCAATGCCAACACGCGTCTGGTGGTGCTCTCCGCCTCGGCGGGCGTGACCAATCTGCTGGTCTCGCTGGCGGAAGGTCAGGAGCAGGCGCAGCGCGCTTACCTGCTGGACGAAATTCGCCGCATCCAGTATGCGATTGTCGAACGCCTGCAAAACCCGGCCGTTATCCGTGATGAAATCGACCGCATGATCGAAAACATCACCATGCTTTCCGACGCCGCCTCGCTGGCGACTTCTAACGCGCTTACCGACGAACTGGTCAGCCACGGCGAGCTGATGTCCACGCTGCTGTTCGTGGAGATTCTGCGCGAGCGTCAGGTAGAGGCGGAGTGGTTCGACGTGCGTAAAGTGATGCGCACCAACGACCGTTTCGGCCGCGCCGAGCCGGAAATCGCGACGCTGGCTGAACAGGCTGCCGCGCTGCTGACGCCGCGTCTGGCGCAGTCGCTGGTGATTACCCAGGGCTTTATCGGCAGCGAGCAAAAGGGCCGTACCACCACGCTGGGACGCGGCGGCAGCGACTATACCGCCGCGCTGCTGGGCGAGGCGCTGAAAGCGGCGCGCGTCGATATCTGGACCGACGTGGCGGGCATCTACACCACCGACCCGCGCGTGGTGCCGTCCGCGAAGCGTATCGACGACATCACCTTCGAAGAGGCGACCGAAATGGCGATCTTCGGCGCCAAGGTGCTGCATCCGGCGACGCTGCTGCCGGCGGTGCGCAGCGACATTCCGGTGTTTGTCGGTTCAAGCAAAGATCCCGCCGCCGGCGGCACGCGCGTGCATCGCGAAACCGCCAACCCGCCGCTGTTCCGCGCGCTGGCGCTGCGTCGTCGTCAGACGCTGCTGACGCTGCACAGCCTCAACATGCTGCACTCGCGCGGCTTCCTCGTCGAAGTGTTCACTATTCTGGCGCGCCATAATATCTCCGTGGATCTGATAACCACCTCGGAAGTGAGCGTGGCGCTGACGCTCGACACCACCGGCTCGACCTCTACTGGCGACAGCCTGCTGACCCAGGCGCTGCTGACGGAGCTGTCGTCGCTCTGCCGCGTCGAAGTGGAAGAGAACCTGGCGCTAGTGGCAATCATCGGCAACAACCTCTCCCGCGCGCGCGGCGTCGGCAAAGAGGTGTTCGGCACGCTTGAGCCGTTTAACCTGCGCCTGATCTGCTACGGCGCCAGCAGCTACAACCTCTGCTTCCTGGTGCCGGGCGAAGATGCAGAAAGCGTGGTGCGCGCGCTGCATAAAAACCTGTTCGAATAATGATCCGCCCGGCCGGATTGGATCCGGCTGGTGCGATCGACCGCTTTTTAGCGTAAAAGCCAGCGTATTTCTGGCCCTGTCTGGCGGATCGGCAGCAGTCGATCCCCATTTTCCCTTCTGGCCTCACCTTGCGATAACGAAATGTTATGATCCCGCTCCGCTGGCGCACCCGTTCCTGCGTCGCGTTTCTCTGTGGCAAATTCGCGAAAAAACACAACATTCAAAGAAGGAAGTCTGGCTATGCTCGCCAAATTAACCCGCCTGTTCCCGCTGTGGGCCGTGCTGCTCTCAGTTGCCGCCTACTACTCGCCCGGCACTTTTCTCGGCATCGGACCCTGGGTCTCCTGGCTGCTGATGCTGATTATGTTTGGTATGGGCGTCACGCTGAATATCGACGATTTCAAACGCGTGCTGGTGCGCCCGGCGCCGGTGATCGCCGGCACCTTTCTGCACTATCTGGTGATGCCGCTCGCCGCCTGGGCGCTGGCGAAGCTATTCCAGATGCCGCCGGATCTCGCCGCGGGCATGATCCTGGTGGGCAGCGTGGCCAGCGGCACCGCCTCGAACGTGATGATCTATCTCGCGAAGGGCGACGTCGCGCTGTCGGTGACCATCTCCTCGGTCTCTGCGCTGGTGGGCGTTTTCGCGACGCCGCTGCTGACGCGCTTCTACGTCGATACGCATATTCAGGTGGACGTAGTGGGCATGCTGCTCAGCATCGTGAAGATCGTAGCGATCCCGATTAGCCTGGGGCTGATCGTCCATCACAGCTTTAACGGTCTGGTGCGCCGGATCGAGCCTTACCTGCCGGCTTTCTCTATGGTGTGCATTCTGTTGATCATCAGCGCCGTAGTGGCGGGCAGCCAGGGCTTTATCGGATCGGTCGGCCTGATGGTGATCGCCGCCGTGGTGATGCATAACGCCATCGGCCTGCTGGGCGGCTACTGGGGCGGCAAGCTGTTCGGCTTCGATGAGTCGACCTGCCGCACGCTGGCGCTGGAGGTTGGCATGCAGAACTCCGGACTGGCGGCGACGCTGGGCAAGCTCTACTTCTCGCCGCTGGCCGCGCTGCCGGGCGCGCTCTTTTCAGTCTGGCACAATCTCTCTGGCTCGCTGCTGGCTGGCTACTGGTCAGGCAAACCGGTCGACAAGAAATAACAGAGCGGGGGCCGGGCGCCCCCGCTTCACTCCTCGTCCCGCCCATCGTCCGGCTGCTCCAGCAGCGTATAGGCCACGCTGCACAGCAGCGAATTCAGGCGCTTCATATCCCCCAGCAGACCGAGATGCAGCGAGCTGGTTTCAATGCTCTGGACGTTCTTTTGATGCAGTCGCTCGACATGCGCATGCGAAAAGCGGCGAATCAGAATGCGGAAGCGATGCTTGGCGCGGCGCAGCCGTTTCGCGCTGGTGACGTCGCGCGAGAGAAACACCGACAGGCTAAGGCGCAGGTTCGCCAGCAGCTGCTCATGCAGCGTCTCTAACTCCTTGATGCCCTCCGCCGAGAAGGCGCGGCGCGGCGTCAGCGCCTTATCCGCTACGTCGCCGCTCATGCGTTCGATGATGTCGCCCGTCTGCTCAAGATTCAGCGACATCTCGATAATTTCACCCCAGCGTCGCGAATCCTCTTCCGACAGATCCTCTTTCGGCATGCGCGCCAGATAGAGCTTGATAGCGGTATAAAGCACGTCTACGTCGTCGTCCAGCCGCCGCACCGTGCGCTCTTCGCGCACTTCGCCGTGCACCACTTTATTGAACGCCTCCAGCATCATTTCCAGCACGTCGCCGATGCGCAGCGTCTCGCGCGCGGCGTTGACCAGCGCCAGCGTCGGCGTATCCAGCGCGCTGCGGTCGAGATGGCGAGGCTTCATCGCCATATCCGCCTCGGCATCGTCGCCGATAAGGCGGGTGCAGAGCCGCGCCATCGGATCGGCGAAGGGCACCATAATCAGGCAGCGGATCAGGTTGTAGAAGACGTGGAAGAAGATCACCAGCTCTTCGTCGTTGACCGGCATCTTATCGAGCCAGGGCGCCAGCAGGTTGATAAAGGGCAGTACCGCCAGCGAGCCGAGCAGTTTGAACAGCAGGCTGCCGAGCGCCACCCGCTTGCCGGCGGCGTTGGAGCCGCTGGCGTTCAGCATCGCCAGCAGGCCGCTGCCGAGGTTGGCGCCGATTACCAGACAGAGCGCCACTTTAAACGAGATCACGCCCGCGGCGGTCAGCGTGGCGGTAATCAGCACCGCCGCCAGGCTGGAGTAGCTGATAATGGCGAAGACCGCGCCGATAAGTGCATCCAGCAGAATATCGCCGGTCAGGCTGGAGAAGAGCACCTGCACACCTGACGCCTGCGTAATCGGCCGGGCGGCGCTGACGATTAGCTGCAGCGCCAGCAAAATCAGCCCCAGGCCAATGCTGGCGCGGCCCATCTGGCCGACGCGCGTCTGCTTGCGCGACAGGAAGAAGACTACGCCGAAAAAGATAAACAGCGGTGACAGCCAGGAGAGATCGAAAGTCAGAATACGCGCCATGATGGCGGTGCCGACGTCGGCGCCGAGCACCACCACCAGCGCAGGCGTCAGGCCCATCAACTTCTGCGCCACAAACGAAGTCGCCAGCAGCGTGGTGGCGTTACTGCTCTGCACCAGCGTGGTTACGCCGATGCCCGCCAGGAAAGCCATGGGTTTCTTTTCGATGCTGCGGCTGAGCACGCGGCGCAGGTCGGCGCCGAAGACGCGCATAATGCCGGAGCGCACGATATGAGTGCCCCAGACCAGCAGGGCGACGGCGGAAAGAAGATTAAGCAGGGTCAACACGTCATGCCACTCCGTAACCGTCAGGCTAAAAAGCAGCAGAGAGCCAGCCTGACGGAAAGAGCAATCTGCAAAAGGAACGGCCGGAAGAACGCAATTTTTTCTGAATTTTAAGCGACCTGCGCGCGCTGCCGACCTTTTAACTGTAGACCAGTTCGCTGAGACGAGAAGGAGATCGATGTCGGATTTTTGTCCGCAGCGGCGAGCGGCATACTGCCGGTATCTTGTGATCTATATCACATTACAGCATGATGGCGATCCTTTACTAAAAAGCCATTATCGAGGCAAATCATGAACGTTAAACCCACCGGCGGTCAGTACATCGCATTGGCGCTGCAATGGGTGCTAAATCTGGGACTGCTGGCGCTGGCGGTTATTCTGGCGGTGTTTCTGGGCAAAGAGACGCTGCACCTTGCCAACGTGCTGCTGAATGTTGGAGAACAGGCCTCCTCTTATCTGTTGATTGAGGGGATCGTTATCTATTTCCTCTACTTCGAATTTATCGCGCTGATTGTTAAATACTTCCAGTCTGGCTATCACTTCCCGCTGCGCTATTTTGTCTATATCGGCATTACGGCGATTATTCGACTGATTATCGTCGACCATAAAAATCCCTTCGATACGCTCTGCTACTCCGGCGCCATCCTGATTCTGGTGGTGACCCTGTGGCTGGCGAACAGCAACCGCCTGAAGCGCGAATAACTGCCGCCAGGTGTGCCCGTCGCGCCTCTGCGCTACACTGTTGCCCTCAAAATTGACGGGAGTGGTGATATGTCGCAAGAGGCGCTCAGCTTATTACGCGCGCTCAACTGGCTGCCATCCACGCATCCGACGCTGACCGCGCCGCTGCTGGACTGGCTGATGGAGGAGGACTCCATGACGCGCCGTTTCGAGCAGCACTGTCGGCAGGTGACGGTGCGGCCGATGCGCGAAGGCTTTATCAACGCCGATGAACTCACCGATGAAAGGGCGCTTCTGCCGGATGATGCGCGCTTCTGGCTGCGCGAGATCGTGCTGTGCGGCGATGACGAACCCTGGCTTATCGGCCGCACGCTGGTGCCGGAAAGCACGCTCAACGGCCCGGAACAGATGCTACAACAGCTGGGGACGCGCCCGCTTGGCCGCTATCTTTTCTCCTCTTCAACCTTAAGCCGCGACTTTATCGAACCGGGCAGCGTCGGCGCGCTCTGGGGACGCCGCTCGCGCCTGCGGCTGTCGGGCAAGCCGCTGCTGCTGACCGAACTGTTTTTACCCGCCTCGCCGCTCTATCGCGACCTGGCCTGAGGACGATTAAACGTGGAAAAAAGCGTACAGATGAGTAAGTTTCAGGCCTATAGCCGCCTGATGCGTATTGATAAACCGATCGGCACGCTACTGCTGCTGTGGCCGACGCTGTGGGCGCTCTGGCTGTCGGATATGGGCGTGCCGCCGCTGTCGGTGCTGGTGGTGTTTGTGCTCGGCGTGTTTGTGATGCGCGCGGCGGGCTGCGTGATTAACGATTTCGCCGACCGCAAGGTCGACGGCTTCGTGAAGCGTACCGCCGGCCGTCCGCTGCCCAGCGGCGCGGTTAGCGAGAAAGAGGCGAAAATCCTGTTTGTGCTGCTGGGCTTGCTGGCGTTCGCGCTGGTGCTCACCATGAACCTGATGACGATTCTGCTTTCGCTCGGCGGGCTGGCGCTGGCCTGGTGCTATCCCTTTATGAAGCGCTATACCCATCTGCCACAGGTGGTGTTAGGCGCGGCGTTCGGCTGGGCTATTCCCATGGCCTGGGCTGCGGTTAGTGAGTCCTTACCATTAGAATGCTGGCTGGTGTTCCTGGCAAACATCTGCTGGACCGTCGCCTATGATACGCAGTACGCCATGGTCGATCGCGATGACGATATCAAGATCGGCGTCAAATCGACGGCGATTCTGTTTGGTCGCTACGACAAGCTGATTATCGGCCTGCTGCAGCTCGCAACGCTGGGTCTGTTGGCGCTGGTGGGACTGCTGATGCAGCTTAACGCCTTCTTTTACTGGTCGCTGCTCGGCGCCGCCGCGCTGTTTCTCTACCAGCAAAAGCTGATCGTTCGCCGCGAGCGCGACGCCTGCTTCCAGGGGTTTCTTAATAACAACTATGTCGGCCTGGTGGTGTTTATTGGCGTAGTGCTGAATACGCCGCCGTTTAGCCAGCTTTTTTAACAGCAAAAAGGCGACAAATTTGTCGCCTTTTGCGTCTGCTGGCAAGGTGCCAGCGCGGGAGAGAGGGCCCGATCGCAAAGACGCAAAAAGCGGCATCCCTGCCGGCTCGGCCCGCGACATCCTTGTCGCGGGACGCTTTGCTCTTCGGTCCCTCTCTCCCGCTTATCAACCTGTGGAGCTGCCTGAAAAAAAGGGCGACATCTCTGTCGCCCTTAGTTTTTGCTGCCCGCGGCGGGCTACTCGTGCGCCACCGCGCTTTCGATGGTCAGCCGCACATCGCTGGTCACCAGATCGGCCAGAATATGCCAGGTAGCCTGCGTACGCTCGACGTCAGCATCGCCAGTGTCGCTGATATAACCCTCATCGCGCAGCGTCAGCACCAGCGTGGTAAACACCGCCTTATCGAAAAACTCCGGCGCATTAATGCCGTGCAGCACCGAAAGACGCTGCGCCAGCATACGGCTCTCTTTCTCCAGCGTGCCGCGGTTGATGGTCGGCTTCGCGCTGAGGATCGAGAAGGTGATGGCGAAACGCTGCAGGGTCTCGCGGATGCCGGCGGCCAGCAGCTGCAGCGTGCGATAACGCGCGGCGGTGTGGCGCAGCTGTCCATCCTGCAGAGTAATCAGTCCCTGACGCGCCAGCTCCTGACAGAGGGCGCTCAGCAGCGCCGGCAGCGCGTCGATTTCCCAGCGCAGAAATAGCTCGCTTTTCAGCATCGGGTAAATCAGACGCACCTGGCGCAGCAGTTCGGCTTCGCTCAGGTTCGGGTGCTGCTGAATAATCGCGGCGATCAGCGACGGCATCACCAGCATATGGTGAATATTGTTGCGGTAATAGGTCATCAGCACCGCCTGCTCGCGCGGCAGAATGATGATATCGCCGATATTGTCCTGCTCGGTTTCGAACTTATTCATGCTCATGGCATGGTTTAGCAGCGCTTCCGCTGAAAGCGGCGGCACGGTCGATTCCGGCGAATAGGGCACGTTGCGCAGCAGTTCGGTATAGCACTCAAGCTGCTCGATCAGCTGCTCGCGAGTTAGCGAACGCTGACGCGAGGCGAGCAGCGCGGTCACGCACAGGTTCATGGCGTTGGCGGCGCCCGCTTCGTTGATGCGCACCATCAGACGCGCCGCGATATCGTTTACAGTCGGCGTCAGCCAGCTGGGACGCTGCGGTTCAATCGGATCGATGGCGTCGCGCCACTCCGGCACCTGCTTGTTGAGGTAGTTCACCAGCGGCAGCGGTTCGCCGAAGTTAACGTAGCCCTGGCCCAGATTGCGCAGCTTACGCAGGCCGCGCACCATCTGCATAAAGCCTTCTTTCTCTTTCGCCGCGCCGCGCAGCTCTTTGGCGTAAGTGCCCACTTCCATAACGTGCTCATAGCCGATATAGATTGGCACCAGCGTAATCGGTCGCTTGCCGCCGCGCAGCATCGCCTGCAGCGTCATCGCCAGCGTGCCGGTTTTCGGATCGAGCAAACGGCCGGTACGTGAGCGCCCACCTTCAACAAAATACTCGACCGAGTAGCCGCGACTGAACAGCTCGCCGAGATATTCGCGGAACACGGTGGCGTAGAGTTTGTTGCCTTTGAAGGTGCGGCGAATAAAGAACGCGCCCAGACGGCGGAAAATCGGGCCGGCTGGCCAGAAGTTCAGGTTGATGCCTGCGGCGATATGCGGCGGCACCAGACCCTGGTGATAAAGCACGTAGGAGAGCAGCAGGTAATCCATGTGGCTGCGGTGGCAGGGTACATAGACGATCTCATGGCCATCTTCCGCCAGCTGGCGCACGCGTTCGCCGCCGTTGACGTTGATGCCCTGATAGAGACGGCTCCACAGCCAGCCCATCACGCGATCGGTGACGCGGATCGCTTCATAGGAGAAGTCGGCGGCGATCTCTTCCATCATCTCGACGGCGTTCTGCTGCGCCTTCTCATGGGAAAGCTTTTTACTGCGCGCCTCTTCTTCCACCGCTTTTTCAATCGCCTTGGACTGCAGCAGCTTGTTAAAGAGATCCTGACGCGCCGGCAGACGCGGGCCGACCGCGGCTAAACGCTGGCGTGCGAAATGAATGCGCGCCACGCGCGCCAGTTTCTGCGCGATCGATTTATCGGTGCCGTGCTGCGTCGCCATCCAGCGCAGCGAAACCGTGGGGGAAAAGCGCACAAAACTGTCGCGGCCGTGCCAGATGATAGCGAAGAACTTCTCAACCCCGTTAAGCTCGCGCAGGTGCGGCGTATCGTCGCCCTGAACCTCGCGGCCAGGCGCGCGCCCGAACATCACCGAGACCGGCAGCATCTGGATATCAAGCTGAGGATTGTTGCGGTGCAGATCGAGATACTCGTGGAAAATTTTCACCGATTCCGTATTCGGCCCGAAATGGGGGAATACGCGCGGGCCGTCGTGGATAAACACGTGGCGCGGCAGCAGCGCGCCGTCGATTTCCAGCGGCGACAGCGGATCGGGCAAATTATGCTTCAGACACTGCTGGCGCAGCGTCAGCAAATCCGCCTTGGAATCGTATGGCAGCACGTACATAATCGGCCGCGTCGGATCGAGTCCATGTTCGGAGACGGGATCGCCCGGAATAGCCTTCGTTTTTACCAGAATGGAAAGTGGTAAATTCAACAATTTATAATAAAGTTTACGCCAACCTGACATAGACAACATGAAGCCTCTTGTTAGCAAAGCGCCGCAAGCATATCAGAAAGTGCTGCGAAGATCTGTGGTGGTGCCAAACGCACCTGGCCCAGACATTGACGTCAAACAACTAAAAGGGTTCCCTCGCAATGGCAAGTAATACCACCGGTTTACTCAGGATAGTGAAAGCGGCAGGCTACTCGTGGCAGGGGCTACGCGCCGCCTGGCAGCATGAGGCCGCGTTTCGTCAGGAAGCCACGGCCGCCATCGTCGCCATCGTCATCGCCTGCTGGCTGGATGTCGACACCGTCGCGCGCATCCTGATGATCGGATCGGTGGTGCTGGTGATCATCGTCGAGATCCTCAACAGCGCGATTGAAGCGGTGGTCGACCGCATCGGCCAGGAGCGGCATCCGCTGGCGGGGCGGGCCAAAGATATGGGTTCGGCCGCCGTCTTGCTCGCTATCATACTGGCGCTGTTTGTCTGGATCGCGCTGCTCTGGACCCATTTGCGATAGCCTTTCCAGAATTGCCCAAATGGCTGTTATTTCCCTGGGTTTTGGTTTTCATTTCGCCAATACCTGTATATACTCACAGCGACTGTATAAACAACCAGGGGGCGGGATGAAAGCATTAACCACCAGGCAGCAACAGGTTTATGACCTGATTCGCGACCATATCAACCAGACGGGCATGCCGCCAACGCGTGCGGAGATCGCCTCGCAGCTGGGGTTCCGTTCCCCCAACGCCGCCGAAGAGCACCTTAAAGCGCTGGCGCGTAAAGGTGTTATCGAGATCGTTTCCGGCGCATCACGCGGCATTCGCCTGCTGATGGAAGAGGAAGAGTCCAACGGACTGCCGCTAATCGGCCGCGTCGCCGCCGGCGAGCCGCTACTGGCGCAGGAACATATTGAAACGCACTACAAAGTCGATCCCGACCTGTTTAAGCCCTCTGCTGACTTCCTGCTGCGCGTCGCCGGTATGTCGATGAAAGATATCGGCATTATGGATGGCGATCTGCTGGCTGTGCATAAAACGCAGGATGTGCGTAACGGTCAGGTCGTCGTGGCGCGCATCGATGACGAAGTCACGGTAAAGCGCTGGAAAAAGCAGGGCACCGTGGTTCATCTGCTGCCGGAAAACAACGACTTCGAGCCGATTATCGTCGACACCCGCACGCAGTCGCTGACCGTCGAAGGTCTGGCGGTAGGCGTGGTGCGCAACGGCGAGTGGCTCTGACCGCTGGCCTTCAGACGCCTGCATCCCTTCGTCAGGCGTCTGTACGATAATCTTTTCACGCGCCTCCTGCGGCTAACGTCGCGCCGGGGCCGCCTCGCTTCTTTTTACGTTTTCAGGCATGGACCGGCTGATGCGTCTCTTCTCTGCTGACGACCGACAACTCTGGCGGCTGGCGCTGCCGATGATCCTCTCCAATATCACCGTACCGCTGCTTGGCCTGGTGGACACCGCCGTTATCGGCCATCTCGACAGTCCGGTTTACCTTGGCGGCGTAGCGATTGGCGCGACCGCGACCAGCTTCGTCTTTATGCTTTTACTCTTTCTGCGCATGAGCACCACCGGCATCACCGCGCAGGCCTTTGGCGCACGCGATACGCAGGCGCTGGCGCGCGCCCTGACGCAGCCGCTACTGATGGCGCTGCTGGCGGGCCTGCTGTTTATCCTGCTGCGCGAGCCGCTCAGCGCGCTGACAGGTCGGCTGGCGGGCGGCGATCCGCAGGTGCAGGAGCAGGCCGCGATCTTTATTGATATCCGCTGGCTCAGCGCGCCGGCGACGCTGGCTAACATGGTGATCCTCGGCTGGCTGCTGGGCGTGCAGTATGCACGCGCGCCGGTCGTGCTGCTGGTGGTGGGCAACGCGGTCAATATTCTGCTCGACCTGTGGCTGGTGCTCGGTCTGAAGTGGGGCGTGGCAGGAGCGGCGAGCGCCACGGCGCTGGCGGAATATGTCACGCTGGCGGTTGGGCTGGCGATGGTGTGGCGCGTACTGAAGCTACGCGGCATCTCGATAGCGATGCTGAAAGAGAGCTGGCGCGGCGATATCAGCCGCCTGCTGCGCCTCAATCGCGACATTATGCTGCGTTCGCTGCTGCTGCAGCTCTGCTTTGCATCGCTGACGCTTATCGGCGCGCGACTGGGGCCGGAGATTGTCGCCGCTAACGCCGTACTGCTGATGTTTATCACCTTTACCGCCTATGCGCTCGACGGCTTCGCCTACGCGGTGGAAGCCGTCTCTGGCGAGGCCTACGGCGCGCGCGACGGAGAGCGACTGCTGTCGGTGTGGCACGCCGCCTGCCGACAGGCGGGCATGGTCGCGCTGGCCTTTGCGCTCATCTACGCGGCGAGCGGCGACGCTATTGTGTCGATGCTGACTTCGCTAGAGTCGCTACGGCAGCTGGTGGATCGCTATCTCATCTGGCAGATCGTTCTGCCGCTGGCGGGCGTATGGTGCTATCTGCTGGACGGCCTGTTTATCGGCGCGACGCGCGGACGCGAAATGCGCAACAGTATGGCGATGGCCGCGCTTGGCTACTTCCTGACGTTGCTGACTCTTCCCTGGTTAGGCAATCACGGCTTATGGCTGGCGGTCACGGTGTTTCTTGCGCTGCGCGGCGTTTCGCTTTGGCTGATCTGGCGGCGCGAATGGCGCTTAAATCGCTGGTTTCAAAGTTAATTTACGCGTGCTGCGTCAACCGTAAAACGCAGCGCCTGACGGATTATTCTGTATTTATCCGCCAGTTGCCGATTCGTCTACTACAATTACCTTACAACAGCGCGACACAGCAGCGCTTTGTATTGTCGTACTGCCAATGTGTGGTGGTATGTAAAACTAAGGATGACGTGGAGGTCTGACATGAATAAAGACGAAGCGAGCGGTAACTGGAAGCAGTTCAAAGGCAAATTCAAAGAAAAATGGGGCAAGCTGACCGACGATGACATGCAGGTTATCGAAGGCAAACGCGATCAGCTTGTCGGCAAAATTCAGGAACGCTACGGTTACGCTAAGGATGAGGCAGAGAAAGAAGTCTCAGACTGGGAAACCCAGAATAAAGATTACCGCTGGTAATCTCCTCGCTCAGGATTGACCTGAGCGACCGGCACAGGGAAGTGCCGCTTACCCTCTTTTTCCGCGCTTTTTCCCTTCAGACTCATGATCGTGACTACAGCTATCCTGATGCGTACAGGCTTCGACTTCCGCACAGCGGGTGCAGAGTCCATGTGCCTCAATCACGCTATGCCGTAGCGTAAAGCGCGCCTCGCCAGCCAGATCGGCAATGATATTTTCGACGCCCTGCGCCTGTTTTTCAGTGACTGCCGCGCAGCGATCGCATACCAGCATCACCGAGGTATGCGCCGGTGCCTCAAAATGATGACAAACCACGTAGCTGTTGTTTGATTCCACGCGATGGATAAAACCCTGCTCCAGCAAAAAATCGAGCGCGCGATAAACCGTCGGCGGCTTCGCCTGCGGCTCGCTGGCGCGTAGCTGATCCAGCAGGTCATAAGCGCTAATCGATCCATGCTGCGCCGCCATCAGACGTAACACCTCAGCGCGCTGCGCAGTCAGACGCACTCCGCGTTGCAGGCAGAGCTTTTCCGCCTGAGTCATGATTTTTTCTGGCGTCATTGTCGACATGGTGATTCTCCGCTAAAAACGAGATGTTATCTTATCACAGCAGACGCGCTTGCGCTTAAGTTGCGCGCTTTCAGTACAATCCCTGTCATGACCTATTAATATCAATGCATTAGGCTGGTATCCGGTTGATGAAGTTGTTCCTGTAATGCTAATCAGTGCCAACATCTTTGAGACATAAAATAACAAAATTATAGTTTTGCTTTACAACTCACCAGGTTAAGCACTAATGTTCATGAGGCCTTAAGCAACTGCTGGCCTTAATATCCTTTTTGACTACCCCGCTAAATAATAAAAGCGCCGATTTGTAGCTAAAACATCCAATCCGGCGAATAACAGTGCTGTTTCGACTGAATTCACAGCAATGAACCGTTAGCCGAGATTCACAATAGCGCTAACGACAAATTCCGATGATGAATGTTTTCCTGATCAAGGTGATGGCAGACAAATGGCGAACAAAACCACCCGGCGCTCTGCGCTTTTATATCCTGCTGTTTTAAACGCGCTCTTTATCTCTTCTTCCGCTATGGCCGCGGGGACATGGTATGACGCGCGCAACGACGCGATGGGCGGTACAGGCGTTGCGTCCTCTACGTGGAGCTCCGCCGTGCTGGCGAACCCGGCGCTGATGACGCGCGCGCAGCCGGACGATAACGTCGGCATTATTTTTCCTTCTGCTGGCCTGCAGATTACCGATAAAGACAAGATGGTCGATAAAGTCGATGACATCAGCGATACCGTCGATCGCTATCGTGGCGTAATCAATGGCCTGACCTTCCGCGACTATCTTAACGGCTATCCGCAGCTGAAAACGGCGTCGCGAGACGTGGCGAACCAGCTACGCGACCTGCGCGGCAACAAGGCCAACGGCACGGCGGGCGTCGCGCTGGCGGTGACCGTTCCCAACGAAACGCTGCCCTTCGCCTTTATCACTAAGGCGTATGGCACGGTGCACCTGCGCGCCAACGTGGCGCAGAGCGACATCGCCTATCTCGACGGCGTGGCAAACGGCACCGTTATTCCCGTGCCGGGCGACCAGAATAACCTGCGTTCCAGCGCAAATGGCCTGGCGGCGCTGGTCACCGACTACGGCATCGCCGTCGCGCACGAGTTCAGCGTGGCGGGACATCCGGTTTCGATCGGCGTCACGCCGAAGATCCAGAAAACCTGGCTCTATAACTACACCGCCAGCATCTACAACTATGATAAAAACGACCTCAACGGCAGTCGCTACCGCAACGATAACACCGGCTTCAACATCGACGCCGGTTTAGCGACGCCGCTGAGCGACAACTGGACGCTGGGCGTCACCGGACAGAACCTGGTGTCGCGCGATCTGAAAACCAAAGAGACCAATGGCTATCGCGACACCTACCAGATCCGTCCGCTGGTGACCTCTGGCCTGTCGTGGAACGGCGGACCCTTTACCGCGGCGCTGGATGTGGATCTTACCGAAACGAAACGCTTTAAATCGGAAGAGAGCAGCCAGTACGCCGGCGTCGGCGGCGAATACCGCGTGCTGGACTGGCTGGCGCTGCGCGCCGGCTACCGCGCGGATATGAAATCCAACGATGAAAACGTCTTCACCGCCGGTTTCGGCGTGTCGCCGTTCAACAACGCGGTGCATCTGGATCTGGCCGGTTCGGTAGGCGACAACAACACCTGGGGCGCGATGATGCAGCTCGGGTTTAACTTCTAATCGGTGATTCGCAGCCGTCTTTAGGCCGGGCGATGCAGAGTCGCCCGGCACCTTGTTAATGTGCTATCATTGCGCAGATTATCATCACCCTTAACGGATTTTCTGCGCTTCATGAGCAATTCTTTCTCCTCGCAACGTTTTTCCATCGCGCCGATGCTCGACTGGACCGACCGACACTGTCGCTATTTCCATCGTCAGCTGACTGGCGACGCGCTGCTCTACACCGAAATGGTGACCACCGGCGCTATTATTCACGGCAAGGGCGACTACCTGGCCTACAGCGAGGCGGAACATCCGGTCGCGCTGCAGCTTGGCGGCAGCGATCCGGCGGCGCTGGCGCAGTGCGCGAAGCTGGCGGAAGAGCGTGGCTACGATGAGGTAAACCTCAACGTCGGCTGTCCCTCCGATCGCGTGCAGAACGGACGCTTCGGCGCCTGTCTGATGGCGGAAGCGTCGCTGGTGGCTGAGTGCATCGACGCCATGCGTCAGGTGGTTTCGATTCCGGTGACGGTAAAAACCCGTATCGGCATCGACGAACAGGACAGCTACGCCTTTTTGACCGATTTTGTCGGCACCGTCGCGCAGCGCGGCGGCTGCGACACCTTTATCATCCATGCGCGTAAAGCCTGGCTTTCCGGCCTGAGCCCGAAAGAAAACCGCGAAATTCCGCCGCTCGACTATCCGCGCGTCTATCAGCTAAAGCGTGATTTTCCCCAGCTGACTATCGCCATTAACGGCGGCGTGAAGTCGCTGGAAGAGGCCAAAACGCATCTGCAGCATCTTGATGGCGTGATGATGGGACGCGAGGCCTACCAGAATCCTGGCCTGCTGGCGCAGGTCGATCGCGAGCTGTTCGGCCGTGACGCGCCGGTTGCGGATCCGGTAGCGGTGGTGCGCAGCATGTATCCCTATATAGAGGCGGAACTGGCGAAGGGCACCTACCTCGGCCACGTCACGCGTCATATGCTCGGCCTGTTCCAGGGCATTCCCGGCGCGCGTCAGTGGCGTCGTCATCTGAGTGAAAACGCCCATAAGCCGGGCGCAGACGTACGCGTGCTGGAAGCCGCGCTGGCGCTGGTAGCGGATAAGATCCCGCAGGAAGCCTGACCACCTGCGGCAGCGGTAAAAAAACCAGCCTGAGGGCTGGTTTTTTTTACGCCAAAAATAGATGAAATTCGCCACTGTTATGGCGGTCGTTATAGGTATTTTCTTTTCTATTCAAACAGATAAATTCTGGCACGCTTCTTGTAATAAAGCTGTAGAACTAACAAGAGGAGTAACAACGTGGAAATTCTATTTGTGCTGGGCTTTTTCCTGATGCTTCTGGTCACAGGAGTTTCGCTGCTGGGCGTGCTGGCGGCGCTGGTGGTCGCGACGGCGGTGATGTTTATCGGCGGCCTGTTTGCAATTGTAATCAAATTGTTGCCGTGGCTGCTGCTGGCGCTGGTTGCTGCCTGGATGTATCGCGCCTTTTGTGGCGATAGCCGCGAACGGGCGCGCCGTAAGCTGCGTCGTAAAATCAGCAAGTTAGAACGGCGTCGCGGCTATTAATTGCGGGTGCGATCACAGACTGACAGATTGCTTATGCCAGTTTCGCAATTAAACATATTTTTTACTTATGTTTTCTGTCAGGATAATCGCCGTTGAGTCGACATGAATTCATCGCCGCTGTCCCTACACCAGCGCGAACGATAAAAAGAAAAGGGGCTTCCTACGGGAAGCCCCGTTTGCATTCAGGCATCAGGGAATAAGCAGGCTGGATCCCTGGGTGCTGCGGCTTTCTAGCGTGCGATGCGCTCGCTCCGCCTCTTTCAGCGGGAACTTCTGCTGTTCCGGCACTTCGACCTTGATTGCGCCGCTGGCGAGCAGCGAGAAGAGATCGTTGCTCGCCTGCTCCAGCTCTTCGCGGTTGGTGATATAACCGTAGAGCGAAGGGCGTGTGACAAACAGCGAGCCTTTCTGGTTGAGAATGCTCAAATCCACGCCGGTAACCGGCCCGGAAGCATTACCAAAACTCACCATCAGCCCCTGACGGCGCAGCGAATCCAGCGACGCTTCCCAGGTATCTTTGCCCACCGAGTCATACACCACCGCGACTTTTTTGCCGTCGGTCAGCTGGCTGACGCGTTCAGCGATATTCTCTTCCCGGTAGTTGATGGTCGCCCAGGCGCCCGCCGCTTTCGCCAGCTTCGCCTTTTCCGCTGACCCGACGGTGCCGATAAGATGCGCGCCGAGCGCTTTGGCCCACTGGCAGGCAATCAGGCCAACGCCGCCCGCCGCCGCATGGAACAGAAAGGTCTCGTCCGGCTTCACCTGATAGGTCTGGCGCAGCAGATAGTGCACGGTCAGCCCCTTCAGAAAGCTGGCGGCAGCCTGTTCGAAGCTGATGGCGTCCGGCAACAGCATCAGGCGATCTTCCGCCACGTTGTGCAGCTCGCTGTAGGCGCCCAGCGTCGCCTGGCAATAGACCACGCGATCGCCCGGCTTAAAGCGTGTGACCGCGCTGCCGACGCGCTTCACCACGCCCGCCGCTTCGGTGCCGAGGCCAGAGGGCAGCGTGGGAACCGGATAAAGGCCGCCGCGCACGTAGGTATCGATATAGTTAATGCCGATGGCGCGGTTCTCTACCTGCACTTCGCGTTCAGCAGGATCGGCAGGATCGACATCTACCCATTGCAATACCTCAGGCCCGCCCTGCGCGGTGAACTGAATACGCTTTGCCATTTTTACTCCTGTGATTGTTCAACATGAGGCGTGAGAGGCGCGCCGCCATAAGGTATACTGGCGCGTCCCCTCAGAAGATCGGTATTGCATTCACTATGGCAGGAAATAAACCCACCAACAAATCGAACGACACGCCCGACCGGCAGCTGGAAGGTATTAAAATGCCGCCGCATTCGCTTGAAGCGGAGCAGTCGGTGCTGGGTGGGTTGATGCTGGATAACGAACGCTGGGACAACGTCTCCGAGCGCGTCGTGGCGGAAGATTTCTTCAACCGCTCGCACCGTCTGATCTTTTCCGAGATGCAGCGTCTGCTGGAAGCGGGCCAGCCCATCGACCTGATCACGCTCTCCGAGTCGCTGGAAACGCGCGGCGAGCTGGAGATGGCGGGCGGGTTCGCCTATCTGGCGGAGCTGGCGAAAAACACCCCTAGCGCGGCAAACATCGGCGCCTATGCGGATATCGTGCGCGAACGCGCGGTCGTGCGCGAAATGATCTCGGTCGCGAATCAGATCGCCGACGCCGGTTACGATCCGCAGGGACGCAACAGCGACGAACTGCTCGACTTCGCCGAGTCCAACGTCTTTAAAATCGCCGAGTCGCGCGCCAGCAAAGATGAAGGGCCGAAGAACATTCAGGAGGTGCTGGAAGCCACGGTTTCGCGCATCGAATCCCTGGTCTCGACGCCGCACGACGGCGTGACAGGCGTCGACACCGGCTATCAGGACCTGAATAAAAAGACCGCCGGCCTGCAGCCGTCGGATCTGATTATCGTCGCGGCGCGTCCGTCGATGGGTAAAACCACCTTCGCCATGAACCTGTGCGAAAACGCCGCCATGTTGCACGACAAGCCGGTGCTGATCTTCAGTCTGGAGATGCCCAGCGAGCAGATTATGATGCGTATGCTGGCGTCGCTGTCGCGCGTGGATCAGACGCGCATCCGTACCGGCCAGCTTGACGACGAAGACTGGGCGCGTATTTCCGGCACCATGGGCATCCTGCTGGAGAAGAAGAATATGTATATCGACGACTCCTCCGGCCTGACGCCGACCGAAGTGCGCTCGCGCGCGCGACGCGTCTTCCGCGAAAACGGCGGGCTGAGCATGATCATGATCGACTACCTGCAGCTGATGCGCGTGCCGGCGCTCTCCGACAACCGTACGCTGGAGATCGCCGAAATCTCTCGCTCGCTCAAGGCGCTGGCGAAAGAGCTTAACGTGCCGGTAGTGGCGCTGTCGCAGCTCAACCGCTCGCTGGAGCAGCGCGCCGATAAGCGTCCGGTCAACTCCGACCTGCGTGAATCCGGCTCTATCGAGCAGGACGCCGACCTGATTATGTTTATCTACCGCGACGAGGTTTATCATGAAAACAGCGATCTCAAAGGCATCGCCGAGATTATTCTGGGTAAACAGCGTAACGGTCCTATCGGTACAGTGCGCCTGACCTTCAACGGTCAGTGGTCGCGCTTCGATAACTATGCCGGTCCGGCGTACGACGACGAATAACTCTCTCTCGGCATGCACGATCTGTGCATGCCGCCTCGCATCATCAGAAAATAGTGTTGGACAACCTCGCCGTTAATCGGGTTATCTGTATCACAGCGCACGTTTACGCACTGGAAGCAGCATGACTCACGTAGATGATTACGACCTGAAAATACTGACTTTATTACAATCTAACGGCCGCCTGACCAACCAGGAGCTGAGCGATTTAGTGGGCCTGTCGGCATCGCAATGTTCGCGCCGCCGCATCAACCTTGAACAGGCGAATTTGATCCTCGGCTATCATGCGCGTCTGTCGCCTGATGCGATCGGTCTGGGCATGGTTGGTCTGATTGAGGTGCGGCTGATTAATCACACCGCCGAATACGTTGACAGCTTTCACCGCATGGTGGAGCAGGAAGAGGCGATCGTCGACGCCTACAAAACCACCGGCGACGCCGATTATCTGTTGAAAGTCGCCGTAGCGGATCTCGCTTCGCTGAGCGCGCTGATAAGCCAGCTGGTAGCGGGCCATCAAAGCGTGTCGCATGTGAAAACCTCGGTGGTGCTGGGTCGCCTGAAAGAGAACGGCCTGATGATGGCACCCGCGCACAAAATGCGCCAAAAGAGTGCATGATGTGCTTAATTGGTGCAAGAGCTCGCCAGAGAATGCAAAAGATATGCGTCAGAATTCGAATTTGTGCATGAATTGACGGTTTCCCCGCAAGGCGTGCGCAAAAACAAGCAACAAAAGCGCCTTAGTTATCAAATGGATAATCACTGGCACCTGCCGGAAGCGACCATAAGCCGACGGTATGGTGCGTTTTTTGCATCTTAACGCCATGCTTTTTCCGCTTAGAGTGCAATAAGATTACCTATGGATAACGTCGTAGAACCTACCCGCATTCCCCATTCTCGAATTGAAGACGCGCTGGCGATAGTGCTCGGCACGCTGATGGTCTCTTTCGGCGTCATTATGCTAAAGCAGGCGGGCGCGCTCACCGGCAGCACCGCCGGTATCGCCTTCCTGATTAGCTACCTGTCGCCGCTCTCGTTCGGCAGCGCCTTTTTCCTGATCAACCTGCCGTTTTACTGGCTGGCGGTACGCCGCATGGGATGGGAATTCACGCTGAAAACCTTTTGCGCGGTGGGGCTGGTGTCGCTCTTCACCCATCTGCATCCGCTCTTTGTCCACTTTTCCGCGCTCAATCCCTTTTATGCGACACTGTTCGGTAACGTGATCATGGGCATTGGGTTTATAGTGTTGTTTCGTCATAAAGCCAGCCTGGGCGGGATCAATATCCTGGCACTGTGGCTGCAGGATCGCACTGGGCTGCGCGCCGGGAAACTGCAAATGGCCGTCGATACCTGCGTCGTGCTGGCGTCGCTGTTCGTCGTCAGCGGGCCGATGCTGCTGGCGTCGGTCGCGGGCGCAGTGATCCTTAACCTGATTATCGCCATGAACCATCGTCCCGGACGGTACATGGTTTAATGCTGCATACACCTCTGATTCTTACGACCACACATGGAGATCTGCACCGTGTTTCAAAACGTTGATGCCTACGCCGGCGATCCGATTCTGTCGCTGATGGAAACCTTTAAACAGGATCCGCGCACGAATAAAGTGAATCTCAGCATCGGCCTCTACTACGACGAGCAGGGCATTATTCCTCAGCTGCAGGCGGTCGCCGCCGCAGAGGAGCAGCTCAAGGCCGAGCCGCAGCAGGCGTCGCTTTATCTGCCGATGGAAGGCCTCAACGCGTATCGCAACGCCATTGCGCCGCTGCTGTTCGGCGCCGATCACCCTATGCTGAAGGCGGGCCGTATCGCTTCGATTCAGACGCTGGGCGGCTCCGGCGCGCTGAAAGTCGGCGCGGATTTCCTCAAGCGTTACTTCCCAAACTCCGGCGTCTGGGTCAGCGATCCGACCTGGGATAATCACGTGGCGATCTTCAACGGCGCGGGTTTCGAGGTGAAGAGCTATCCGTGGTACGACGCAGAGACCAACGGCGTAAAATTCGACGCCTTCCTCGCCGCGCTGAAAACGCTGCCGAAGCAGAGCATCGTGCTGCTGCATCCCTGCTGCCATAACCCGACCGGCGCCGACCTCACTGACGCGCAGTGGGATCAAACCGTTGAGGTGCTGAAGGCGCAGGAGCTGATTCCGTTCCTTGATATCGCCTATCAGGGCTTCGGCGCGGGAATGGAAGCGGACGCCTATGCCATTCGCGCTATCGCCGCCGCTGGCCTGCCGGCGCTGGTCAGCAACTCCTTCTCGAAAATTTTCTCGCTGTATGGCGAACGCGTCGGCGGCCTCTCTATCGTGTGCGACAGCGCCGAAGAGGCGGGACGCGTGCTGGGCCAGCTGAAAGCCACGGTGCGCCGCAACTACTCCAGCCCGCCGAACTTCGGCGCGCAGGTGGTGGCGCGCGTGCTCAACGACGACGCGCTGAAAGCGAACTGGCTGGCGGAAGTCGAGGCGATGCGCCTGCGTATTATCGCCATGCGCAAAACCCTGGTGGACGTGCTCAGCACGGCGCTGCCCGGCAAAAACTTCGACTACCTGCTGAAGCAGCGCGGCATGTTCAGCTACACCGGCCTGAGCGCGCAGCAGGTCGATCGACTGCGTGAAGAGTTCGGCATCTATCTGGTGGGCAGCGGCCGTATCTGCGTCGCCGGGCTTAACAGCAATAACGTGCAGCAGGTCGCGCAGGCGTTTGCCGCCGTCATGTGATGTAGCGGATTCTGTCATCCGCGTCCCTGGCTTGCTCCAGATACAAACCGTCCGCTCAGGCTGACGGTTTTTTTTCGCCTTCAGGTTTACCTTTCCGCGACTTATTGCACACTTAAACGGTGTAACCAACTCAGGAACAAGGCATGTGGCATCAACAAACGCTCACGCTCGGTGAGAAATCACGCGGTTTTCATCTGGTCACTGACGAGATCGTCGGCCAAATTCCGGCGCTGGCTCAGGTGCAGACCGGCCTGCTGCATCTGCTGCTGCAGCACACTTCAGCGTCGCTGACGCTGAATGAAAACTGCGATCCCACGGTGCGCAGCGATATGGAAAACCATTTTATGCGTCAGGTTCCGGAAGCGGCGCCTTACCAGCACGACTATGAAGGCCGCGACGATATGCCGGCCCATATCAAATCCTCCACGCTGGGCGTATCGCTGTTGCTGCCGGTTCAGCGCGGCAGGCTGATGCTGGGCACCTGGCAGGGCATCTGGTTAGGGGAACACCGCATTCACGGCGGCGCGCGGCGCATTGTCGCCACTTTACAAGGGGAGTCGAAATGAATACGTCAGATCTGCTGACTTACTGCATGAGCAAACCGGACGCGGAGCAGAGCGTGCACAGCGACTGGAAAGCGACGCAAATTAAAAGCGGCGGCGTGCTGTTCGCCATGGTGCATGAGGTTGAGGGGCGTCCGGCGGTGTCGCTGAAAACGACGCCTGCGCTGGCGGACTTGCTGCGCGAGGAGCACAGCGACGTCTTTCCCAGCGAGCATCTTAATAAGACGCACTGGAGCACGCTGCTGCTGGACGGATCGCTGAAAGATTCGCAGATCTACTATCTGGTGGATGCCTCTTATCAGCAGGCTGGCGCGACCCGCGCGGCGGGCGTCTGAGAGAAGCGCGCAGCCTGAAGCCGCGCGCCGGGTGTTGCTTACGCCGCCGCTTCGTCGCGCAGCGTATTGATATCGATAACAAAGCGGTACTTCACGTCGCTTTTCAGCATACGCTCGTAGGCTTCGTTGATCTGATTCATCGCAATCAGTTCGATATCGGAAGTAATGCCGTGTTTGCCGCAGAAATCGAGCATCTCCTGCGTTTCGGCGATGCCGCCGATCAGCGAGCCGGCAATGCTGCGGCGTTTCATGATCAGGTTAAATACCTGCGGCGCCGGGTGATCGTGCTCCGGCGCGCCGACCAGCGTCATATTGCCGTCGCGCTTCAGCAGGGCGATAAACGGGTTGAGATCGTGCTGCGCCGCCACGGTATTCAGAATGAAATCGAAGCTGTTGGCGTGCTGCGCCATCTGATCCGCATCTTTAGAGATCACCACTTCATCCGCGCCCAGGCGCTTGCCGTCTTCAATTTTCGACGGCGAGGTGGTGAACAGCACCACATGCGCGCCCATCGCGTGCGCAATTTTCACGCCCATATGGCCCAGGCCGCCCAGGCCGACGATACCAACTTTTTTGCCCGGACCGACGTTCCAGTGGCGCAGCGGCGAATAGGTGGTGATGCCTGCGCACAGCAGCGGCGCGACGCCCGCCAGATCCAGATTTTCCGGCACGCGCAGCACGAAGTTCTCATCGACGACCACCGCCGTTGAGTAACCGCCGTAGGTGACGTCGCCGGTTTCCCGATCCTGGCCGTTATAGGTGCCGACGAAGCCGACTTCGCAATACTGCTCCAGCCCTTCCTGGCAGCTCGGACAGCTGCGGCAGGAGTCGACCATGCAGCCGACGCCAACCAGATCGCCGACTTTGTATTTGCTGGCGTGGTCGCCGACAGCGGTCACGCGGCCGACGATTTCATGTCCCGGCACGACCGGAAAAAGGGTGTTTTTCCACTCGTTGCGGGCCTGGTGCAGGTCAGAGTGACAAACGCCACAGAACAACACTTCAATCTGTACATCATGCGCGCGCAGCTCGCGCGGTTTGTAATCGAACGGCGCCAGCGGGGATTTCGCGTCCTGAGCAGCGTAGGCGTGCGTAATATTCATGGTGTCTCCAGCTTCGTTGTGTCGTGAATAGAGTCTTGAGTTCGGCGCGCAGGGCGCCGTGATAAGAGGGCGCAGCCAACAGAGCGCGCCAATGAGGAACGTTAAAAGGATAGTCACAGAAGGTCAGCGCGGCTATGCCTATACATGCCTGAATCTTGCCTGATTCTGTTTTTATCGGAGGAAATATGCAGTAAAAAAAGGCCCGCCTGCGGCGGGCCTGAGAGGACCTTTATGGACTAACGCGGCTGGCGCCAGCCGCTTGCAGGAAAGGAGCGCTAGGCGCTCTTTTTCGCCAGCAGAGGCTTCAGGAAGCGCGCGGTATGCGATTTCTCGCACTCCGCTACGGTTTCCGGCGTACCCGCGACGAGGATTTCACCGCCGCCGCTGCCGCCTTCCGGGCCAAGATCGACAATCCAGTCCGCCGTTTTGATCACGTCAAGGTTATGCTCAATCACCACGATGGTGTTGCCCTGATTGCGCAGCTGATGCAGCACCTCCAGCAACTGGGCGATATCGGCGAAGTGCAGGCCGGTGGTCGGCTCATCCAGAATATAGAGCGTCTGGCCGGTGCCGCGTTTCGACAGCTCGCGCGCCAGCTTGACGCGCTGCGCTTCGCCGCCGGAAAGGGTCGTCGCCGACTGGCCGAGACGAATATAGGAGAGGCCGACATCCATCAGGGTCTGCAGCTTGCGCGCCAGCGCCGGGACGGCGTCAAAGAACTCGCGCGCCTCTTCGATGGTCATCTCCAGCACTTCATGGATGCTCTTGCCTTTGTACTTAATCTCCAGCGTCTCGCGGTTATAGCGCTTACCTTTGCACTGGTCGCAGGGCACGTAGATATCGGGCAGGAAGTGCATTTCAACCTTCAGCACGCCGTCGCCCTGGCAGGCCTCGCAGCGGCCGCCGCGCACGTTAAAGCTGAAGCGGCCCGGATTGTAGCCGCGCGAACGCGCTTCCGGCACGCCTGCAAACAGCTCGCGCACTGGCGTAAAGATGCCGGTGTAGGTCGCCGGGTTGGAGCGCGGCGTGCGGCCGATTGGGCTCTGGTCGATATCGATCACTTTATCGAAGTGCTCAAGCCCGCTGATCTCGCGATAGGGCGCCGCTTCGCCGGTGGTCGCGCCGTTCAGATGACGCTGCGCGATCGGGAACAGCGTATCGTTAATCAGCGTCGATTTACCTGAGCCGGAGACGCCGGTGATACAGGTAAACAGGCCGACCGGCAGCGTCAGCGTCACGTCTTTCAGGTTGTTGCCGCGCGCGCCGCTGAGCTTCAGCGTTTTGGTGGGATCGCCTTTCACGCGCTCCTGCGGCACCGCGATCTCGCGCTTGCCGCTAAGGAACTGGCCGGTCAGCGACTCTTCCACCGCCATGATTTCGTGCACCGTGCCTTCCGCCACGATCTGGCCGCCGTGCACGCCGGCGCCCGGGCCGATATCGATCACGTGGTCCGCCGCGCGGATGGCGTCTTCATCATGCTCGACCACAATCACGGTATTGCCGAGATCGCGCAGGTGAATCAGGGTGCTGAGCAGGCGCTCGTTGTCGCGCTGATGCAGGCCGATTGACGGCTCATCCAGCACATACATCACGCCCACCAGTCCGGCGCCGATCTGGCTCGCCAGGCGGATACGCTGCGCTTCGCCGCCGGAGAGCGTCTCTGCGGAGCGCGACATCGACAGGTAGTTCAGGCCGACGTTCACCAGGAAGCTCAGACGGTCGCCAATCTCCTTCAGCACTTTCTCCGCGATTTTGGCGCGCTGGCCGCTCAGCTTGAGGTTGCGGAAGAAATCCATCGCATGGCCGATGCTCATATCGGAGATGGTCGGCAGATTGGTGTTCTCCACAAACACGTGGCGCGCTTCGCGACGCAGGCGGGTGCCTTCGCAGCTGGCGCAGGCGCGGTTGCTGATGAACTTCGCCAGATCCTCGCGCACCGCGGTGGATTCCGTCTCTTTATAGCGGCGCTCCATATTGTGCAGCACGCCTTCGAACGGATGACGACGCACCGAGGTGTCGCCGCGATCGTTGATGTACTTGAACTCAATATTCTCTTTGCCGGAACCGTAGAGAATGACCTGACGCGCTTTCTCGCTCAGGGTGTTGAACGGCGCTTCGACGTCAAAGTTGAGATGCTCGGCCAGCGAGCGCAGCATCTGGAAATAATAGAAGTTGCGGCGATCCCAGCCGCGAATCGCGCCGCCAGCCAGCGACAGCTCGCCGTTCTGCACCACGCGGTCAGGATCGAAATATTGCTGCACGCCCAGACCGTCGCAGGTCGGGCAGGCGCCAGCCGGGTTGTTGAACGAAAAGAGACGCGGCTCCAGTTCGCGCATGCTGTAGCCGCAGATCGGGCAGGCGAAATTGGCGGAGAAGAGCAGCTCTTCCGCGTCCGCGTCGTCCATATCGGCGACGATCGCCGTCCCGCCGGAGAGATCCAGCGCGGTTTCAAGGGACTCGGCGAGACGCGTCGCCAGATCCTCGCGCACCTTGAAGCGATCGATGACGACTTCGATGGTGTGCTTTTTCTGCAGCTCCAGCTTCGGCGGATCGGAGAGATCGCATACTTCGCCGTCGATACGCGCGCGGATGTAGCCCTGCGCCGCAAGGTTTTCCAGCGTTTTGGTGTGTTCGCCCTTGCGATCTTTCACCACCGGCGCCAGCAGCATCAGGCGTCGGCCCTCTTCCTGCGCCAGCACGTTGTCCACCATCTGGCTTACGGTCTGCGCCGCCAGCGGCACGTCATGATCCGGGCAGCGCGGCTCGCCTACGCGGGCGAACAGCAGACGCAGATAGTCGTGGATCTCGGTGATCGTGCCGACCGTAGAGCGCGGGTTGTGTGAAGTGGACTTCTGCTCGATAGAGATAGCGGGCGACAGACCTTCGATATGGTCGACGTCCGGCTTCTCCATCAGAGAAAGAAACTGACGCGCATAGGCAGAGAGCGACTCTACGTAGCGGCGCTGACCTTCCGCATAGAGCGTATCAAACGCCAGAGAGGACTTACCGGAGCCTGACAGGCCGGTGACCACTATGAGTTTGTCGCGAGGGATGATCAGGTTGATGTTTTTCAAATTATGGGTGCGGGCACCACGAACTTCGATCTTATCCATTCACCTTTCCCGGATTGAGCAGCACGCCCCGTGTCTTGCGGACACGATTAGCGTAAACAGGGTATTATGGCACAAAAAATAGACTGATTAAATATCCAGTATTTTTTGCTTTTTGGGTGTAAAATGAGCGCCTCTGCGAGGCGGCTCGAAAGTGGGAACGCTTAGCAGGACGTGGTAGAATTGATCGTTTAGACTCTTAAGTAACAACTCATCGGGAGAGAGCAACATGGCCAGTCGTGGCGTAAATAAAGTGATTCTTGTCGGGAATCTGGGTCAGGATCCGGAAGTGCGCTACATGCCGAATGGTGGCGCGGTTGCCAACATTACGCTGGCCACCTCGGAAAGCTGGCGTGACAAGCAGACCGGTGAAAACAAAGAGATCACCGAGTGGCACCGCGTCGTGCTGTTCGGCAAGCTGGCGGAAGTCGCCGGCGAATATCTGCGTAAAGGTTCGCAGGTCTATATCGAAGGCCAGCTGCGCACCCGCAAATGGCAGGACCAGGGCGGCCAGGATCGCTATACCACGGAAGTGGTGGTCAACGTCGGCGGCACCATGCAGATGCTGGGCGGCCGTCAGCAGGGCGGCGCCAGCGCAGGCGGCGCGCCGATGGGCGGCGGCCAGCAGAGCGGCGGCAACAACAACGGCTGGGGCCAGCCGCAGCAGCCGCAGGGTGGAAACCAGTTCAGCGGCGGCGCGCAGTCGCGTCCGCAGCCGCAGAGCGCCCCGGCGAGCAACAACAACGAACCGCCGATGGATTTCGACGACGATATCCCGTTCTGATTGTTGCGCCATCGCATCAGGATCTCAGGCCCCGTTTATGCGGGGCTTTTTTTCGTCTGGTGTTAATGAAATACGCCGCCTTGCGCCGCGTCAGCACGGCTTGTCAAAAATGCGCATTGCGCGCGCCGGCCGTCGCGAAAGCACAAAACTCTTTTGCAATTCGCCAGCTGTCGCTGGCATGCTGAAAGTCTGTCTGGTTAACGAGGAGATCGAGGTGGAGGGCGTTCCGGCTATTTTTCCCTGCGAAAAAGATCGCGCGCAGTTTCGCCAGTTTGCCGAGCTGCCAGGCGTAGAACTCTATCAGGCGCATATCACCCGCTATGCGTTTGAGCCGCATACGCATGAGGCTTTCGGCATCGGCACTATCGAATCGGGCGCGCAGCGATTTCGCTATCGCGGTGCGCAGTACACAGCGCCGACTCATTCGCTGGTCATGATGAATCCCGACGAGCTACACACCGGCGAGTCCGCCTGTGATGAGGGCTGGCGTTATCAGATGATCTATATCCAGCCAGATGAGATGGCGCAGCTTACCGGCGACCGCGGCTGGTGGTTCAGCGACGCGCTGCGCACCGACTCGCATCTGGCGCTGCCGCTATCGCAGGCGCTGTCGGCGCTGTGGCTGGCCGACAGCCCGCTGGCGCGGCAAAGCCTGATGGGCGAAGTGCTGGCGCAGCTAAGGCCGCTGGCGCGCATGGCACATAAAGGCAAAGAAGAGGGGCGTCACCGCTTCGACCAGGTGCGCGATTACCTGCGCGACAATCTGGCCGAGTCGGTGAGGCTGGAAGAGCTGGCTTCGCTGGCGGGGCTCTCGCCGTGGCATTTCCTGCGCGCCTTCCGCGCCCACTTTCACGTTACGCCGCATCAGATGCTGATGGCATATCGGCTATATGAAGCCAAGCTGCTGCTGGCGCGCGGGCTGTCGGCCGCCAGCGTGGCGGCGAGCGTCGGCCTGAGCGACCAGGCGCATCTCACCCGCGCTTTCGCCCAGCGTTACGGCATTACGCCGGTGCGCTATCAAAAACAGGTGCGCGGCGCTTAGGGCGAACCGCAATCTGCTACAAGATTTTTCCCTGCTTTTTCCGCCACACTTCCTTACGCACTTTAATAAAGGAAGAGATGATGTTAGCTGGCGTGTTTTTTGCCCTTGCCGCAGGGCTGATGTGGGGACTGATTTTCGTTGGGCCGCTGCTGGTGCCGGACTATCCTGGCGCGCTGCAGTCTGCCGGACGCTATGTCGCGTTCGGCCTGATCGCGCTGCCGCTCGCCTGGCTGGATCGCCGTCGCCTGCGTAAGCTGCTGCCGGCTGACTGGCGCGAGGCGCTAAAACTGTCGCTGGTGGGCAACCTTCTTTATTACACCTTTCTCGCCAGCGCGATTCAGCGCACCGGCGCGCCGGTATCCACCATGATTATCGGCACGCTGCCGGTGGTGATGGCGATTACCGCCAATCTCCTTTACGGCCATCTTGAAGGACGCCTGGCCTGGCGTCGGCTGACGCCTGCGCTGCTGGCGATCGGCGCCGGTCTGGCGTGCGTCAATATCGCCGAACTGCGCGGGCAGGAGGGCGAATGGGATGTAGCCCGCTACCTGAGCGGCATCGCGCTGGCGGTGCTGGCGGTCGCATGCTGGACCTGGTATCCGCTGCGCAACGCGCGCTGGCTGCGCACCCATCCGCAGCACAAGCCCGCCACCTGGGCGACGGCGCAGGGGATCGTGACGCTGCCGCTGGCGCTGGTGATGTATGCGCTGGTGGGGGCTCAACTGGCGTGGCAGCAGCCGAACTTCGCGCTGCCGTTTGGCCCGCAACCGCAGCTGTTTCTGCCGCTGATGCTGATGATTGGCCTGCTCTGCTCCTGGCTCGGCACCCTGTGCTGGAATGCCGCCAGCCAGCGACTGCCGACGGTTTTTATGGGACCGCTTATCGTATTCGAAACGCTGTCCGGCCTGCTGTGGACTTTTCTGTGGCGACAAAGCTGGCCGCCGCTGCTGACGCTGGCCGGTATTCTCTGCCTGATCTTCGGCGTGCTCTGGGCGATGCGCATCAAGCCTGAGCCGCTGCTGACCTCGATTGAGCATTAATTCCTCCGGCCAGCACCTTATTTAACAGGCGCTGACCCGCTGATTTCACACCGTTTTAAGAATAATACGCAGAGCGGAGCGGCAAAATTTGCCGCTCTTTTGCTATTAAATCGCTAAGGGCGGGGTGAGAAGCGTAATAAAAAGCGATCGCGATCGCATTTTTTCCTCGCTTTAAACAGCGCTTAACCTCAATCGCAGGCCGTAATTACCTCTTCAGACGGCTCATATTCCATCCCAGACAGGCATTAAGACCTGAGCAATGGCGATCAATTCGCCATTTTGCTGCATATTTATCGTCTGCCGGTGCGTTTTTATTGGCATTTGGCCCTGAGAATAGCGTCTGATAAACCACCTTTTTTTCCAGAAAGGAGCTGGCTATTAAGAATAATTCCCAATGAGAAAATTTACGAAACTTTAGCTTCGGCGATCTTTATGCTGAATAATCTTATATGAGTTAGCACCCGAATATGAAAAGCGATAAGCATTGATAAACCATTCAGCCAGGAAAATTCCTGGCATTTTTTTACCGCTCCGGTTATTTGAAGTTGATTAAATATTCTCCACTGGATGCAAACTTAGTGCCAGGCTATGTTGAAGTAAAAATGGCTTCTCTTAGAAAAGCTGTTCAGCGCAGCTTAATGGAAGGAGAGAGTTTTAGCGCCGTGCATTAACATGCCTGATGTAAAGCAGAAAGCACCAATCTCATCGAAATGAGATTGGGCAAGAGGAGAAGTAGCGAGAAATGCGAGACTTTTGCTGGTGCTTATCAATATTACCGCAAAAAATGAAAATCGATCCGGCTGCAAACCCATCAGGAATGCATGGAACGAAAATTAAAGCCACGAATGGTATCTTAAAGTGTCATCATCTCTTCTGGTAAGAACAATCTCAGCGCTAAGTCAGTTTAGGGCAGTATTATTGGTTTTATCGATTTTCCGAGCCTGACGGATAGTGATAAACGCTGCGGCTAATATCGAGCAGGCGGCAGCTGCGGCGCGTGCCGATGTCGAACGTGCTCTGCAGGAAGTTGACCGCCTGACGCTTCTCGTTGGTAGTAAAGAAGTTCTTCAATACGCTTTGCAGCATCTCCTTATCTGAGTTGAGCGTTTGCAGCTCACGGGTAAGTGTTTGTAGTTTATCTTCTAACTCCTTGATTCTTCTTCCTTCCTCTGAAGAGAGGCCGGAGAACTTCTTCTTCCAGCTATAGAAGGTGGCCTCAGAGATCCCCAGCTCGTCACAAATCTCCCTGACTTTAACCCCTGATTCAGAAGCTTTAATGGCATTTGTGATTTGCTCTTCGCTATATCGTGACTTTCTCATAAATGCTCTTACCTTTCTTATCGATTAATGGATGAGATGTACTGTATTAATATCTGGCACTGTAAATAAACTATTAATGCAGTATTAAAGTGCGCGATTAGAATTGCGTGGGTTAAATTAAGATATTTAGAATAAATATCATCATGGGATAAATCTTATTTTATTCTTATCGGATGGGCGCACCTTCCTGGCCAGGGATTTTTGTTATAGATTCTTCCCATCCCAAATACGAAAAATTTCTACGTACATTTGATATTTAGCATAACGTGCTTGCTAAATTCGCAGGGAAATGGCTTGCGAATGGGTTCTGTTTTCATCGTGAAATCGATTCCAGATTTGCCATTCTGAGCCAAATTTAATCAGAATTATCCTGAAAATATTCACCGAATCGTGTTCTGATTCTCATTTTTCGGACCAGCCTGGTTTGAAATCTTTAAATAACGCCAGGCCCACTGAGCGCTTGTTAATTCGTTACAGGGACGTTGTACCGAAGCGGTTGAAGTAAGTAATGCAAAGGATGAGTCAATGAAATTAAGCGTAATGTCTAATGCCGCCTGGATGATGTCTGAGAAGATCGTCTCGGTTTTTGGCGTCATATTTGTGACCTCCTACGTGGCGAAATCATTCGGGCCAACCGTATTTGGCCAGATGGCGTTTTCTACCTCTTTATTTTCAATGGTCCAGACCGTCGCCATCTTCGGTACCGAAACTATCTTGTTTAAGCGGATCAGCAAAAGCGCGCCGAAAGGGCTGCGCCTGATGAATGTGGCGCGCACGCTGCGCATGATTTTACTGCTGGTCACCGCAGCGCCGGTGCTGGCTTGGGTGTGGTTCACCATGCCGCAAAACTTTCTGGCGTTCACGCTGGCGTCGTTCGTCGCCTCGGTATTCGTGACGCAGGACACCTTCAGCGTTTACAACAACGCGCGCCTCGCCTCCCGGCTCAATACCGTTGCGAACTCGCTCGGCATGCTGCTGAGCTTTACCATCAGCTTCGTCATCGCCTGGCTGCGCCTGAATCCGGCATGGCTGACGCTCTCTATCGTGGCCGTGACGCTGGTGCCTTACGTTATCAAGCGATACAACTTTTACCGCGAAACGCAGGATATTGCTCCGCCGCAGGAGAAACGTAGCGCCTATCTGCGCTATTTGATGTACGCCGGTCTGCCGCTGGCGATCTCCAGCATTTTTATTTCAGTGCAGGTTAAAGCTGCGCAGATGTTTTTAGCCGGCATCGCGTCGGCAAGCGATCTCGGGCTGTTTGCGGCGGCCAACACTATCGCGGCTTCGTGGATTTTCATCCCCGTGGCGCTCATAACTTCATGCTTCACTGAAATCTTCAGGGAACGCGGCGAAGTGGCTATTAAGCTGGCAGCGCGGCTTAACGGCTATGTCATGGGAGTTTCACTGATGATGTTGCTGGTCATCGCGCTGTTCGGCGAGAAAATCATCATCGCTTTGTACGGTTCAGAATACACACAGTCAGGAAGTCTCATTACGTTGTTGTCAATGGCGACCTGTTTCTCCGCTATGGGCACCGTAGCCTACCGCTACATGGTGAAAGAGGGTGGTTTCAACTATCTGTTGAAGAAAATCATCTGCCTGATGGTCATCAGCCTGCCGCTTTCATGGTGGCTGATCCAGGGCTACGGCATTATGGGCGCCGCATGGAGCGTCTTCGTGTCGGAACTCTTGTCCCTTACCGTAATGAATTACTTCTTCAAAAACGGCGTCATTCAAAGAATTCAGGTTTCCTCACTCAACTACAAAACCTACAAATGAGGTCAGATATGTTTAAGTTGAAAGATGAACTCAGAAGAAGTGTGCAGTACTTCATTAAGAAGATGCCCTGGGCATACCAGGACCGCATTTACTACTTCCACAAGTTCAAAAAATTGCCCAATTTGCGTCAACCCAAGGTCTTCAACGAAAAGGTGCTGTACCGCAAGTTCGTCTATGGCGACTACCAGATTTACGGCCGCCTTTCGGATAAGTATTCGGTGCGCGACTATATCGCCGAGAAGATTGGCAACGAATACCTGATTCCGCTGGTGCATGAGTCGACCGATCCGGCATCGTTGAACAGTCTGCAATGCTGGAAGGGCACGGTGATCAAGCCGAACCACGCTTCCAACATGGTAGAGATCCTGCTGGAAGAGCCGGACGCGCTGCGCAAGCAGCAGATTATCAACAGCTGCTATAAGTGGCTGAAGACCGACTTTGCCAACGAGGCGCGCGAGATCCACTATCGCTATATCAAGCCGCGTATTCTGGTTGAAAAGTATATTGGCGACGGCAAAACGGCACCGATCGATTACAAGTTTCATATGTTCAACAAGCGCGACGGCCGCTTTGAATATGTGCTGCAGGTGATCTACAACCGCTGTCAGCCGCAGCTGTCGATGAACTTTTACGTCAATAATCTGACCGAAGCGTTCCACAAGATTCGCGATACCGGCCTCGATGTGACGAAAATCGCCGATTCGCTGCAGCACGCGCTCGATCTGAGCAAGAAGCTGGCGAGCGATTTCGACTATGTGCGCGTGGACTGGTATATCCATGAAGGCCGCATCTATTTCGGCGAGCTGACCTTTACGCCGGGCGCAGGTCTGGTGACAGGGCTGGATCGCGGACTTAACCAGATGATGGGAGATATGTGGATTCAGGATCGCCGCGGCACGCAGATACCGGGCGTTTCGGTGCAGGACGTGAATATCCCTGCGCTGTTGAAGAAAGTTTGAGTCACACAGCAAAATAAAAAACCCCGCTATGCGGGGTTTTTTATTGGCTTTAAGCAATGTGCTAGCGCGGCAGGCATGGCCCGATCGCAAAGTCGCTTAACGCATCCATGCTCGCTCGGTCCGCGCCGTCCCTGGCGCGAGACGCTTTGCTCTTCGGGCCATGCCTGCCACTTTCAGCTACGTAAACCGCCTGTAATAAAAAACCCCGCTATGCGGGGTTTTTTATTGGCTAACGATTAAGGCATCGGCCAGTCAGGCGGGGTCTGGCTCATCACCTGAATAAAGGTATCTTTGGTCACCAGCATAAAGTGATGCACGTTTTCCATGCTCAGCGAGATGCCCAGCAGCCCCATCACGAACCAGCAGGTCATCCCGAGACCGACGCCGCCGCACATAAACGCCATCACGTGATGGCTGCTCTGACGGAATTTAATTTTAAGGGTGCTGGCAAAAAACATCATGATTGCGCTGAGCAGTTCCCAACGCATGACAATCAAGCTGGTGGTTATGGTCGCCATCGACTTAAGCCTCTGAATCTAAGTGATTATCCCTGACGGTTACCGGACATCACTGGCGACGAAAAGCGTGGTCAGGGAAAGGCTTTTCGCCGTCATAAAGGGTGTAATATGTGAGCTGGGTCACATTATATCACTGGATTTGATTTTTTGAACAAAATTTGTACCTGGTATGGTAGAAATTTTTTTATCGAAATGTTGTTCAGAAAATCAGGGCATTAGGCGAGGAAAGCGGGAAGGTGCGCCCGTAAAGGGCGCCTGAGGCTTAGCGAACTGGACAACATTCCCCGGTGGTGCGCTGGGTATAGCTTGCCGCAGGTTCGCTACAGTCGAAGCTCAGCATACGTGGACGCTGAATCGCCTGGCGACGCATAAAGTGGCGATAGGCGGTCGGCGTCTGCGAAAACTGACGGCGGAAGACGCGGGAAAAAGTCTGCTGCGAGTCATAGCCGTACTGCATCGCGATATCAAATACCGGACGCTGCGTCTGGCGCAGCGCTTCCGCCGCCAGCGTCAGGCGACGTTCGCGAATGTAGCCGCCTAGCGTCTGTTTCGTCACGGTGCGGAACATACGCTGCAGGTGCCATTTTGAATAGCCGGATCTGGCCGCCACTTCATCGATTGAGAGCGTCTTATCCAGGTTTTGGTCGATCCAGCGCGTCAGGGAGTGAATGATCTCTTCTTGCATCATAATCTCGTCCTTTAGTCCTGAGGGATTCGTTATTTGACGGAGGCGAGTATAATTCCTCAAGTTAACTTGAGGTAAAGAGCCAGATGAAAAAAGATCGCAACTACCCAAAACCGGTTTTGACGCCGGGCGAAGTCGCGCGCCGCAGCGGCGTAGCGGTCTCCGCGCTGCACTTTTATGAAAGCAAAGGACTCATCTCCAGCACGCGCAACGGCGGCAATCAGCGCCGCTACAGCCGTGACGTGCTGCGGCGCGTCGCCATTATCAAAATCGCCCAGCGCATCGGCATCCCGCTCGCCACCGTCAGTGACAGCCTGATGCATATTCCCGCCAACAAGCGCATGTCGACCCATGAATGGGACGCCCTGACGCAGCACTGGCGCGAGGAGCTGGATAAGCGCATCGAAACCCTGACGCGCCTGCGCAACGACCTCGACGGCTGCATCGGCTGCGGCTGCCTGTCGATGCGCGACTGTCCGCTGCGCAACCCCGGCGACCGGCTGGCGCAGCAGGGTTCCGGCGCGGTGCTGCTCGATCCCGAACAGGACGATAAAGGCGAGCCGCCGCGCTAAAGAGGATGAGCGCTATACTTGCCTGAGGTCCATAACAGGAATTCACTATGATTACCGTCCACCATCTCGAGCAGTCGCGCTCACATCGCGTGCTGTGGCTGCTGGAAGAGCTGGAAGTGCCTTACCAAATCAAACGCTATCAGCGCGAGGCGTCGATGCTGGCGCCGGACGCGCTGAAAAAGGTTCATCCGCTCGGCAAGTCGCCGGTGATTACCGACGGTAATCAGGTGGTAGCAGAATCGGGCGCCATTCTTTCTTATCTGGAAGGCAAATATGACAGCGAACAGCGCTTAACCTCTCTCGACGAGCAGGCGCGTCTGCAGGCGAACTACTGGCTGCACTACGCCGAAGGGTCGCTGATGCCGCTGCTGGTGATGAAGCTGGTCTTTGGCCGCCTCGGCAAGGCGCCGGTGCCCTGGCTGCTGCGTCCGGCGGGCGCGGCGCTGGGCAAGGGCATGCAAAAGGCCTGGCTTGATAAGCAGCTGGTGCCGCATCGCCAGATGATCGAGCAGCATCTGGCCGCTCAGCCCTGGTTCGCGGGCAAGCGCTTCAGCATTGCCGATATCCAGATGAGTTTTCCTCTGCTGGCGCTGCAGTCGCGCGGCGGCCTGGAGGATATGCCCGCTACGGCGGCGTGGCTGAATACCGTGCAGCAGCGCGCCGCCTGGCAGCGCGCCATTCAGCAGGGCGGCGAGGTGATGCCAGGCGGCTAAGCGACGAAAAAAGGCCGCGGCATCAGCAAGTAACGCGGCGACGGCCCTGGCGCCGACGCCGCACAAGCCTTCAGCAACTCTCTTACACACTCTTCTTTATCCTGAATTAAGGCGAGGAAGCAGTTGAAAATCTGCTGCCAAACGCCGGATAATCCCTTGCCTTTTATCTGTCCGCATAGCGGAGAGTTATCCGCCGCGAAGTAAACGTTTGCCTGTCGTCTGGCGCGCCATTGCGCCGGGTCGATAACCAGGGATTTTGCAGGCAGCGACGCAGGGCGTTTCACACAACAAAAAATTCTTGAGGCTCAACTATGTCATACGAATCACGCTCGTCCGCTGGCAAGCTGGACGCCTGGTTCTCTGTTTCTGCACGCGGCAGCAGCGTCCGGCAGGAAATTCTGGCGGGACTGACCACCTTCCTGGCGATGGTCTACTCGGTGATTGTGGTGCCCGGCATGCTGGGTAAAGCGGGCTTTTCGCCCACGGCAGTCTTCGTCGCCACCTGTCTGGTCGCCAGCGTCGGCTCTATCGTGATGGGACTATGGGCCAACCTGCCGATGGCCATCGGCTGCGCCATCTCGCTCACCGCCTTTACCGCCTTTAGCCTGGTGCTCGGCCAGCATATCAGCGTGCCGGTAGCGCTCGGCGCGGTATTTCTGATGGGGCTGCTGTTCACCGTTATCTCCGTAACCGGCATCCGCGCCTGGATCTTGCGTAATCTGCCGATGGGCGTAGCGCACGGCACCGGCGTGGGCATCGGCCTGTTTCTGCTGCTGATCGCCGCCGACGGTATCGGGCTGGTGGTGAAGAACCCCGCGGCCGGCATGCCGGTGGCGCTGGGCCACTTCACCTCGTTTCCGGTGATGATGTCGCTGCTGGGACTGGCGGCGATCGTCGGGCTGGAGAAGCGCCGGGTGCCGGGCGGCATTCTGCTCACCATTATCGCCATCTCGATTCTCGGGCTGATCTTCGATCCGGCAGTGAAGTTTCAGGGACTGTTCGCCTTGCCCAGCCTGCGCGACAGCCAGGGCGAATCACTGCTGTTCAGCCTCGACATTATGGGCGCGCTACAGCCAGTGGTGCTGCCGAGCGTGCTGGCGCTGGTGATGACGGCGGTGTTCGACGCCACCGGCACCATCCGCGCGGTGGCGGGGCAGGCGAACCTGCTGGACGAGAAGGGCCAGATCATCAACGGCGGACGCGCCCTGACCACCGATTCGGTCAGCAGCCTGTTCGCCGGCCTGGTCGGCGCGTCGCCTGCGGCGGTTTATATCGAATCCGCAGCCGGCACGGCGGCGGGCGGCAAGACCGGCCTGACGGCGATTGTGGTCGGACTGCTGTTCCTGGCGATTCTGTTTATGTCGCCGCTCGCCTATCTGGTACCCGCCTACGCCACCGCGCCCGCGCTGATGTATGTCGGCCTGCTGATGCTGAGCAACGTAGCGAAAATCGACTTCGGCGACTTCGTCGATGCGATGTCCGGCCTGGTGACCGCGGTCTTTATCGTGCTGACCTGCAATATCGTCACCGGCATTATGCTCGGTTTCGCCACGCTGGTGGTGGGTCGCCTGTTTGCCGGCGAGTGGCGCAGGCTGAACGTCGGCACGGTGGTGATAGCGGCCGCGCTGGTGATTTTTTACGCTGGCGGCTGGGCGATCTAGCTGTAAAACCGGGCGAGCACCGTCTCGCCCGGCATGTTCTCCTGATTTTTCGCCGCGCCGCACGCGTGACTTGTCATTCTCTGCGCACTTTGCTTTACACTTTAGCGCTCACAACATTTTTTCTGACTTTACGATTCGCCTAAGGAAAGCATGGAAATCTTCTTCACTATTCTCATTATGACGCTGGTGGTGTCGCTCTCCGGGGTGGCCGCTCGCATCTTGCCGTTCCAGATCCCGTTGCCGCTGGTGCAGATCCTCGCCGGCGCGCTGCTCGCCTGGCCGACCTTCGGCCTGCATGTCGATTTCGACCCGGAACTCTTCCTGGTGCTGTTTATTCCGCCGCTGCTGTTTGCCGACGGCTGGAAGACGCCGATCAGCGAGTTCCTGCACCATGGCCGGGAAATTATCGGCCTGGCGCTGGTGCTGGTGCTGATTACCGTGGTCGGCATCGGCTACCTCATCTACTGGATGGTGCCGGGTATTCCGCTGATCCCCGCCTTCGCGCTGGCGGCGGTGCTGTCGCCGACGGACGCCGTGGCGCTCTCCGGCATCGTCGGCGAGGGACGCATTCCGAAGAAAATCATGTCGATCGTGCAGGGCGAGGCGCTGATGAACGACGCCTCCGGCCTGGTCTCGCTGAAGTTCGCCGTTGCGGTGGCGATGGGCACCATGGTGTTTACCTGGGGCGGCGCCAGCGTCGAGTTCCTTAAGGTCGCGATCGGCGGCCTGATTGCGGGCGTGGCGGTCTGCTGGCTCTATGGTAAATCGCTGCGTCTGCTGAGCCGCTGGAGCGGCGACGATCCGGCGACGCAAACCGTACTGCTGCTGCTGCTGCCGTTCGCCTCCTACCTGATTGCCGAACATCTCGGCGTCTCCGGCATTCTGGCGGCGGTTGCGGCGGGCATGACCATTACCCGCTCCGGCATTATCCGCCAGGCGCCGCTGGCGATGCGCCTGCGCGCCAACAGCGTCTGGCAGATGCTGGAGTTCGTCTTCAACGGCATGGTGTTCCTGATGCTCGGCCTGCAGTTGCCGGACATTATCGGCACCTCGATTGACGCCGCCAACGCCGATCCCAACGTCGAGCTCTGGATGCTGTTTACCGACATTATCCTGGTCTACGCCGCACTGATGGTGGTGCGCTTCGGCTGGCTCTGGATTATGCAGCGTCTCAGCAAGCGCGTGCTGAAGAAGAAGCCGATGGAGTTCGCCAACTACTCGCTGCGCGAGTTGCTGATTGCCACCTTTGCCGGCGTGCGCGGCGCCATTACCCTGGCGGGCGTGCTCTCTATCCCGCTGTTCCTGACCTCCGGCGAGCCGTTTCCGGCGCGCTATGAGCTGGTCTTTATCGCGACCGGCGTGATCCTGTTTTCGCTGCTGGTAGGCGTGGTGCTGTTGCCGCTGCTGCTGCGCGGCGTGGACGGCATCGATAAAGCCGGACACCGCCGCGAGCTGCAAAACGCCCGCGCGGTGATGGCGAGCGTGGCGATCGAAAGCCTGCATAAAATGGAAGAGCGGCTGGAGAACAGCAGCGAAGAGAATATCGATCCTGAGCTGCTCAAAGAGGTCAGCCTGCGCGTTATCGGCAATCTGCGTCGCCGCGCCGACGGCAAAAGCGATCTGGAACAGGCGCTGTTCGCCGAGAATCTGGAGCGTCGCTTCCGCCTGACCGCGCTACGCGCCGAGCGCGCCGAAGTCTATCACCTGCGCGCGACCCAGCAGATTTCCGATGAGAGCATGCAGCGGCTGCTGCGCGATCTCGACCTGCTGGAAGCGCTGCTGATCGAGAAAGAAGAGTAAGCCGCGCGCCGCGCCTATACCGACAGGCGCGGCGCTTCATCCGGCCAGTGTTCGCGGCAGCAGGCGATCCACGCCTGCGCGCTGCGCGACAGATAGCTTCCCTCGCGCCAGATCAACCCCAGACTCCACATTAGCTCCGACTCCAGCGGCAGCCACAGCAGCGACTGCTTATCCAGCCGCTGACAGATCGGCTCCGGCAGGATCGCCAGCCCCATCTCCGCCTGAACCATCGCCGCCAGAAAATCCCACTGTCCGCTGCGCACCGCAATATGCGGCGTGACGCCAAGCCGCTGAAACGCCTTCATCAGCTGGCGGTTCAGCGAGAACTCCTCGTTGAAAATCAGCAGCGGATGCGCCGCCAGCTCCGTCAGCGCGATATGGCTGCGGTTAAGCCAGGCGGGCTGGCGCGGCACCAGCACGCAGAGCGGATGGTGCATCAGGGGCAGCGTGTTCAGCGGCAGATCGGGATCGACCGGCAGGGCGGTAAGCGCGATATCCAGGCTGCCCGCCAGCACCGCCTGTTGCACCGTGAGGCCGCCAAATTCGGAGATGTTCAGGGTGACGCCGGGATAGCGGCGGCGAAACGCCGAGATTGAGCCGGCGATCTGCATGCCGACCATCGGCGGAATGCCGAGGCGCAGCTCGCCGGTTTTCAGCTGGTTAATATCGCCGATCTCCGCCTCGAGCTGGTGAAACTCCTGCAGAATCGCCAGCCCGCGCTGGTAGACCGCCTGGCCGCTGTCGGTCAGATGCAGCTTGCGGCCGTCGCGCAGCAGCAGGGTGCAGCCCAGCTCTTCTTCGAGCTGGCGCAGCATTTTGCTGATGGTGGGCTGGGTCACGTAGAGCTTCTGTGCAGCGCGGGTAAAACTCTGCTGGCGCACCACCTCGGTGAAGTAGCGTAACGCACGGACGTCCATAACTATTCCCTTTTGGCATGATTGGGATAATTTTAATTCATTTTTTTCACCTTCTGTCGCGGATTTATACTAAGCACCAAATCTGGTGAAGGGAGAAAAGAAAATGGCGTTAGCGCTCAGCCCGCAGCGCGTGGGCAGGCTGCAACGACTCTGGTTGCCGCTGCAGCTGCTGCTGTACATCGGCATGTTTATCGCCAGCGATCGTCTGGTGAGCTGGCTGCACCTGCCGCTGCCCGCCAATATCGTCGGCATGCTGCTGCTGCTGGCGCTGATCGTCACGCGCGTGCTGCCGCTGCGCTGGGTCAGGGCGGGCTCGCGCTGGCTGCTGGCCGAAATGCTGCTGTTCTTTATTCCAGCGGTGGTGGCGGTGGTGAACTACGGCGACCTGCTGCGCGTCGACGGCTGGCGCATCTGCGTAGTAATTGCGCTAAGCACCGTGCTGGTGCTCGCCTCCACCGCGCTGGTGGTCGATCGCCTCTACCGCTATGAAGTGGCGCGCGCGGCGCGCAGGGAACAGCGCGATGCGTGATTTTATCCTGAGCCTGCTCTGTCTGGCGGTCACGCTGCTGATCTACTTTCTCAACAAGCGTCTCTATCGCCGCTGGCGCACGCTGCTGCTGATGCCGCTGGTGGCGACGCCTGTGCTGCTGGTTGCGCTGCTGCTGATTACGCACGTCTCCTGGCAGGACTATATTGCTGAAAGCCACTGGCTGCTCTGGCTGCTCGGCCCGGCAACGCTGGCCTTCGCCGTACCGGTGTATGAAAACATGACGATTATTCGCCGTCACTGGCTCTCGCTGAGCGCCGGGGTGCTGACCGCTACGCTGGTGGCGGTGTGCAGTTCAGTGTGGCTGGCGCGGCTGCTGACGCTGCCTGAGTCGATCCAGCGCAGCCTGGCGGTGCGCTCCATCACCACGCCTTTCGCGCTGGCGGCGGCGAAGCCCATCGGCGGCCAGCCCGATCTGGTGGCGCTGTTCGTGGTGATCACGGGCGTGTTCGGCATGGCGATCGGCGACGTGCTGTTTTTGCGCATCGCTATCCGCCAGGGCGTGGCGAAAGGGGCGGGCTTCGGCGCGGCGTCGCACGGAGCAGGCACGGCGCGCGCCTACCAGCTCGGCGAGCAGGAGGGCGTGGTCGCCAGCCTGGTGATGATGCTTTCCGGCGTGGTGACGGTGGTGCTGGCGCCGCTTATCGGCCACCTGATGTGGGCAGCCTGACAACAAAATTTGCCGATCGACATGTCTGTTTACGTAAAGGTTGCCAAATAGAGTTGTCAGAGGATTTCAGGCTGTTAACCTTTGCGCCGAAATAATTGTCCTTTCATGGAGTGGAATCATGTTTAAGCAACTTGTTACCGGGAGCGCACTGGGTCTGGTACTGCTGAGCGGCGCAGCGCAGGCTATCGAAGGCAGCGTGGATGTCGGCGAGCACAACACTAATCTGAACGTCGGTCTGGGCACCACCTCGCCTGGCCTGTTCCTTAAAGGTAACTGGCTGCGCAGCGATCACGACGGCAGCACCTACGGCCTGGGACTGGGTTACAACGTCGATATCGGCGGACTGCGTCTGGCACCGACCGCCAAGACCATTTTCACCCATCCGGAAGATGGTAAAGATGGCTTCGCCGTGGCGCTGGGCGGCGGCGCGCAGTACAGCTTCAACAGCATGTGGGGCCTGTACGGCGAATACTACTACGCGCCAGAAGGTCTGACCGACCATCTCGACAGCTATCAGGAAGCCGCTGGCGGCCTGAGCTTCACCCCGATTTCGCTGCTGAACCTGCGCGTGGGCTATCAGTATATCGAGCTGAACAATAAAGGCGGTCGTAAAGACAACGTGCTGGTCGACGGCCCGTACGTCGGCGCTTCGCTGCGTTTCTGATTCGATCGGATAAAAAAAGGCGGCTTATCAGCCGCCTTTTTTATTTTGCCGCGCCGTAAGATTAGTGCGACTTGCCCTGCGAGATGCCGATACCGGTCTGCGAGCGGATAAACTGCGCCCGGAAGCGGCCGCGCTCCTGCGCGCCCTGCGGCGAATGGTCGGTAACGGAGAAGAACCAGGTGCCGACAAAGGCGACGATCATCGAGAAGATCGCCGGATACTCATAGGGATAAACCGGGGACGCGTGTCCCAGCACCTGTACCCAGACCGTCGGGCCGAGGATCATCAGCACCACCGCCGTGATCAGCCCAAGCCAGCCGCCAATCATCGCGCCGCGCGTGGTCAGCTTCGACCAGTACATCGACAGCAGAATGATCGGGAAGTTACAGCTGGCGGCGATTGAGAACGCCAGGCCGACCATAAAAGCGATGTTCTGCTTCTCAAACAGAATGCCCAGCGCAATCGCCACCACGCCCAGTACCAGTACGGTAATTTTCGACACGCGCAGCTCTTCGCGCTCGGTCGCCTGGCCTTTGCGAATAACGCTGGCGTAAAGGTCGTGCGATACCGCCGACGCGCCTGCCAGCGTCAGCCCGGCGACCACCGCCAGAATGGTGGCGAAGGCCACGGCAGAGATAAAGCCGAGGAAGGTGCTGCCGCCCACCGCGTTCGCCAGATGCACCGCCGCCATATTGGTGCCGCCGATCAGCGCGCCGCTGGCATCTTTAAAGGCGGGATTTGCCCCGACCAGCAGAATCGCCCCGAAGCCGATAATAAAGGTCAGGAAGTAGAAGTAGCCCATAAAGCCGGTGGCCCAGAAGACGCTTTTACGCGCCTCGCGGGCGTCCGCCACGGTAAAGAAGCGCATCAGAATATGCGGCAATCCGGCGGTGCCGAACATCAGCCCCAGCCCGAGCGAGAGCGCGGAAATGGGATCCTTCACCAGCCCGCCCGGCTGCATGATGGCCGCGCCTTTCGGGTGCACCGCCATCGCCTGGGTAAAGAGGTTATTGAAGCTGAAGCCGGTCGCCTTCATCACCATGATCGCCATAAAAGAGGCGCCGAACAGCAGCAGCACCGCTTTGATAATCTGCACCCAGGTGGTCGCCAGCATGCCGCCGAACAGCACGTAGAGCACCATCAGAATGCCCACCAGCACCACGGCGATATGATAGTCGAGGCCGAACAGCAGCTGGATCAGCTTGCCCGCGCCCACCATCTGCGCAATCAGGTAGAGCGCCACCACCACCAGCGAGCCGCAGGCGGAGAGGGTGCGAATCGGCTTCTGCTGCAGGCGATAGGAGGCGACGTCGGCGAAGGTGTAGCGGCCCAGGTTGCGCAGGCGCTCGGCGATCAAAAACAGGATCATCGGCCAGCCCACCAGGAAGCCGAGCGAGTAGATCAGCCCGTCGTAGCCGGAGGTATAAACCAGCGCAGAGATGCCGAGAAAGGAGGCGGCGGACATAAAGTCGCCCGCCATCGCCAGGCCGTTCTGGAAGCCGGTAATATTGCCGCCGGCGGTATAGTAGTCGTTGCGCGAGCGGGTGCGTTTCGACGCCCAGTACGTAATGCCCAGCGTGGCGGCGACGAACACCACGAACATGCCAATCGCCTGATAGTTGGTGGCCTGCTGCTGCACCGCGCCGGTCAGCGCGTCCGCCAGCGCGGAGGCGGGCAGCAGCGCCAGCAGCCAGAGAGAAAGACGCTTCATGGTTTTACCTCGCTGAGGATCTGCTTCGTCAGGCGATCGAATTCGCCGTTGGCGCGCCAGACGTAAACGCCGGTCAGCACAAAAGAAATCACAATCAGGCCTACGCCGATGGGAATGCCGCGCGTCACGCTGGTGCCGTCATGCAGCGGCGTGCCGAGCCAGCCGGGCGCGAAAGCGATCAGCAGAATAAAGCCGACGTAGAGCACCAGCATAATCAGCGACAGCACCAGGGCGAACCGCTGGCGCTTATGCACCAGCTCCTGAAAGCGCGGATGACGCTCAATTCGTTGATTGAGCGCCTCCTGAGTGGAAAGGGCGTCGTTCATCACAGTTTCTCCAGAGGTTATGCAGGCGGCAGCCTCACGCGCCGCGCGAGAAAGGCCTGGTCAGATATTGTTATGTGACTTCAGAAACACACTGCGTAAGGAAAGGGCGGCGGGAAGAAGAGACCTCCCGCCGGTAAGACGGTTTACGGCATACGGATCGCCTGCTTCTCCTCCAGCAGTTTATCCACGACGCCTGGATCGGCCAGCGTTGAGGTATCGCCTAAATTGCTGGTGTCGCCCGCGGCGATCTTGCGCAGAATGCGGCGCATAATCTTGCCGGAGCGGGTTTTCGGCAGCGAGTCGGTCCAGTGCAGGATATCGGGCGTGGCGATGGCGCCGATCTCTTTCCGTACCCAGCTGCGCACCTCGGTATAGAGCTCCGGCGACGGCTCTTCGCCATGGTTCAGCGTAATATAGGCGTAGATCGCCTGGCCTTTAATGCTGTGCGGAATGCCCACCACCGCCGCTTCGGCGATTTTGGGATGCGACACCAGCGCAGATTCGATCTCGGCGGTGCCGAGACGGTGGCCGGAGACGTTGAGCACGTCGTCGACGCGGCCGGTGATCCAGTAGTAGCCATCTTCGTCGCGGCGCGCGCCGTCGCCGCTGAAATAGCAATTTTTGAAGGTAGAGAAGTAGGTCTGTTCAAAGCGGTCATGATCGCCGAACAACGTACGCGCCTGGCCCGGCCAGGAGTCGGTGATCACCAGATTGCCTTCCGCCGCGCCCTCCTGCGGATTGCCTTCGTTATCCACCAGCGCAGGCTGCACGCCGAAGAAAGGTTTGGTCGCGGAGCCCGCTTTCAGCTCGATGGCGCCCGGCAGCGGCGCGATCATAAAGCCGCCGGTTTCGGTCTGCCACCAGGTATCGACAATCGGACAGCGGCCGTCGCCAATCTTGTTGTAGTACCACTCCCAGGCTTCCGGATTAATGGGTTCGCCCACCGAGCCCATAATGCGCAGGCTCTGACGGCTGGTGCCTTCAATCGCCTTGTCGCCTTCCGCCATCAGGGCGCGGATCGCCGTCGGCGCGGTATAGAGCAGGGTCACTTTGTGTTTATCCACCACTTCCGCCATGCGGCTCGGTTTCGGCCAGTTTGGCACGCCCTCGAACATCAGGGTGGTGGCGCCGCACGCCAGCGGTCCGTAAAGCAGATAGCTGTGACCGGTGACCCAGCCGACGTCGGCGGTACACCAGTAGATATCTTCCGGGTGATAATCGAAAACATATTTGAAGGTGGTCGCCGCATAAACCAGGTAGCCGCCAGTGGTGTGCAGCACCCCTTTCGGCTTGCCGGTAGAGCCAGAGGTATAAAGGATAAAAAGCGGATCTTCCGCCTGCATCTCGGCGGGCGCGTGCTGCTCGCTCGCCTTATCCATTAACTCGGACCACCAGAGATCGCGGCCATCCTGCCAGTCAATCGACCCGCCGGTGCGCTTCAGCACCACCACATTTTTCACGCTGTTGACGGTGGGATTGTTCAGCGCGTCGTCGACGTTTTTCTTCAGCGGGATAGGGCGTCCGGCGCGCACGCCTTCATCCGCGGTGATCACCAGTTTCGCGCTGGAGTCCACCACGCGGCCCGCCACCGCTTCCGGCGAAAAGCCGCCGAAAATCACCGAATGCACCGCGCCGATGCGCGCGCAGGCCAGCATCGCCACCGCCGCTTCGGGCACCATCGGCATATAAATCGCCACCACGTCGCCTTTTTTCACCCCCAGCGACAGCAGCACGTTGGCGAAGCGGCACACTTGGTTATGCAGCTGGCGAAAGGTCAGGGTCTTGCTTTCGCTGGCGTCGTCGCCTTCCCAGATAATGGCGGGATGGTCGCCGCGCTTTTCCAGATGGCGATCGAGGCAGTTGGCCGCCAGATTGAGCGTGCCGTCCTCATACCAGCGAATAGAAATATTGCCCGGCGCGAAAGAGCTGTTTTTCACTTTGCTGTAGGGCTTGATCCAGTCGAGGATTTTCCCCTGTTCGCCCCAGAACGCATCCGGGTCGCTGACGGACTGCTGATACATCGTCTGATACTGCTCGGCAGTGATCAGGGCATTCGCGGCAATGGCGGCAGGTATCGGGTGTTTATATTGTTGGCTCATGGCGGATCTCCTTGAAGATGTTAATAATATGTCAATCAAAGGTTAAGTGAAGCCTGAGCCCGTGCTTTGTTTCTTTTTTGCGCCTTAGATCACGAGAGCGCGCGCCCGCTGGTTATCCCTTGCAAAACCATCGAACATGCGCCGCAATCTGCCCCTGCGACTGGCGAAAAATGCAGCAAACGAACCCGCCGCCTTTTTGTGCAGCGCTGCATAGCTATGCGGATGTTTTAATAACTATTACTTTTTATAACAGCAGGTTAGGGTTTTTATAACTAAACAGCATTTTATGCTAGAAGAGTGGCTAATCTTTAATCGAACGCGCCAGGGGTTGCATTTACCACAGTGAAAATGGTACTTATCTCGCCCCTGCTCAGCAGGACTCAACCAGACGGCGTCTGAAAAAAGTACGGGAATTTTCGCATTTTCGTCGAGGACGCTGTCCTCAATAACCCTCTAATTTACCGGGCTTTTGCTCACTTCCCTGTGTGTATCCTTCTCTGCACCTTCGCAGCGTAGCAATAGGGGTTTTGACTGAGGAAATAACGCGTTATGAAAGGTTTTAAAATAAGCCTGGCCTGGCAGATTCTGATTGCGCTGGTGCTCGGCATCGTTGTCGGTTCAGTGCTGCATAATCAGCCAGACGATCGTGAATGGTTAATCACCAACATTCTCAGCCCGGCGGGCGATATCTTTATTCATCTGATCAAGATGATCGTTGTGCCTATCGTGATTTCATCGCTGATTGTCGGCATCGCCGGCGTGGGCGATGCCAAGAAACTGGGACGAATTGGCGTCAAAACCATCGTCTATTTCGAAGTGATCACCACCCTTGCCATTGTGGTCGGCATTACGCTGGCTAACGTGTTTCAACCCGGCACCGGCATTGATATGTCAACGCTGGCAACGGTGGACATCTCTAAGTATGAAGCCACGACCGAAGCGGTGCAGAACGGGCCTCACAGCCTGGTCGCCACCATCCTGTCGCTGATCCCGCAGAACATCTTCGCCTCGCTGGTGAAGGGCGACATGCTGCCGATTATCTTCTTCTCGGTGCTGTTCGGCATGGGCCTGTCGGCGCTGCCGTCGGAGCAGCGCGATCCGCTGGTCAACATCTTCCGCAGCGTGTCGGAAACCATGTTTAAAGTAACGCACATGATTATGCGTTACGCGCCGGTGGGCGTCTTCGCGCTGATCGCCGTGACCATCGCCAACTTCGGCTTCACCTCGCTGTGGCCGCTGGCGAAGCTGGTGCTGCTGGTTTACGCCGCGATTCTCTTCTTCGCGTTCGTTATCCTCGGCGGCGTGGCGCGCTTCTGTAAGCTGCGCATCACCACCCTGATGCGTATCCTGAAAGATGAGCTGATCCTCTCTTACTCGACCTCCAGTTCGGAAACCGTACTGCCGCGCATCATGCAGAAGATGGAGGCCTACGGCGCGCCGAAGGCAATCACCAGCTTCGTGGTGCCGACCGGCTACTCCTTTAACCTGGACGGGTCAACGCTCTATCAGAGCATCGCCGCCATCTTTATCGCGCAGCTTTACGGCATCGATCTGTCGCTGACCGACGAGATCATCCTGGTGCTGACGCTGATGGTGACCTCGAAAGGCATCGCAGGCGTGCCTGGCGTGTCATTTGTGGTGCTGCTGGCGACGCTGGGCAGCGTCGGCATTCCGCTGGAAGGCCTGGCCTTTATCGCGGGCGTTGACCGCATCATGGATATGGCGCGCACCGCGCTTAACGTCATCGGCAACGCGCTGGCGGTGCTGGTTATCGCCCGCTGGGAGAACCAGTTCGACGCCGAGCAGGCGAAAGCCTACGAGCTGAAGCTGCGCGCGCAAACGGCGAGCTAACCCTTCTTTTGACCTGACCATCAGGCGGCATCTAATGCCTGCAAGCGGGAGAGGGGGGCCGAAGAGCAAAGCGTCCCGCAACATGGATGTTGCGGGCCGAGCTGCCAGGGATGGCGCTTTTTGCGTCTTTGCGATCGGCCTTCCTCTCCCGCGTTGGCTCCTGGCTAACAAGCGTTGCACCTAAAACATCAGGGTTCAGACCTCGTCTGAACCCTTTTTTTATCCCGCAAATATGATAAAACCGGGCCTGGATAAATCATGCCCGGAGCACGTCCCATGACAATCGACCTCAGCCAGCTCATCACCGAAGGCCGCAACCCGGCCAGCCAGAACATCGACGAGCTCTCCACCGACGCCATGCTGCGCGTCATCAACAACGAAGATAAAAAAGTGGCGCTGGCGGTCGAAGCGATCGTGCCGCAAATCGCCCAAACGGTTGACGCCATCGTCGCCGCCTTCGCGCAGGGCGGCCGACTGATCTACAGCGGCGCGGGCACCTCCGGACGACTCGGCATCCTCGACGCCAGCGAATGCCCGCCGACCTTCGGTACGCCGCGCGGCCAGGTGGTAGGGCTCATCGCCGGCGGGCACAAGGCGATACTGCAGGCGGTAGAAAACGCGGAAGACGACCGCGAGCAGGGCGCGCACGATCTGCGTGACATCCAGTTCAGCGCGAAAGATGTGCTGGTGGGCATCGCCGCCAGCGGCCGTACCCCCTACGTGCTGGGTGCGCTGGAATATGCCCGCACGCTTGGCGCCACCACGGCGGCGCTCACCTGCAACCCCAACAGCGCCATGGCGCAGGCGGCGGAGATCGCGCTTACGCCGGTGGTCGGCCCGGAAGTGGTCACCGGATCCTCGCGCATGAAAGCGGGTACCGCCCAGAAACTGGTGCTCAATATGCTCACCACCGGCGCGATGATCCGCAGCGGCAAAGTCTACGGCAACCTGATGGTCGACGTAGAAGCCACCAACCAGAAACTGGTGCAGCGCCAGATCAACATCGTCATGCAGGCCACCGACAGCGACGAAGCGAACGCCAGGCGCGCGCTGGCGGCCTGCGACGGCCACTGCAAAACCGCCATCCTGATGCTGCTGGCCGACATCGACGTCGAAGAAGCCCGCGAGCGGCTCAACCGGCATCAGGGCTTTATCCGCCGCGCGCTGCAGGGCTGAAAAACGCGATTATTAAAAAGGGCTAACGGATTATGATTAAGCGGCTGGCGGGTCAAATGCTCGCCAGTCCGCTTTTTTAGCGGGGAAAATTTATTACCGCCTCTAAAGCCCGGGTCTTTCGCTGCCGAAAATATAAAAAAACATAACTGATAATCTCCCTACCTTCAGCAGCCCTTTCAAGGACCCGCCATGCGTAACAATCAGCCAGTCACCCAGCGCGAATTCGTGTTTGACGATGACGCGACGTTAATGTCGACCACCGATATCAACAGCTACATCACCTACGCCAATGACGCCTTTATCGAGGTCAGCGGCTTTACGCCGGAAGAGGTCAACGGCCAGCCGCACAATATGGTGCGCCATCCCGACATGCCGCCCGAGGCGTTTGCCGACATGTGGGCGACGCTGAAGCAGGGCGAACCCTGGTCGGCGCTGGTGAAAAATCGCCGCAAAAACGGCGACCACTACTGGGTGCGCGCCAATGCCGTGCCGGTGGTGCGCGACGGCAAGGTGCAGGGATTTATGTCGGTGCGCACCAAACCCGGTGAAGCGGAAATTCGCGCCACTGAAGCGCTCTATCGCGATTTTCGCGAAGGGCGGACGAAAGGGCGGCGCTTCCATAAAGGGCTGATCGTCCGCACCGGCTGGCGCCGCGTCGGGTCACTGCTGAAAACGCTGCCGCTGCGCTGGCGCATCCGCCTGCCGCTGATTGCGCTGCTGCCGCTGGCGGCGCTCAGCGCCGCGCTGCTCGGCATGACGCCCGCCTCGCTGGGCTGCTTTAGCGGCGGCATGGCGCTCCTGCTGCTGCTGACCAGCCTGTGGATGGAACAGCAAATCTCGCGCCCCATCGAACGCATGTGCCAGCAGGCGCTTAGCGTGGCCACCGGCGCCAGTCATAAAGTAGAGCAAATCGATCGCGTCGATGAGGTGGGGATGACGCAGCGCGCGATCGGCCAGCTCGGCCTGATGTTCCGCTGGCTGGTGGATGACGTCAGCGGGCAGGCGATTAACGTCCTGAGCGCCAGCGACGCCATCGCCAGCAGCAACAGCGAGCTGAGCCGTCGCACCGAACAGGCGGCGGCTAACGTGCAGCAGACTGCCGCCACCATGAATGAGATGACCGCCACGGTGAAAAGCAACACCGAAACGGCGGGCGAGGTAAATACGCTCTCGGCGCGCACCAGCCAGGCGGCGAGCAAGGGCGGCGACGTGATGCAGGAGATGGTAGGGATGATGGCGGAAATCGCCGAAAGCTCGCAGCGCATCGCCAACATCACCAGCGTGATCGACGGCATCGCCTTCCAGACCAATATCCTCGCGCTCAACGCGGCGGTGGAAGCGGCGCGCGCGGGCGAGCAGGGCAAAGGCTTTGCGGTGGTGGCAGGAGAAGTCCGCAGCCTGGCGCAGCGCAGCGCGAAGGCCGCCAGCGAAATCAAAACGCTGGTGGAAACCAGCGCCAGCCGCGTTCAGCTCGGCAGCCGGCACGCCGATGCGGCGGGACGCACCATGCAGGACATCGTCGCGCAGGTGCAGAACGTCTCCTCGCTGATCGCGCAGATCAGCGCCGCTACCGCCGAGCAGTCCACCGCGCTGAGCGAAGTCTCTACGGCGGTCGAGGATCTCGACGATATCACCCACCGCAACGCGGCGCGCGTGCAGGAGAGCGCCGAGGCGTCTGGCCGCATGACGCATCAGGCCAACCGCCTGGTGGAAGCGATCAGCGTCTTCCGCTAGGAGGCGCGCGCCTCTTCCCGCCCGGCGCGCAGCGCGCCGGGCGGCTGACCAACAATGCGCTTAAAGGCGCGGCTAAAAGCGGCGAGCGAGCCGTAGCCGAGCTGAAAAGCGACCACTTCCACCGCTTCGCCGTTATTGACGATGCGCTGCACCGCCAGCCGCATGCGCAGCTCGGTGAGATAGCGCAGCGGCGTCATGGTGGTGGCGTTCTGAAAGCGCTCGGCAAACACCGACCGCGAGCAGCCCGCCACGCGCGCCAGCCTTTCTACCGTCCAGTTCTCTCCCGGTTCGCGGTGCATCGCGGCGATCGCCTTGCTCAGGCGCGGATCTCGCATCGCCTGCACCAGCCCGCTGCCCTGACCGCAGCCGTTCTCTACCCAGCCGCGCACGATCAGCGCCGCCACCACGTCCGCCAGCCGCGACAAAATACCGGCGAAGCCGGCGTGGCGCGTGCGCGACTCGCGCTCCATGGCGTCGAGAATCGGCTGGATCTCCGGATACTGCGACAGCAGGGTGCTCACCAGCATGATATCCGGCATGGTGTTGATCAGCGGCTGCATGCCACCCAGCTCGAACTTCATGCAGGCGCTGAACAGGATCACGCTCTCCTCGTCGTCGCAGGCGTTGGCGGGCGCGCCGATGGCGCAGACGCTGTCGCAGATCGGCCTGCTGCTGAAGGCGGCGATATTCTCGCAGTCGGCGTCGGGCGAGGAGAGCAGGCTGTGGGGTTTGCCATGCGGGATCAGCAGCGCATCGCCGGTATTAAGCGTAAAAATTGCGCCCGACGCGCCGCGCACCAGCAGCGGGCCGCGCCCGACGAAGTGAAACTGCGCGCGGCCCGGCGCATGCTCATAGCGCAGCCCGAAGGGCGCGGCGAGCTGAATACGCTGATAGGTCACGCCGTGCAGCCGCATGCCCATCAGCAGTTCGCTGGTCAGATCTTCATAGTGGCTCATTGCATTCCAGACGAATTATCAATAATGAAGGTGTTGCCATCATAGATCGTCTTGCCCGCTGCCTCTATGCTCCAGCCTTAATAATTTTTTTAAGGAGAAGCTGCATGAGTCTGAGTACAGAAGTGGCTGATGAAGTTTCCGTACCCGCGCGTCCAGCCTGGGGCGCGGTCTTTGCCATGGCGTTTGGGGTATTCGGCCTCATTACCGCCGAATTTCTGCCGGTCAGTCTGCTGACGCCGATCGCCGCCTCGCTGCAGGTGTCGGAAGGACAGGCGGGACAAACGGTAACGGTGACCGCGCTGGTGGCGCTGCTGACCAGTCTGGTGGTGGGCAGCGTTACGCGGCGGCTCGATCGCCGCGTGGTGATGCTCGCCTTTACGCTGCTGCTGGTCGCCTCGGCGCTGCTGGTGGCGCTGGCGAGCAACCTGACGCTGATCCTGCTGGCGCGCGTGCTGCTCGGCATGGCGATTGGCGGCTTCTGGACGCTCTCGACCGCCATCACCATGCGCCTGGTGCCCAGCGATCAGGTGCCGCGCGCGCTGTCGATCGTCTTCAGCGGCATTTCGCTGGCGACCATTATCGCCGCGCCGCTCGGCAGCTATCTCGGCGGCCTGATCGGCTGGCGCAATATTTTTATGCTGACCGCCGGGCTGGGCGTGCTGGCGCTGATCTGGCAGAGCTTTACCCTGCCGGCGATGCCGCCGGAGAACAAAGCGCGCAGCGGCGGCGTGCTCGACCTGCTGCGCAGCGGGCTGATGCGCTGGGGCATGCTGGCGGTAATTATGATGTTTACCGGCCACTTCGCCTTCTTTACCTACCTGCGTCCGTTCCTGGAGAGCAGCGCGCAGCTTAATCTCAACCAGCTTTCTCTGGTGCTGCTGGCGTTTGGCGTGGCTAACTTTTTCGGCACTTCGCTGGCAGGCTATCTGGTGACGCGCAGCGTATCGCTGACGCTGAGCGCGATGGCGCTGGTGATGAGCGCCACCGCGCTGCTGCTGGTGAGCTTTGTCGACGTCTCCTGGCTGGTCGCAGCGGGCGTGGCGCTCTGGGGCCTGGCGTTTGGCTCGATGCCGACCGGCTGGTCCACCTGGATCTCGCGCGCGGTGCCGGACGACGCCGAATCGGGCGGCGGCCTGCTGGTGGCTACCATCCAGCTGGCGATCACCGCTGGCGCGGCGGCGGGCGGCTGGATGTTCGACCTGCAGGGCGCCGGCGGCGTCTTCCTCGCCAGCGGCGTGCTGATGCTGCTCGCCTCGCTCACCATCTTCACTCGCGTGCGACATCACGGCTAACAGGCTAAAGGGCAGCGGAATATGCTGCCCTTTTTATTTCTGCCAGCGAGTTAACCTTTTGCGGCGCCGCTACACCCAATGTGCGATTTGATCGTCAGTAAATTTGATAAAGAACGGCAATTATCTCCGCTATCAGCAGTGTCATCCTCGGTCTATTATTCATATCAACAAGGCGACACGCCTTACCTGACTAAACATCTACCGAGGAATTGACCATGAAAACTATCAAAACTTTTGCTGCTGTTATCGCTCTCTCCGTTCTTCCGCTGACCAGCTTCGCGCAGAGCGTGACCGCTACCGACGCTACCCTTGACGGCGCGGAAGCAAAAATCGCGGCGCAGGCGAAAGAAGCGGGCGCCTCATACAAAGTGACCGAAGCCTACACCAACAACGGCGTGCACATGACGGCTGAACTGCTGAAATAAGTCCGACCGGCTGTTGCTGACAGGACGCCTCCGGGCGTCCTGGCGGCGTTTAAGCGGGTGAAACCGCTTCCCTTCTGGCGATAAATCCTTATGATCTGCCAAAAAAATTATCTCTGCTGGCCTTAAGGCCCTTTCATTTTTTTGTTCGGTTTGCAATGTGAGCTTTCCAGCACTGCCTGATGGCGGTGAATTTTTGCTATGGAGAGATCATGAAATCCTTATCCTCTGCGCTGCGCGTGACGCTGCTCGCCACCGCGCTCTTTTCCGCTTCCGGCATGCTGGCGCATGCGGACCCACTTACCCAGCCGGTCAGCAAGGGCGCTTATGAACTCGCCTTTAGCCCCAGCGACAATACGCTGTTCCTCGCCGCGTCGCAGGGCAGCGATGCGCCGGGCGGCGCGGTGTTTCGCCTCGATCCGCAAAACCTGGCGATTAAACAAACCATTCCCACCGAGCTGAAAAGCTTTGGCGCGGCCATCAATCCGCAAACCAACGTGCTCTATATCGGCAACACCCTGAACGGCGCGCTGACCGCTATCGACGCCGTCAGCGGCAAAGTGCTCAACACGCTGGTGCTGGACGGCCGCAAGCGCGGCGACAGCGTGCGTCCGCTGCAGCCGCGCGAAATCGCCGTCGATGTGAAAACCAACCGCGTCTACGTCACTGGGCTGGGGCCGCAGAGCGTGGTATGGGTGGTGGACGGCAAAACCCTGCAGCCGATCAGCGTGGTGCCGAACACCGGCAAAATGGCTACCGGCCTGGCGGTCGACAGCGAGCGGCAGAAACTCTACGTCACCAACGCCGACGGCGAACTCATCACCATCAATACCCGCACCAACGCCATTGAAAAACGCCAGAAAATCGGCGACGACAAAGCGCATTTCTTCCTGAATATCGCGCTCGACGCTCAGAGCCAGCGCGCCTTCCTCAGCGACTCGAAACAGCCGCAGGTGCTGGTGGTCGATCTGCGCGATCAGAAGGTGATCCAGACGATCGCCGCGCCAGAGTCGCTGGCGGTGCTGTTCAACCCGCAGCGCGACGAGCTCTACGTCACCCACCGTAAAGCGGGTGAGGTCAGCATCATCGACGCCAGCAGCTATAAAGTGAAACGCACGGTGAAAACGGCGGGCCTGCCTAACAGCCTGGCGCTCTCCGCCGACGGCAAGGCGCTCTATGTCAGCGTTAAACAGCCGGGATCGCGCAAAGCGCCGCCGAAAAACCCCGACAGCGTGATGCGCATCGCGCTTTGATTTCCCCCGCAGCCTCAGGGGCGGCCATCGGCCGCCCTTTGCATTTCTTCGGCTACCTTTAAAGCGTGCCGCTGCCTGGCGGCATCAACACCATTGGAGAGGATGCAATGAGCCAGTTCCTGATGAATGAAAAAAATAATCTGGTCAACGAAGCGATCGAGGGGGTGCTGCTGAGCACGCCGTGGCACAACCTTAGCCGCCTCGACTTAGGCGACGATATTCGGGTGGTGGTGCGCAACGACTGGGATAAAAGCAAGGTGGCGCTGATTTCGGGCGGCGGCTCGGGGCATGAACCTGCGCACGCCGGTTTTGTCGGCAAAGGGATGCTGACCGCCGCAGTCTGCGGCGATATTTTCGCTTCGCCCAGCGTCGACGCGGTGCTGAGCGCCATTATCAACGTTACCGGCGACGCGGGCTGCCTGCTGATCGTGAAAAACTACACCGGCGACCGCCTTAATTTCGGCCTGGCGGCGGAGAAGGCGCGCGCGCTGGGCTACAAGGTCGAGATGGTAATGGTGCAGGACGATATCGCCCTGCCGGACAATCCCCAGCCGCGCGGCATCGCCGGCACCGCTCTGATCCATAAAATCGCCGGCTACGCCGCAGAGCAGGGACAGTCGCTGGCGCAGGTAAAAACCCTGGCGCAGCGCGCCATTAAGGGCACGGCGAGCATCGGCGTCGCCTTTTCGACCTGCCATATTCCCGGTGAGAAGCGCGACAATCGCGTGAAAGAGGGCGAGAGCGAGCTGGGCATGGGCATTCACGGCGAGCCGGGCGTTATCACGCTGGACACGCAGAACAGCCAGCAGCTGGTGAGCATCATGACGGAGAAGCTGGCCAACAGCCTCTCTTCCGGCACCCGCGCGGTGCTGCTGGTAAACAATCTCGGCGGCTTCTCGATGCTGGAGCTGGCGCTGGTGACGCGCGACGTGCTGAAAAGCCCGCTGGCGGCGCAGATCAGCCATCTGATCGGTCCGGCGACGCTGGTGAGCGCGCTCGATATGAAAGGCTTCTCGCTGACGGTGCTGCAGGTAGAGGCGGCGTTTCTCGAAGCGCTGAAAGCGCCGGTCGAGGTGCTGGGCTGGGCGCCGATCCATGCGGTGGAGCCGGTGACAACGCTGAGCAGCCAGCGTGTGGTGAGCAAGCTCGAGTTTACGCCTTCTCAGGACGAGCGGACGGCGCAGGTGGTTGGGCGCGTAGCGCAGACGCTGATCGATCTTGAAGCCGAGCTGAACGCGCTGGACGCGAAGGTTGGCGACGGCGACACCGGCTCGACCTTCGCAGCCGGCGCACGCAAGGTGAAGAGCGCGCTGGAAGCGCAGCAGCTGCCGCTGGCGGATCTGCCGTCGCTGTTCGCGCTGGTGGGCGAGCAGCTGGCGACGGTGATGGGCGGTTCGAGCGGCGTACTGATGTCGATCCTCTTTACCGCGGCGGGCCAGCGGCTGGCGCAGGGCGGTACGCTGCCAGAGGCGCTGACGCAGGGACTGGAGCAGATGAAGCACTACGGCGGCGCGCAGATTGGCCACCGCACGCTGGTCGATGCGCTGGAGCCGGCGCTGGAGGCGCTGTCGGCGGGCAGATCGCTGGCGGAGGCGGCAGAGGCGGCGGCCCAGGGCGCCGATTCCACCGCGCAGATGCAGAGCGCCAGAGCGGGGCGCTCATCCTACCTGAATCAGCAGACGCTGGATGGGGTGAAAGATCCCGGCGCTTACGCCGTGGAGAAGGTTTTCGCCGCGCTGGCGGGTTAACCCTCGTCCGCCGCATGGCCGTCTGGCGACCCTGAAGGGGTCGCCATCCTGCACGACGTTACAATATGCCCGTTTCGACGCTGAAATGGCGCTGTTCGCCCGGCGCCAGCGACAGCAGCGTGCCGGCACGCTGCGCGGCGCTGAAACCCTCCGGCCGGCAGGTGGCCGGCAGAATATAAGCCGCCACCTGCTGATCGCGGTTGTGCAGCATCCAGCGCGTGGCGTGCGGAAACTGCCGGCTGCTGAAGCGCGTCATCAGCGCGAAACCCTGCGGCGAATGCAGTTCGAACTGCACCTCGTCGCCATACTGCGGCAGGTCGTCGGCGAAGAAGACGATCTCCGGATCGCACATTTCCGGCCGATCCAGCCGCTGAAACGCCTGCGGATCGCGCGCCAGGGCGGCGGTGTAGCTCTGCCACTGCGGCGTCGGCTTCACGTGCGCCGGCACCGAAGTGCGCAGCTGAAAAGCCTGCTGCGGGATCGACTGCTTAAACTCGCCGCCATCAATCCATGCGCTGTTCAGATGACACATATACTGCAGCGGCATCGGCGCGCCCGCCAGGTTGGTCACGTTCATCTCGATATGCAGGCGCGGCTGGCCAGCCTCGACCCGCACCGCCGGCGCCGCCAGATAGTGATGGCCAAAACCTTTTACATACTCGGTTTCGCCCTCAAGCGACAGGCGATCCGCCTCCAGCACCAGCCACGCGCTGTCCATGCGCGCGCAGGCCATTTCGCCATGCAGAGCATGATCGTCATCCTCGGCCGGACAGCCGTTTGCCAGCAATCCAGAGTGGAAGGCAAAGCAGCCGTAGGTGTCGATAATCGAACTGCCCGGCAGCGGCTGCTTAAAGCTGTGGCCCATGGTCAGCGTACGGCCGTCGAAACAGGCGTCCCAAATCATCTGACCGTAAAAGGGCAGCACCGTCACCGTGCCGCGCTGATTGCTGATACGCACCGCTTCGATCCCGGCCGGATAGCGGAAAAGCTCGACGTGGAACTCGGCGTTTTGCAGCAGCGTGGTCGGCGTGGCGTGAAACTGTTCGCGACAGAGCGGCAGACGGGTTTTCATGGCATCTCCTCGACTAAACGGCCGGTTTGCAGCGCCTGCTTTTTATGACGCAGCTCGCCCCAGAAATAGAAACCCACCCAGGCAAAGCAGAGCAGCGAGACGCCAAACGCCAGCTGCATCGAGCCCAGATGATCGGAGGCGAATCCCTGGATTGCCGGGATAAAGGCGGCGCCGACAATCGACATCACGATAAACGCGCCCGCCACTTCGGTGTACTTGTTGTCGACGGTCGCCAGGGTGCCGGCATAAATCGTCGCCCAGCAGGGGCCGAACAGCACGCTGACAAACACCGCCGCATAGACCGCGGTAAAGTTCGGCACGAACATCACCCACGCCAGGGTCAGCACGCCGAGCGCCGAATAGGCAATCAGCACCTTCTCGGCGCGGAAGCGCGTCATCAGGAAATTGGCGACGAACTTGCCGATAAAGAAGCAGATAAAGCTGTAGATCATAAAGTTAGAGGCGTGACGCTCGTTCGCGGCGCCCAGCGTAAGCGCCAGACGGATCGTGAACGACCATACCGCTACCTGCATGCCGACATAGAGGAACTGCGCCACGATGCCGCGCTTAAAGTGGCGGTTGCCGGCCAGATAGCGCAGCGTTTCGCCGAGCGACGGCAGGGATTTCTCGTTCGACGCCGGTTTGCAGCGCGGATAGCGCGTAAACAGAAACAGCAGCATCACCACCACCAGCACCATCACCAGATATTTATAGGGCTCCAGCGTATGCTCCAGCATGCTGAGGCGGAAAGCATGCGCCTGTTCCGCGTTCATTCCGGCCAGCTGGCTCTCAAGGCTGTCGCCTTCCTGGAACACCAGATATTTGCCCAGCACGATGCCCATCAGCGCGCCGACGGGGTAGAAGGTCTGGCTAATATTGAGGCGCAGCGTGGCGCGATCGCGGTGGCCAATCATCGAGCTATAGGTGTTGGCGGCGGTTTCCAGAAAGCTCAGGCCGATGGCGATAGCGAAAATGGCCGCGAGAAACATGGTGTAGGTAGCCATATGCGAGGCGGGATAGAACAGCACGCAACCGGCAATATAGAGCGCCAGCCCCATCAGGATCGCCAGCTTATAGCTCGCTCTGCGGATCACCAGCGAAGCCGGAATGGCAATGAGAAAGTAGCCGCCGTAAAAGGCGCTCTGCACCAGCGCGCTGGCGAAGTCGCTGAGGGCGAAGACGCTTTTGAACTGGGTGATCAGGATGTCGTTCAGGCTTGCGGCGCAGCCCCACAGCGGGAAGAGGCACGAGAGCAAAATGAACTGGAACAGCGGCGTTTTATTTAAGTAGCCGTCGGGTTGCTGAACAATGTTCTGCTGCATAGCTCGACCTCAGTTAACGTTAAGAAAACGCTGGAAGGTTTCCGCGTCGGGATAGGAGCGCTGCGTGCCGCGGCCGGTCACGCTGCAGGCGGCGTAGGCAGAGGCTTGCGCCATCGCCGCCGCGATATCGCCGCTTTGCACCAGCGCCTGGGCGAAACAGCCGATAAACGCATCGCCCGCGCCGCTGGTATCGACCGCTTTCACCGCCGTCGGCGCCACCTGGTGCAGGCTGTCGCCGCTCATCCACAGCGAGCCGCGCGCCCCCATGGTGATGATCAAGTTTTTCAGCCCGCGCTTGAGCAGCGTCTGGCCCGCCAGTTTGACCTCTTCATCAGTGGCGACCGGCATGCCGGTCAGGATCTCCAGCTCGGTTTCGTTGGGCATAAAGAAGTCGCACTTGCAGGCGTAAGCGATATCGAGATTTTCCACCGCCGGTGCCGGATTAAGGATCACTTTGATGCCGTGCTGACGGGCGAAATCGATCGCGCAATAGACGGTTTCCAGCGGGATCTCCAGCTGCAGGATAATCAGCTGACACGCTTTCAGCGCCTCGGCGGCGGCGTCGATATCGGCCGCGCTAAGCTGCTGGTTGGCTCCTTTGATAATCAGAATGCGGTTCTGCGACTGCTCATCGACAAAGATCGGCGCCACGCCGCTCGAGGTTCCCGGCGCGGTGGTGACGTAGCGCGTATCCACGCCCTGACGCTGCAGGTTGGCGACGGTTTCCGGCGCGAAGAGGTCGTCGCCGACCTTGCTAACCATCATCACGCGTCCGCCCATCTTTGCGGCCGCAACCGCCTGATTCGCGCCTTTCCCGCCGCAGCCAATGGCAAAATCCGGCGCTTCCAGCGTTTCGCCCGCTTTAGGCAACTGACTGGTATAGGTAATAAGGTCAACCATGTTTGACCCGATAACCGCGATGTCCATTGTTTGCTCCCAGGTGAATTTACTCTGTTTTAATGTTATTAAAATCACATTATCAGCTTGTTAAAGTTAATAATGTGACAAATTTCACAACCTGAAATCGCGATGCAAACGGTTAAATCGCCTTTTAAAGGCAACGGTAGATGTGATTATTTTAACAATACAAAAGGATTTTGAGAGAGGGGCTTGTGCTGCTGGCGGTAAGAATGCGAAACGTGCAAAGGGGAAGGGGATGAAAGCGCAGTTAGCAGGCCGTGCCAGGCGCAGCGCCCTGTTGCGCTGCGCCTGTGCTGAGTTTGCTGCTTTACTCGTTTTCCGCCGCTTCGCGCAGCATCTCCTGATGCGGAACATCCTGCAGAATCTGCTCGAAACTGCGCAGACGTTTGTAGATCGACATCAGTTCCACCAGCGTCGACCAGGAGGTGATCAGATACTGGAACGATGAGCGCACCTGGTCGAACGCGTTAGTAATGCGGTTTAACAAACCGAAGGTAATCGTGCCCGCCACGATTGACGGGAACAGCACAAAGAGACCGAAAACATTATCAACCTGCAAATAGAGAATGCGGGTGATATTAAAGTAGAGATAGTGAAAGTAGAGGCGGAAGTAGTTAAAACGCACGCGGCTGAACAGCGCCTGTACCGTCGGCGGCGTCGCGCGATCGGCATGATCCTCGCCGTAGACCAGCTCTTTACGATAGGCCGCCTCGACCTGCTGGTTACGGAACTCCAGCCCCGGCAACTTGATGCCCACCAGCGCCAGCAGCGCCGTACCGAACAGCGACCAGAGCAGCGCGATGATCACCAGCGCATAGGGAATATTGCCGAGCAGCGGCACATCCTTAACGTGATGCGACAAACTGATCAGCACCGGCAAAAAGGCCACTAGCGTCATTAGCGCCTGAAGGAAACTAACGCCCCAGTCCTCCAGCGTGCTGGCGAAGCGCATGGTGTCTTCCTGCACACGCTGCGCCGCGCCTTCGACCTTACGCAGGCGCTGCCAGTTGTGCATGTAATAGTTATTCATCGCGGTGCGCCAGCGGAACACCCAATGACTAATGAAAAAGGAATTCGTGACGCCAACAACTACCGAAATCAGGGCGATGCCAAGAAAGTCGCCTATGCCGCTGTAAAAACGGCTAATCGGCACCGAACCCGCTTTGGTCAGCGCCTGCTGGATGAGATCGTAGAACGGGCCGTACCAGGCGTTGACGCCAACGCCGACCTGCACGCCGAACCAGGTGACGAAGATGATCAGCGCCGATCCCCATACCGACCAGCGCTGCCACGGATGGTTATCGATAACGCGCCAGGCCAGGGCGAATATCGCCACCACTATCCAGTAATAGCCATAAAACCAGAGCTGACTGGGGGCGATAAAGCGTGCGGCCGTGGTCGGCAGCGGCTGCTGCATGGCAGCATGCAGCGCTGGCCAGCGGGACGGCAGGTCATCGGCAAAGCCGAACCAGGCAAAAATCGCGATCAGACTCCAGATCGCCGCCGAGCTGAAAAACAGCGCTGGCCGGGGGAAAAAGGACTTAAACATAGGCTCTCCGCTGTTGTGTGCACTCTTTTATAACGTCTTTTAGCGTTACCTGTCTGTTGAGTGTTGTTTCTGGTGGTGACAGTTATCGTCCGCGCCAGGTAAAGCATTGCGACGAGATGTTAATGAATTTGTGCGAATTTGTTTCGACGAACTAAATGTTTCACCACAACGGTGTTACACTAGCGCCCGCTGTTACCGGTAACAGTACTGCTGTAACCCTTAATCCGCATAAAAAAACCATTACAACGCAACTGTTTAACTTTCATGCCGCATTATAAGCGGTACTGAGGCAATGTCATGTCAGAACAAAAACGTGGGCAGACGCGCAGGGATTTTCTGTTAAAGACCATCGCGCTGGCGCCAGCTATGGCGGCGGGCAGCGCCGTCGTCGGCGGCTTCAGCATGGCGCCTGCGGTGCAGGCTGCCGATCCCGCTGCGGCGCAGCCGGCGCGCGACTACCAGCCCAGCTGGTTTACCGCTGAAGAATTCGCCTTTATCAAGGCTGCCGTCGCCCGCCTGATCCCTAATGACGAGCGCGGCCCAGGCGCGCTGGAAGCGGGCGTGCCGGAATTTATCGACCGCCAGATGAATACCCCTTACGCCACCGGCGCCAACTGGTATATGCAGGGACCGTTCAATCCGGACCTGCCGAAAGAGCTGGGCTATCAGCTGCCGCTGGTGCCGCAGCAGATCTACCGTCTGGGGCTGGCGGACGCCGACGACTACAGCAAGCGCCAGCACGGCAAGGTGTTCGCCGATCTCAGCGGCGAGCAGCAGGATGCGCTGCTGCAGGCGATGGAGAGCGGCCAGGCCGATTTCCGTCAGCTGCCCGCGAAAACCTTCTTCGCCTTTCTGATCCAGAACACCCGCGAAGGCTTCTTTAGCGACCCGATTCACGGCGGCAACCAGAATATGGTGGGCTGGAAGCTGATCGGCTTCCCAGGCGCGCGCGCCGACTTTATGGACTGGGTTGAACGCGGCGAACGCTATCCGTTCCCGTCTGTATCTATTCGCGGGGAGCGCGCGTAATCATGGCAAACGAGATGAAAAAAGCAGACGCGGTAATCGTCGGTTTCGGCTGGGCCGGCGCGATTATGGCGAAAGAGCTGACCGAAGCCGGTCTTAACGTGGTAGCGCTGGAGCGCGGCCCGCATCGCGACACCTATCCAGACGGATCCTATCCGCAATCAATCGACGAGCTGACCTATAACATCCGCAAAAAGCTCTTCCAGGATCTGTCGAAAAGCACCGTCACTATCCGTCACGACGCCTCGCAGACGGCGGTTCCCTATCGCCAGCTGGCGGCGTTTCTGCCGGGCACCGGCACCGGCGGCGCAGGGCTGCACTGGTCTGGCGTACATTTCCGCGTCGATCCGACCGAGCTGCGCCAGCGCAGCCACTATGAAGAGCGCTACGGCAAAAACTTTATTCCGGAAGGGATGACCATCCAGGATTTCGGCGTCACCTATGACGAACTGGAGCCGTTCTTCGACAAGGCGGAAAAGGTCTTCGGCACCTCCGGCACGCCGTGGAGCATTAAAGGTCAGGTGGTCGGCAAAGAGAGCGGCGGCAACCCGTTCGCGCCGGATCGCTCCGACAAATTCCCGCTGCCGGCGCAGAAGCGCACTTACTCGGCGCAGCTCTTTGCCGAGGCGGCGAAATCAGTAGGCTATCACCCCTACGATCTGCCGTCGGCCAACACTTCCGGCCCCTACACCAACCCCTACGGCGCGCAGATGGGGCCGTGCAACTTCTGCGGCTACTGCAGCGGCTACGCCTGCTACATGTACTCGAAAGCGTCGCCGAACGTAAACATCCTGCCCGCGCTGCGCCAGGAGCCGAAGTTCGAGCTGCGCAACAACTCATACGTGCTGCGCGTCAACCTGACCGACGACAAAAAGCGCGCCACCGGCGTCACCTACGTCGATGCGCAGGGGCGTGAAGTGGTGCAGCCAGCGGATCTGGTGATCCTGTCGGCGTTCCAGTTCCACAACGTGCACCTGATGCTGCTTTCCGGCATCGGCAAGCCCTATAACCCGATCACCAACGAAGGCACCGTCGGCCGCAACTTCGCCTATCAGAATATCTCGACCCTGAAGGCGCTGTTCGACAAAAACACCACCACCAACCCGTTTATCGGCGCGGGCGGTGCAGGCGTCGGCGTCGACGACTTCAACGCCGACAACTTCGACCACGGGCCGCACGGCTTCGTCGGCGGTTCGCCGTTCTGGGTCAACCAGGCAGGCACCAAGCCGATCTCCGGTCTGCCGACGCCGACCGGCACGCCGAACTGGGGCAGCAAATGGAAAGCGGCGGTGGCGGATACCTACACGCACCATATCTCTATGGACGCCCACGGCGCGCATCAGTCCTACCGCGCGAACTATCTCGACCTCGATCCCAACTACAAAGATGCCCATGGCCAGCCGCTGCTGCGCATGACCTTTGACTGGCAGGATAACGACATCAAGATGGCGCAGTTTATGGTCGGCAAGATGCATAAGATCGCCGAAGCGATGAGTCCGAAGATGATTATCGGCGGCGCGAAAAAGCCGGGCAGCCATTTCGACACCACGGTTTATCAGACCACGCACATCAGCGGCGGCGCCATTATGGGCGACCATCCCGCCACCAGCGCGGTGAACCGCTATCTGCAGAGCTGGGACGTGCCGAACGTCTTTGTGCCGGGCGCCTCCGCTTTCCCGCAGGGACTGGGCTACAACCCGACGGGCATGGTGGCAGCGCTGACCTACTGGTCGGCGAAAGCGATCCGCGAACAGTATCTGAAAAACCCGGGTCCACTGGTGCAGGCATAAGGAAATGGCGATGAAAAACGGCTTACTGGCCCTGATGCTGGGCACGATGACCTTTGCCGCGCTGGCGGACGATAACGGCGGCGATCGGGTAAAACGCGGCGAGTATCTGGCGCGCGCGGGCGACTGCGTCGCCTGTCATACCAGCAAAGATGGCAAACCCTTTGCCGGCGGCCTGCCGATGGCGACGCCGATCGGCACCATCTACTCCACCAATATCACGCCGGACAAAGCGACCGGCATCGGCGACTACAGCTACGACGACTTTCAGAAGGCGGTGCGTCACGGCGTGGCAAAAAATGGCGATACCCTCTATCCGGCGATGCCTTACCCTTCCTACGCGGTGGTGAGCGACGAGGATATGCAGGCGCTCTACGCCTACTTTATGCACGGCGTTGCGCCGGTCGAGCAGGCTAACCACAAAAGCGACATTCCCTGGCCGCTGTCGATGCGCTGGCCGCTGGCGATCTGGCGCTCGATGTTCGCGCCGGATGTCAAAGCGTTTCAGCCGATGGCGCAGGAAGATCCTGAGCTGGCGCGCGGCCGCTATCTGGTGGAAGGCCTGGGCCACTGCGGCGCCTGCCATACGCCGCGCAGCATCACCATGCAGGAAAAAGCGCTGAACAACGGCGAAGGCAATGACTATCTGGCGGGCAGCAGCGCGCCGATTGACGGCTGGACCGCCAGCAACCTGCGCGGCGATAACCGCGACGGACTGGGACGCTGGAGCGAAGAGGATCTGCGCCAGTTCCTGCGCTACGGCCGCAACGACCATACCGCCGCGTTCGGCGGCATGACCGACGTGGTGGAACACAGCCTGCAGCATCTCAGCGATGAGGATATCGCGGCGATCGCCCACTATCTGAAGTCGCTCGGCGCGAAAGATCCGAGCCAGGCGGCGTTTAGCGTCGATGACGCCACGGCGAAAGCGCTGTGGAAAGGCGACGACAGCGCGACCGGCGCATCGGTCTATGTCGATAGCTGCGCGGCCTGTCATAAAACTGACGGCAGCGGCTATCAGCGCTTTTTCCCGGCGCTGCGCGGCAACCCGGTGGTGATGGCAGAGGATCCGACTTCGCTGATCCATATCGTGCTGGCGGGCGGCACCTTACCGGGCGTGAAAGGCGCGCCGACCACCATCACCATGCCGGCGTTCGGCTGGCGGCTTAACGATCAGCAGGTGGCGGACGTGGTGAACTTTATCCGCACCAGCTGGGGCAACGGCGGCAAGGCGGACGTTACGGCGAAGGATGTGGCGAAGCTGCGTAAAGATAAGACCATCCAGCCTTATCAGGGCAGCGCGGATATCCATCAGCTCGAAAATCAGTAACCCTCTAAAGAGGCCCGGCTGACGCCGGGCCTCTTTTCCTGTGGCTTGCGCCTCTCCCTTAAATATTCTCCAGATCGATACCGCGCGTCTTCGGTCCGTAAATCCCCACCGACAGCATCACCATCAGCATGCTCGCCACGATAAAGGCGATGACCCCCTGGCTGCCCGCATACTGCAAAATCAGGCCGATCAAAATACTGCTGAACACCGTCGAGAGGCGGCTGAAGGAGTAGCAAAAGCCGACCGCGCGGGCGCGAATATGCGTGGGAAAAATCTCCGTCTGGTAAGCGTGATAGCTAAAGGTCAGCCAGGCGTTGGAGTAGGTGATCAGAAAGCCGCAGAGGATCAGCAGCACCGGGTTGGTCTGAAACGCGAACAGCGTGCCGAACACCACCGTCATCAGGCAGGAGAAAACGATCTGCCATTTGTTCTCAAACTTATCGGCGTAGCGGCTGCAAATCAGCGAGCCGAGCGGGTAGGCGAGGGTGATAAAAAAAGCGTAGAGCAGGCTGTGGGTGACGGTCGTGCCTTTGCCCGACAGCAGCGCGGGCAGCCAGTTGCCGAAGCCGAAAAAGCCGATCGCCTGAAAGAAGTTCATCACCACCAGCATCAAGGTGCGCTTGCGGTAGGCCGGCGACCAGATTTCGCTGAACCGGCCACGCTTCGGCAGCTGCGCCGCCGCGTCATCCGGCGGGAAGTCTGCGCCGGGCGCCACGCCGCAGCGTTTCTCCATCGCGCTCAGCACCTGATGCGCCTCCTGATGACGACCCTGCTGCGCCAGCCAGCGCGCTGACTCCGGCAGATCCTTACGAATAAACCAGATAATCAGCGAACAGAGCGCGCCCGCGATCACCACCCAGCGCCAGCCTTCAAGGCTTAACAGCGTCTGCGGCACCAGCCACCAGGACATCAGCGCCACCGTCGGCACGGAGAGAAACTGCACGAAAAACGAAAAGGCGAAGGCGCGGCTGCGCAGATGCGTGGGCACCCACTCCGAGAGGTAGGTGTCGATGGTAACCAGTTCGATGCCGAGGCCGATGCCCACCAGAAAGCGAAACAGAATAATCATCTCCGCGCTCTGCTGAAAGGCCATCAGCAGCGAGAAAATGCCATACCACGCCAGCGCGCACATAAAGGTCAGGCGTCGGCCGAAGCGGTCGGCATAAGGCGCGAGCAGGCTGGCGCCGACAAACAGGCCGAGAAAGGTGGCGGAGGCGAAGGCGGCCTGATCGGCGATGCCGAACACGCCCGCGCTGCCGGTGTGAAAGACGCCGGCGGCCAGCAGCCCGGAGCTGATATAGCCGGTCTCAAACAGATCGTAGAGTTCGAAGAAGCCGCCGAGCGCGAGCAGCGTAATAAAACGCCACAGTCCGCGCGATGAAGGCAGCGCGTCGATGCGCCCCGCTAAGCTGTTGTTCGGCGTCGGCGCAGCGAACCCCGGCGCCATCCCTGGAGTGCAGGTGGTTGTCATTATTTTATAAACCTCGGTGTGACGGTGTTTGCCTGTCTCGCTAACGGCGTGGCGATGTTGTAAAAATAGTGACCGTTAGCAAGCGAAGAGAGTGCAGAATAATCAATTCGGCGATCCTTGCCGAGAGGGTTGTTGGTGAGTTTTTAGCAACGTACGTTGCACTTTTCGCCGTCCCTGGCGAGACCGCTACGGCATCTGCGGCCAGACGCCCGGTCCGATAGGCAGGCCCAGCGCATACCAGGCGAGCAGCAGCGCAATCCAGGTGATGAAGAAGACCACCGGATAGGGGAAGATCAGCACGTAATAGGTGCCGAGCTGGGCATCTTTCTGGTAGCGCTGCAGGAAAGAGAGGAACAGCGGCAGAAAGGGCGACATCGGCGCCAGCGGCAGCACCGCCGAGTCGGCGATGCGGAAGATCATCTGCGCGAAGGCGGGGTGAAAGCCGAGCAGCATAAACATCGGCACGAACACCGGCGCGAGAATCGACCAGATCGCCGAGCCGCTGGCGATAAACATGCAGAGAAACGCCGACAGGAACATCAGGCCGAGAAAGGCGGGCGCGCCGCTGATGCCTGCGCTCTCCAGCACGTCAGTCAGCCCGATGGCCATAAACTTGCCCATGTTGCTCCAGTTGAAGAAGGCCACGAACTGCGAGAGCGGAAACACCATTACGATAAAGCCCGCCATGCTCTTCATCGGCTCAACCAGCAGCTGCGGAATATCGTCCGGGCGGCGAATTTGCTTCGTGACCGCGCCGTAAACGATCGCCACCACAAAGAAAAACAGGATGATGATCGGCACGATGCCCCTGATGAAGGGCGACGGCACGATGCCGCCGGTCTTAGGATCGCGCAGCGGCGCATGCTCCGGCACCACCAGCAGCGCCATCACGCCGATAAACAGCAGCGCCGCAATGCCCGCCGCGCGCAGGCCGCGATTCTCCAGCGGCGTCAGGGCCGCCAGCCGCTCGCTGCTTCCCTCTTTCCACTGCGGCAGGCGCGGCTCGATAAATTTGTCGGTGAGAATGGCGCCGGCCACGGTCAGCACGATCACCGAGGTGGCCATAAAGAACCAGTTATCGATCACGCTGACGTGCACCGTGTCGCTGACCGCCTTCGCCGCTTCGGTGCTGATGCCGGAGAGCAGCACGTCGGTGGTGACAATCAGCAGGTTGGCGGTAAAGCCGGAGGCGACGCCGGCGATCGCCGCCAGCAGGCCCGCCACTGGATGGCGACCCACAGCGAGGAAGATCAGCGCGCCGAGCGGCGGCATCACCACCAGCGCGGCATCGGAAGAGATATGGCTGAAAAAGGCGATAAACAGCACCATGTAGCTGGCGTAGCGGCGGCTGACGCGCGACGCCATCTTCACCATCAGCGACTGCAACAGGCCCACTTTTTCCGCCAGGCCGGCGCCGAGCACCAGCGCCAGAATCGAGCCGAGCGGCGTAAAGCCGCTGAAGTTTTTGATGATGTTGGGCAGGATCCACTGCAGGCCCGCGACGCTCAGCAGATTGTTGACGCGCACCATCTCGCCGCTGACCGGGTTTTTCACTGCCAGATCGAGAGTGCTGATAATGGCGGTCGCCACCATCAGCACCACAATCAGATAAACAAACAGCAGGAAAGGATTGGGGACTTTGTTGCCGACCCGCTCGATCCAGCCGAACACTTTCCCAGGGCTGCGATTCTCCGACATTACGGTCATGATATTCCTCGTCTTGTATGGTCGTGTTTGCGTTTTTTTATTGTGTTATCGGTCCGCGCCTGAGGCGCGGCCGCGGCTCAGTTGGCCAGTTTTGAAGGCGCGACGCCTTCGGGAATCGGGCATGTATAGGGCTGCGCGCGGCGCGCGCGGTCGAACTCGGCGCGGCAGCGCGCCAGCGCCTGTTCGTCGGTCAGCAGCTCCAGCACGCTGGCGGCCATCACTTTGGCCGCCAGCAGCATGCCCTTGTGCGCGATAGTGGTGCGCCCCTGCGCCACCAGCTGCCAGGTGTGCAGCGGCGTGCCGAAGGCAAAGCAGGGCGCGAAACACTGCGCGACCGGCGTGACCCAGCTGACGTCGCCGACGTCGGTGGAGCCGTAGAGCAGCTCGCGCGTCGCCGCGCAGGGCGCCACCTCGTCCATCAGCAGCTTATCGCCGTGCGCCTCAATCCACGCCGCGCCCGCCTCGCCGCCGGTGCGTGCCGCATTGAGCCGCGCGGTGCGCAGATCCTCCTCGCTCAGCGTGGCGCGGATCTCGGCGGCGAAAGCGCGCTCGTCCTCGCTGTAATGCGGCAAACCGAAGTGATGCAAATAACGCTCCATCACCGCTTCCAGCGCGCGATTCGGCACGTAGTTGGAACACGCCTTGTCGAAGCGCACCGTCACCTGCGTGTCGGTCATCAGCGCCGCGCCCTGGGCGATATTGATCACGCGCTGGTAGATCTCCTGCGCCTGTGGCAGCTCGGGCGCGCGGATCAGGTAGAGCACTTCGGCGTCGGCCTGCACCACGTTGGGCGAGACGCCGCCGCTGTTGGTCACCGCATAGTGCAGCCTCGCTTCCTGCACGATGTGCTCGCGCAAAAAGTTGGCGCCGGTATTCATCAGCGTCACTGCATCGAGGGCGCTGCGCCCGAGATGGGGCGAGGTCGCGGCGTGCGCCGCTACCCCTTTAAAGCGAAAGGCCGCCTGGATATTGGCGAGGGTGCTGAGGTTGAACAGGCCGCTGAAACCTTCGGGATGCCAGGTGACGGCGGCATCGACATCGTCGAACAATCCTTCGCGCACCATAAAGGTTTTGCCGGATCCGCCCTCTTCGCCGGGACAGCCGTAGAAGCGCACCGTGCCGCGCCCGCCGTGCTGCGCCATCCACGCCTTCAGCGCGAACGCCGCCGCCACGCCGGCGGTGCCGAGCAGATTATGGCCGCAGCCGTGACCGTTGCCGTTCTCTTCCAGCGGCTCCGGCCGCGCGCAGCCCGCCCGCTGGCTGAGTCCGGCCAGCGCGTCGAACTCGCCGAGAATGGCGATCACCGGCTGGCCTTCGCCCGCGCTGGCGACAAAGGCGGTTTCGATATTGCCGACGCCGCGCGTCACGGCGAAGCCTTCCTGCTCCAGCGCGTCGGCCAGCAGCGCGCTGGAGCGCGTTTCGGCGAAGCGGGTTTCCGGCGTGTCCCAGATGGCGTCGCTAAGAGCGGTAAAGCGCGCCTGATGGGCGTCGATATAGTCGGCCAGGAAGTCAGCGTTCATCGGCCGCCTCCGAACTGCGCCTGATTGAGCGCCAGCGTCGCCAGCATCTGCACCGCTTTGCCCATTACGCTTTCGTCAAAGTCGAAGCGGGCGTTATGGTGGCCCGCCGCCAGATCGCAGCCGAAGATGGCGTAGGTCGCCTGGCCGCCGCGCTGTTTAACGCGCTCCATCATGTAGGTGGCGTCTTCCGATCCGGCGGCCTGCGCCTTGCGATCCACCACCGAGTCGAAGATGCCGAGCGCCTCCGCCTGCTGGTGGAGAAAATCGACCCAGGGCTGGGTCGGCGTGCAGCTGCGCGCCGCGCCCATTAGCCTGACCTCATACTCCACGCCGTACATCGCCGCTGCGCCAGCGATGACGCGCAGCGCCTGCTGGTAAATGTCATCGTTAACCTGGTTACTGACGCCGCGCGTCTCGACCTTCATCAGCGCGGTGTCGGCCACCACGTTGCGGCCGGTGCCCGCCTGCAGCACGCCGACGTTGACGCGCGCGACGCCGCCGCTGTGCTGCGGCAGCCCGTGCAGTCCCAGCGTGGCCTGCGCCGCCGCCAGCAGCGCGTTGCGCCCCTCTTCAGGCCTGCCGCCCGCATGCGCGCCGACGCCGGTGAAATGCACGTCCAGCTTGGTGGTGGCGAGGAAGCTGTCGCTGCCGCACACCAGCTCGCCGGCGGGCACGCCGGTGCCGAGATGGATAGCGGTAAAGAGATCGACATCGTCTACCACGCCCGCCTCCACCATCGCCTTCGCGCCGCGCACGCCCTCCTCGGCAGGCTGGAAAATCAGCTTGATCGTGCCGCTCAGCTGCGACTTCATCGCCATCAGCACGCTGGCAAGCGCCAGCCCGATAGTGGTATGGCCGTCATGGCCGCAGGCGTGCATCATGCCGGAATTGCAGGAGACGAAACCCTCGCGCTGCGGCAGGTGATCGGGCGCCTGGCTCTCGTTAAGATCGAGCGCGTCCATATCGACGCGGAATCCCATCACCGGGCCGGGACGACCAGTCTCCAGCGTGGCGACGACGCCGCAAAAGCCGCCGGAGAAATAGGGCAGCCACTGCGGCAGCGCGCCCTGCTGCAGCGCACGCGCCTCCTGCTGTTTCAGAACCTCAGCGTTGGGAAGTCCCATACGCGCCTCGGCGTTAATCACCTCGCGACCCAGCTGCAGTTGATAACCCAGTTTATGCAGCGCGTCGGCCACCCGCGTCGCGGTGCGGAATTCCAGCCAGCCGGATTCGGCAAACTGATGAAGATCGCGTCGCCAGCTTTGCATCTGCGGCACCAGCGCCTGAACCTGCTCAGAGAGGGTTGTCATAGGAGATCCTTATTGATGGTTTTTTATGCATACGGTCGAATTTACACAAGCTGTGCAGGCCGCATAAGATGCGAATATCTTTCTCCTGATAAACAGTGGTTATCATGCCGTCACAGTTAAAGTTGCATCAGCTGCGCGCCTTCGTTGCGGTTGCGCGCCAGGGCAGTATTCGCGCCGCGAGCCGTCTTTCCGGGCTTTCTCAGCCGGCGCTGACCAAAGCGATTCAGGAACTGGAGCAGGTTTTAGGCGCAAAATTGTTTGTTCGCCGTCAGCAAGGTGTGGTGCTGACCGACGTGGGTGATAACTTTTTTCGCCATGCCAGTCTGGTTTTGGAAGAATTACGTGTGGCGCAGGAGGATATTCAGCAGCGGCTTGGACTGGCAGGCGGCCAGGTGAATATCGGCGTCGGCGGCAGCGTGGCGCGCACCATCATGCCGCAGGTGATCACCCAGTTTCATCGCGAGTATCCGCTGGTCAAGGTGCGTATTGTTGAAGGCCAGCTAGTGTCGATGATCCCAGAGCTGCGCCAGGGCGAACTCGATTTCACTATTAATACCTATGACCAGAGCCATCTCGACCAGGAGCTGAGTTTTGAGAAAATGATGCAGCGCGACTACAAAGTGGTGGTGCGCAAGGGGCACCCGATGGAAAAGGCGCGATCGCTTGAGGCGCTCCAGCAGTGCGACTGGACAATGCCGACGCCGAAGGGCAGCTACTATCGCCTGCTGCACGATCTCTTTGCCGAGCGCGGCATGGCGCCCAAAATCGTGGTGTCATGCGAAACCTTTATGGCCTGCACCAGTCTGGTCGCGCAGAGCGACTTTGTCAGTATTCTGTCGGTCGATGTCATCAACGATGCGGTACTCGGCCAGCAGCTGGTGGCGCTGGATCTGGACGATCCCTTACCGAAAGCGACCTTCTATTTGATCCAGCGAAAGGAGACGGCGCTGACGCCAATGAGCGCTTACATGGCGCAGCTCTTTCGTCGTTATTGCCAGTAAAAACAAAGGATAAAGTCGATCGTCTACACTGTTAGGGTACTGTAAGAAATCCAACCGACAATATAGAGGTGAAGATGCAAGTCAGTCCTTATCTGTTTCTCTATGGCCGTTGTGAAGAGGCTATCGACTTTTACCTGCAGGCTACCGAGGGAGAGTTGCTCTATAAAATGACGTTCGGTGATATGCCGGATCAGGGCGAGCAGGTGGGCGATCAATCTGCGCCGCCGCTACCGCCGGAAAAGATTATGCATGCCCAGCTGCGTATCGGCGAAGGGGAGCTGATGCTGAGCGACGGCAATACCGAGAAGCCGCCGGCATCGGAGCACGCCGGTTACGCGGTCAGCCTGTCGACCACCGACGTGGAACAGGGTAAAGCGTGGTTCGAGAAACTGTCGGCGGGCGGGAAAGTGACGACGCCGTGGCAGGAGACCTTCTGGTCCAACGGCTTCGCGATGTTTATCGATAAGTTCGGCATTCCGTGGCGCATCAACGTCGAGAAGCCACAGGAATAAGTTAGGTTCAGGCAGGTAAAGCGCTTACGTAGTGAGCCTGATCCGATCGCAAAGTCGCTCAAGGCATCCTTGCTTGCTCGGCCCGCGCGGATACGCACCTCGTCCTTGAGGTGCGCCCGTAAACGGGCCAACGCGCTGCGTTGTTCAAAAACGCTCCCGGCGTTTTTGTCTTTGCCGCGAGACGCTTTGCTCTTTGGCTCAGGCTCACCGCTTTGTAAGATCGGTGCTATTAGCCCGCTTTATCAGAAGTTATAACCCGCCACCAGGTAGTAACCCCAGCCGGTTGATTTCACTTCAAACGGCCCACGGCCGAAGTTCAGCTCCTGACCATCCGCCCACTGACCGCCGTTATGGAAGTAACGCGCCACGGCGGAAATATGCCAGTGGTCGTAGCCCAGCGACAGAATATGACTGGAGGCGACAGAGTTGCTGGTGCGCGATGCGTCTGACTTGTCGCGCAGATCGGAACCCCAGTCGAAGTTGGTAAAGCCGATATAGCTCAGGTTGCCGCCCCACAGCGTGGTAATCGGCACCATATATTTCACCTTGAAGCGATAGCCATCCCAGCTGTTCTCGTTCGCCGCGCCGTAGTTCTCCCACTGATATTTGGCGTAGACGTTAAGCGACAGGCCGACGTCGCTGTGCGTGTCGATGTCGGTGCCAAGACCCATATACCAGGTGTTCTGACGGTTATCGCTGTTGCGGCCCATATCGTAGATATAGTTGTTGGCGAAGTACCACTCTTTGAACGGACCGAAGGCCAGGCTGGTGCCGGTCAGCTTATCGATAGAGAAACGCGGCTCGATTTCCATGAACATCGGCGAACCATGGTCGAAAATACCGTTGGCGTTGCTATTGCCCATGCCGAAGAAGTTGGTCAGATCGAGGTAGCCGTAAAAATCGAACCAGTCTTTTTTCGCGAAGGCTTCATATTCCAGATAAACGTCGTTATTGAACTGCGGTCCGAAGCGAGTGTGATAGCTGCCCACCACGTTAACGCTCTGGTGCCACCAGTCGGAGAGATATTGCGGATCGCTTTCGGCGGCCTGCGCGCCGCTGCTCAGGGAGGTTGCCAGCAAGGCGCCTGCTATCAAGGTTTTAAATTTCATTATCATTAACCACATGCTTTTGACCGCGCAGCGACGCAGTCAGAGTGAAATCGATCCCAGAGTGGGGCGGCGAAGATGTAACCGTTTTTTACAGCCGGTTTTTGACCTGCGTAGCCTGACCGTTACAGGGCGATAGAAAATAGATTTTGCTCACGTTTGTCAAAATGTGTTGCATTGCATTTACGTGAAAATGTGAAGTGCGTCACGAAAATAAGCGGCGGCGAACGGAACGCCGCAACCGTTTACGTTGTCGGCATCGCGCACGAACGTGAAAATCAGGGCAGGGTGACGCGAACCTGCAGACCGCAGATGGCGCCCTGTGGATTGAGGCAGTTGGAGAGGGAAACCTGGATATGGTGCTTTTGCGCCACGCTGCGCACGATCGACAACCCTAAACCGCTGCCCTGCGCCTTCACGGTCGGCGAACGGGTAAAGCGATCAAAGGCGCGATCGATAAAGGCTTCCGGCATGCCGGGACCGTTATCGACGATATCGACCACCGTGCGATCGCCGACGCGATGCAGCAAGACGTCCACCAGGCTGCCTTCCGGCGTATGCAGCATGGCGTTGCCAATCAGATTATCGAACAGGCTGCGCAGCTCGGAACGGCTCGCCTGCAGGCGATAGTGCGTCGAGCCGTTAAAGCCGATATCGATGCCGCGCTTGTCGGCCACCACCATCAGCTGCTCGATGCTCTCTTTCAGCAGATCCTCCAGCTCGATATTTTCTACCGAAGCGACCACGGTTTTATCTTCCTGGCGCGAAATATTGAGCAGCTGCGTCACCAGATGGCGCGTGCGCGTCACGCCCGCTTCCAGCTGATCGAACTGGCGGCTCGCTTCGCCCGGCTGAATATGCTGGCGCAGGTTCTCCAGCTGCAGCGTCACCGCCGTCACCGGCGTGCGCAGCTCGTGCGCCGCGTCCTCCAGGAACTGGCGCTGCGACGACCAGGCGGCGCGCAGCTTGTTGAGCAGCGAGTTGTAGGCCTCGACCAGCGGCAGGATCTCGTCCGGCAGCCCTTCAGGCGACACCAGATGAGGATGCAGCGTCTCCTGCGCGGCGATTTCGCGCGAGGCGACGCGCAGATCGCGGGTGATCTTGCGCACCACCAGCCAGATCACCAGCAGCGAAAGCGGCATCATCAAAATCATGGGGATAATCGCCGCCAGCGCGCGCTGTACCATCACCGAGCGCATATAGCTCAGGTTATGCATCACCTGAATGGTTTTGATCTCGCTGCCCGGCTCCCCGGGCCGGGTATAGACACGCCAGGCGCATTCGTCGCAGTCACCGACGTCGATATCGTGCCACCCTTTTTGCGCCTGCAGCGGCGCGTGCAACTCCGGCCAGGAGCTGGCGCGCAGCTTGCCGTCGCTGTCCCAGAGCTGCACGACGTAGGCGCTTTTCACCTTGTCGGCATGCAGCATCAGCGGCATCAGCGCCGGGATCTCTTTGTTGGTCGCCCAGGCGTCGGCGATTTTCGACAGCTGGTCATCCTTCATGGTGCCGATCATGTCGCCGTAACAGCTGAAGAAATACCAGGTGACGCCGCCGATCATCAGCAGATGGATAATCAGCAGCGTGCTCAGTAGCTTATTACGCAGGGAGCGCATAAAGGTGAAAGGTTTCATAACGCGGGCACGCGCCAGCCGAGCCCGCGCACGTTGCGGATGGCGTCATTGTCGAGCTTGCGGCGCATGCCGTGGATCAGCACATCCACCGCGTTGCTGGTGACCTCTTCGCCCCAGCCGTAGATGCGGTTCTCCAGCTGTTCGCGCGACAGGATGGCGCCGGGACGCTCCAGCAGTGCGTAAAGCAGCGCATATTCGCGCGCGGTAAGCTGCTCGCGCTGGCCCTTATAGAGCACTTCGCGCGTCATCATATCCAGCTGGACGTCGCCGCTGCCAAGCAGCGAGTCCGCCGCGCCGTGGCGACGTCGGGTTATTGCACGCATGCGCGCCAGCACCTCTTGCAGGTCGAAAGGTTTCAGAAGATAGTCGTCGGCGCCGCTGTCGAGCCCCTGTACGCGCTGCGCTACCGTGTCGCGCGCCGTTAAAATCAGCACCGGCGTGGTATCGCCGCGTCCGCGCGCGCGCTTCAGCACTTGCAGCCCGTCGTCGCGCGGCAGGCCGAGGTCGAGCAGCACGCAGGTGTAGTCGCCTTCATTCCAGGCGTGATGGGCGAAGACGCCGTCGCGTGCCCAGTCAACCGACCAGCCTGCGGCTTCCAGCGCCTGCTGCAGATTGGCGCCGATCATTTCATCATCTTCAACCAAAAGTACGCGCATGGAAAATCGCCTCGTCAGTGATTAGCCGCAGTTTACGCCGGGATTATTAGCACAGAATTAAAGTCGCCGCACGGCGTTGCCTGCCAGACGCGATGCTAATTCTGCGCTAATTTTCCGCTAATTAAGGGATAAATTTTCCGCGCTAAAGTGGGTTCACTGAACATCATGCCGTATCGGGAGGAACTCATGAATCAGCGCGAATTTATTCGTAGTCTGCTGCAGTGGATTGAAAGCAACTTAGGCCAGGACCTGCATCTGGATGAGGTGTCGCGTCGCTCGGGCTATTCCCGCTGGCATCTGCAGCGTTTGTTTCGCCAGCATACCGGTTTTTCGCTGGCGGAATATATTCGTCAGCGCCGCCTGACGGAGTCTGCGCTGCTGCTGCTGAACAGCAACGAGGCGATTCTGCAGGTGGCGATGAACTACGGTTTCGACACTCAGCAGGCCTATACGCGCACCTTTAAAAACTATTTCCGCGTCACGCCGGGGCAGCTGCGCCGTCAGCGCCGCGTCGAGCCGGACAGGCTGCTTTTTCCGCTGGCGATGGCGAGCTGACGCCAGCAAACAGATGTAACCGGTAGCGAAATTGTTTAGTCTGCTTTTTTGCGGCGGACCAGACGATCATGGATAACAGCGAAAACTTAACGGCGATGATGATGTTCGCCCGCGTGGTGGAGTGCAGAAGCTTCAGCGAGGCCGCGCGCGGGCTCGGCCTGTCGAAATCCCACGTCAGCCGGGAGATCGCCCGGCTTGAGGTACGGCTCGGCTTTAAGCTGTTGCACCGCACCACGCGCAATATGGCGCTGACCGAGCTGGGGCAGGCCTACTATCCTTTCTGCACCCGCATGCTGGCGGAGATGCATCGTGCCGACGCCTTTGTGCAGCAGCTGCATCAGAACGTCGCAGGCAACGTGCGGCTGCAGGCGCCGGTCACCTACGGCTGCCAGTGCGTGGCGCCCGCGCTGAATCCCTTTCTGCGTCGCCATATCCATATCAACGTCGATCTCGACCTGACCGATCGCGGCGGCGATGAGCTGGAAAACCAGGTCGATATCGTCGTAGCGATCCGCGCTCGCGCGCCGCAGGGCGCACACGTCCGGCTGTTAGGCGATATCGAATGGGGACTCTACGCCGCGCCGGACTACCTGGCGCAGCGCCCGCCGGTGACCCATCCCGATATGCTGCCGCGTCACGATCTGCTGATGTTTCACGGACCGGCACACACCGCCGCACTGCCTTTTCGCCGCGATAAGCAGCGGCTGGCGGTCGACGTGCGCAGCCGCTTTCGCGCCAATAACAGTATGGCCTTGCTCAACGCCGCGCAGGCGGGCAGCGGCATCGCCTATCTGCCGTCCTATATGGCGCAGGCGGCGCTGGCGCGCGGCGAGATTACCCAGCTGCTGGCGGAGTGGCAGATGGATCGCCTGCAAAGCTATCTGCTGCTGAAAGAGGCGCAGCCTGCCGCGCCGGTCAGCCTGTTGTGCGACGCGCTGGTCGCCGCGCTGAGCGGCTGATTGTTGCCGTCTGGCAACAACCGGCGGCGCTGAGTAATTATCTCGCCGGGACTGTTGTTGCGGTGTCAACGACGCTAGCCTGAAAGCCAGACAAAAAGGAGGGCTTGATGGAAGCGATCGCCGCGCCAGACGCGCAAATCTGGAAACGCAACTTATGGGTATGCGTGCTGGGCTCGTTCAGCACTATCGTGGCGATGACGCTGCTGCTGCCCTTTCTGCCGCTCTATGTGCGACAGCTCGGCGTGACGGAACCGGCGGCGATTGCGCGCTGGTCCGGGCTGGCCTACGGGGCGACCTTCTTCAGCGCCGCGCTGACCGCGCCGCTCTGGGGCAGGCTGGCGGATCGCTATGGTCGCAAGCTGATGCTGATCCGCGCCAGCCTCGGCATGGCGGTGGCGATGGCGCTGATCGGCATGGCGACCGCGCCCTGGCAGCTGGTGGCGCTGCGACTGCTGGCGGGGCTGCTCGGCGGCTACGCCTCTGGCTCGACCATTCTGGTGGCGGCACAGACGCCGAAGGCGCAGACCGGCTGGGCGCTCGGCGTGCTCTCTTCCGGCATCATGGCGGGCAACGTCGTCGGTCCGCTGCTGGGCGGCGTGCTGCCGCCGCTGATCGGCATCCGCCACACCTTCTGGCTGACCGGCGGCGTGATTTTCCTCGCCTTTCTGGCCACCACCTTTCTGCTGAAAGAACAGCCGCGTCCGCCTGCGGCAACGCGCGCCGCTGGCGATGCGTCCGGCACCGTTAATCGCGGCGTAGTGAAGCTGATGTGGCTGTCGGGTATGCTGCTGATTTTCGCCAATATGTCGATTGAACCGATTATTACGCTCTATATCGGGCAGTTCGTCGCGGGGGATCGGGCGATGACCGTCACCGCCGGTCTGGTGATGGCCGCTGCCGCGCTGGGCAGCATTCTTTCCGCGCCGCGGCTGGGCAAGCTGGCCGACCGCATCGGCCACTGGCGCGTGCTGAGCGGCGGTCTGCTGATGTGCGCGGCGCTGCTGATCCCGCAGGCGTTTATCACCGCCGCATGGCAGCTGGTGGCGCTGCGCTTTCTGATGGGGATGGCGCTTGGCGGACTGTTGCCCTGTATTACGGCGATTATTCGCCATAGCGTGCCGGAAGGGCAGGTCGGGCGCATGCTTGGCTACTCAACTTCCGCGCAGTATATCGGCCAGGTAACCGGCCCGCTGTTTGGCGGCTTTATCGGCGGCGCGTTCGGCATGCGGCCGGTGTTTTTGCTGACGGCGGCGGTGATGTTGTTGTGCGGGGCAGTGAACTGGCGGAAAAGCCGGAAAGTGCGGCGGTAGGCAAGCGAGCCAGGCTGGCGCGTTGCCAATAAAAAAGCGGACCGAAGTCCGCTTTTTATTTACCTCGAGGAGGCTTATTTCTCGTCCGGCAGCGCGTAGGCGATCACATAGTCGCCCAGCTTGGTGCCGAAGGAGCCGTGACCGCCCGCCGCGATGACAATGTACTGCTTGCCGTTCGCTTCATAGGTCATCGGCGTCGCCTGGCCGCCAGCCGGCAGACGTGCCTGCCACAGCTGCTCGCCGGTTTCGGTGCTGAACGCGCGCAGATAGTTGTCTGCGGTCGCGCCGATAAAGAACACCTTGCCCGCCGTCGCGATCGGGCCGCCCAGCATCGGCATACCCATCTTGAACGGCAGCGGAACCGGCGCGCTGTCGCGCGTGGTGCCGATACGTTTCTTCCAGACAACTTCATTGGTTTTCAGGTCGACGGCAGAAACGTAGCCCCAGGCCGGCTGCTTACACGGCAGGCCAAACGGCGACAGGAACGGGTTCAGCTCAACGCCGTACGGCACGCCGTACTGCGGCTGGATGCCGGTTTCGGTGCCTGAACCGCCGCTCGCGCCTTCAGGCGGCTCGATCGGATTGCCCGGGCCGCGCGGCACCAGTTTAGAGACGAACGGCAGGGCCATCGGGTTGGCGATGGCGATCTGACGATGCGGATCGACCGCGATGCCGCCCCATTCGAACATGCCCAGGTTGCCCGGGAATACCAGCGTGCCCTGTTCGGACGGCGGCGTGAACGGACCTTCGTAGCGCAGACGCTTGAAGATTACGCGACACACCAGCTGGTCATACAGGGTCGCGCCCCACATATCCTTGTCGGTAAGATTCTGCTTCGGACGGTAGGTCAGCTCGGAGTAAGGCTGCGTCGGCGAAACGTGATCGCCTTTCGCGGCGCCCTGCGGAACCGGGGTCTCCGGCGCAGGCACGACCGGCTTACCGGTACGACGATCCAGCACAAAGATGTTGCCGGTTTTCGCCGGGGCGTAGATCACCGGAACGGTATTGCCGTCTTTATCGGTGATATCGGCCAGCGTCGGCTGCGACGGCAGATCCATATCCCACAGGTCGTGATGCACGGTCTGATAAGACCACACCAGTTTACCGGTGGTGGCGTTCAGCGCCAGCACGCTGCTCGCGTAGCGCTCCTGCTCCGGCGTGCGGTTGCCGCCCCAGATATCCGGGGTAGAAACGCCCATCGGCAGGTAAACGGTATCCAGTTTCGGATCGTAGACCGCCGGCGCCCAGGAGTTAGGCGAGTTCATGGTGAAGGTGTGTTCATCAGCCGGAATCGCGTTAGGATCTTTCGCGCCCGGATCGAAGACCCACAGCAGTTTGCCGGTGTTGACGTCGAAGCCGCGAATCACGCCAGACGGCTCGCGCGTCGAGTAGTTATCGGTTACCGCGCCCGCCATGACAATGGTGGTATCGGTAATAACCGGCGGCGACGTCGGCTCATACTGACCCGGCGTGGTCACCGGCTGCTTGTGCTGCAGATCCAGCTCGCCGTTGTTGCCGAAGGCAGGGCAGCGCGCGCCGGTTTCCGCATCCAGCGCGAACAGGCGGCCGTCGTTTACCGGCAGGTAAATGCGGCGCGAGCAGAGCGCAGGCTGGCTGTTAGCGGCATCGGCCGCCGCAGGCACTTCGTGGTAAGAGACGCCACGGCAGGTAACATGCTGGAAGGTTGGATTCGGCTTCATGCCCGGATCGAATTTCCACTTCTGCTTGCCGGTAGTCGCGTCGAGCGCGAACAGAATCTGGTGCGGTGAGCAGAGGTAGACCGTGTCGCGGACCTTAATCGGCGTCACTTCATCGGTGATTTCGCCCGGATCGTTCGCAGTCTTGAGATCGCCGGTCTGGAACTGCCAGGCAACCTGCAGGTTTTTCACGTTCTCTTCGTTGATCTGCTTCAGCGGCGAGAAACGCGTACCCTGCTGATCGCGCGCATAGGCTGGCCAGTCTGCGTCATCGATATTGCTCAGCGGCTGCGCCGGCGCGGCGTTCTGCGCGGTTTCCGGCAGCTTGCCGTTCACCGTCTGCGGATCGTTAAATACCGCATAGGCCAGCACCAGGGCGCTGGCGATCAGCGCGACGGCCATGCTGCCCAGCGCGGCTTTGCTGCCGGCGTTTACGCTACGGTAAACAAAAGGCAGGATCAGCCAGACGCCGAAAATCACCAGCACGTCGGTGCGCGGCGCCAGGGCCCAGAAGTCGGTGCCGACTTCCCACACGCCCCAGATCAGGGTGCCGATCAGCAGCAGCGCATAGAGAACCAGCGCGGTGCTTTTGCGACGTGACAGCAGCCAGGCGGTGATAAGCATAACCACACCGCCGATAACGTAATACCAGGAACCTCCGATAGCGGCTAACCAACCACCGCCAATCAGCATAAACGCGCCCGTCAGGAATGCGAACAGCACCGTCAGGAAACGAATTACGCCAAAAGATGAGGAACTTTTCCCCATAATGTCGACCTCGTTTTTTTGCCATAAAAACACAGAAAACAACGCATTAGGCTGTTTTCACGTTATATAAAGTACGTAAGAAAGCAGGTGTTCAATGCTGCTCTTCCCGTGAGCATCGCAATCCGTGTGAGTTAAATTTTATAGTAAAAACGTTAAGAGGTTTGATTTTTTTAGCGCTTTGCGCTTAAGCGCGCAATTAGTACGACATTTTATGAGGTTTACGCTGCGTTATGGCGCTCAGGCTACGCTCACAACGCTAGCGTTTGGTTTTTTCCTCGGTATTTCAGCTGATAAGACTGCCTGGGCGGCATTGCTGCTGCCATCCCGATATATTGAGCGCCTTCATCACCTCGGCGGGCGGCGCTGGCTGCGCGCTGCGAACAATAACCTTAATTTCTCTTTCAGCAAATGAAGATAATAAGAAAGGGAAGGTAAATTTTTGATAATTAGCGTTAAAGAAATCTTCGCTTAACACGATGCCGGAAAAGGGGAAAGATTCAATCAGCCGCCAGTCAGCGCCGGGCGGAGCGAAATCGAGCATCCAGAACTGAAAAACATTTGTTATTTCAGGTAAAGCGAGGCGGCACTCTTTCAGCGCGTCATAGTTAATGGCCAGGCGAACCCGTGAATGTTGCCAGCAAAGATATTGATCCGGCGCAGCAATGATTTGTTTAAGCTGCTTCACGGCGACGGGAATAATCATTAATGCCGCTTCATTTGCACAATGATTTTTCCATGCAACTATATCGTCATTATTATTGGTTTCCTCTTCGTCATCCAGTAAGTAAGGTTTCGAATAACAAAAACCCAGCAGCGTGCCTGCGGGGCTAAGAATATTTTCAGTAACATATGGATTGTACAAGCTATTTTCCATGCATCTCTGGTTAAAAGAACAAGTCGAACAAAATTATAAGTGTTTCTCTAGGTAACGCTCAGGTTACTGCTGGACTCAATATAAAACGGAATTAATAAAGACGTCACCCTTTTTATGCGCCTTGTTGCGCGGCTATTAAGGTGCATCATAAAGTATACTTTAATAATTAAATGGTCCTAATTTTACCTTTCTGGAAATAAATAGTCTGATAATAGTCAATAATAATTGTGCCGTTGCCTGCTGCATTTTAGCGACGCGCTAAAGCACATCCCAGCATTGCCACCCGACGAGAAATCAAGCACGCTGTGCTGCGCGTTCGCCTGCGCAGATTAAAAAAGAGAGGTTCGCGCTATGACGTGAACCGGCAGAACAATTAACGGGATAAATTATGGATTCTATGGAACAGGCAGCGGATGAATCGCTGTTAAAGCATCGGGCGTTTGTCGCGTTCTGGCTGGCGCGCACCTGCTCATCGTTTGGTTTTCAGATGTTCTCCGTCGCCATCAGCTGGCAGATTTACGCTATTACCAACAGCGCGATGGCGCTGGGTATTATCGGCCTGATGCAGTTTTTGCCGTCGGTGCTGCTGGCGCTGCCCGCCGGCCATCTGGCCGATCAGCTCGACCGTCGCCGCATCGTGTTGCTGGGCCAGCTGATCGAGTGCGCCGCGCTGGTGGCGCTGCTGTTTTTAACCCTGTTCAACTGGGCTGGCAAAGTAGAAATCTGGGGGCTGGTGTTTCTCATTTCCGTGGCGAAAGCGCTGGAGTGGCCCGCCATTACCTCGATGCTGCCTTCGCTGGTGCCGCCCGCCATTCTCGCGCGCGCCATGGCCTCAACCTCGGTCGGCAGCCAGGCGGCGGTTATCGTCGGCCCTACGCTGGGCGGCCTGCTTTATGTCGCCGGTCCGGACGTGGTCTATGGCGTCTCCGCTGCCTTTTATCTGCTGTCGCTTTTCCTGGTAGCCCGCTTGCGCTATGAGCGCCCGCCGCAGCCGCGTCTGCCGATGAACCTGCCGAATCTTTTCGCCGGCGTGCGTTTTATCCGCGATCGCAAAGATGTGCTCGGCGTTATCTCGCTCGATCTTTTCGCCGTGCTGCTCGGCGGCGCGACGGCGCTGCTGCCGATTTTCGCTCAGGATATTCTGCATACCGGTCCCTGGGGACTCGGTCTGCTGCGCGGCGCGCCGTCGGTAGGCGCGCTGCTGGTAGGGCTGTGGCTGAGCCGCAACAAACTGGAAAAGCATGTCGGCATGATCATGTTCGGCTCGGTGGCGGGATTCGGCATCGCGACGCTGGTGTTTGCGCTCTCGACTCAGCTCTGGCTCTCCCTGCTGGCGCTGGCCGCGCTCGGTGGATTCGATATGGTAAGCATGGTGATCCGCGGCGCGCTGGTGCAGCTCGATACGCCGGACGATATGCGCGGCCGCGTCAACGCGGTTAATGCCATTTTTATCAATACTTCGAACCAGCTCGGAGAGTTCGAATCGGGGATGCTGGCTGCCTGGTTCGGCGCGGTGCCCGCCGCGGCGATTGGCGGCATCGGCACGCTGGTAGTGGTCGGGCTGTGGATGGCGCTATTTCCGCATTTACGTAAGCGGCAGAAACTGGAAAATGATCCCCAACATGAAGCGACGCGGAATAAAGCATGAGTTCTCTCTACTATCTTGGCATTGACGGCGGCGGCACCCGCTGTCGCGCTCGACTCATCGATGCGCAGGGCAAGGTGCTGGCGCAGGCCGAAGGCGGCCCGGCCAACGTCTTTTCCGCCTGGGACGCCGCAATCGGTACGCTTGACGCGCTGATCGCACAGATTGCCGACCAGGCGCAGCTGCCTGCCACCGCGATGCGCATTGTCGCCGGTCTGGCGGGAGCGAATGTGCCTTCGGTTCAGCGGCGTCTGGCCGACTGGCGGCCGCGCTGTGCCGCGCTGCGCGTCGTCACCGACGTGGAGATCGCCTGCATCGGCGCGCACGGCGGTGCGCCAGGCGCGGTATTTATCGTCGGCACGGGCAGCCAGGGCGCCTGCTGGGACGGCGACAGCTTTACGCTGCTCGGCGGATGGGGCTTCGCGCTTTCCGATCTCGGTTCCGGCGCCGTGCTGGGACAGCGTGCGCTGCGGCTGGCGCTGCTGGCGCATGAAGCGGTTGTGCCCGCCTCGTCGTTGACGCAGCGGCTGATGGCCCGTTTCGCGCAGGATGCTGAAACGCTGCTGCTCTGGTCGCAGCGGGCGACCACCGCCGACTGGGGCAGCGTGGTGCCGGAGGTGTTTGCCGCCGCGCAGCAGGGCGACGCGCACGGCCTGACGCTGGTGCGGCAGAGCGCTGAGGAGATCGCCCTGATGGCGCAGCCGCTGCTGGCGCGTCAGAGTGGTAAGCTGGCGCTGATGGGCGGCCTGGCGCAACCCATCGAGCCCTATCTGCCGGAATCGCTGCGGCGCGTGCTGACGGCGCCGCAGGGCGACGCGCTCAGCGGCGCGCTGGCGCTGGCCCGCCTCGGCTGATTTTGTGAGGCGCCTCACAAAGGGGCGAGGTGGCGGTCAGATAAAGGTTTCCCCGCGCCGTACGCGCTGAAATAGCGGCTTCTCTTTAACCAGGAGCCGCACCATGCACCTTTCCCTTGCTGATTTTCATCCCGCCGCCGACGGTGAAACCCTGGACACGGCGGTATTACAACGCGCTATCGACCAGATCGCCGCCGCGGGCGGCGGCCGCCTGACGGTGCCCGCCGGGCGTTACCGCAGCGGCTGCCTGAATCTGCCTTCCCATTTTGAGCTGCACCTTGAAGCGGGCGCGGTGCTGCTCGCCAGTCAGCGGCGAGCCGATTATCAGCGGTTTCAGACGCTGAGCAGCGCCGAGAAGTCGCATAACGTCCTGCTCTACGCCCTTGGCCAGCGCAATCTGACCATCAGCGGCAAGGGCCGCATCGACGGCGACGGCGAAATCTGGTTTGCCGCCGAGCGCGACGCGCAGGGCTACCGGCTGCCGCGCCCCGACAGGCCGCGCATCATCGTATTCGAAGCGTGCGAGCAGGTGACGCTGGAGGGGTTCACCATCGTACAGGCGCCGATGTGGACGGTGCATCTGGTGAGCTGCCGCCATGTGCATATCGATCGCCTCACCATCGATAACGCCATGACGATGCCCAATACCGACGCGCTCGACATCGACAGCTGCGAGGCGGTGTTCGTCAGCAACAGCTACCTCAGCGCGGCGGATGACGCCATTTGCATCAAAACCACCCTGAAGCCCGACGCGCTACGCCGCCCCGCGCGTCAGATCGCCATCAGCAACTGCCTGCTGCGCTCCTACAGCTGCGCCTTCAAGATCGGCACCGAAACCTTCGACGATATCGAGGACGTCACCGTCACCAACTGCACCCTGTTCGACTCCAACCGCGGCATCGGCATTTTGTCGCGCGACGGCGGCGCGATGCGGCGGCTGCTCTTCAGCCATCTGACTTTTGTCTGCCACTACGCGCCGCCGTGCCACTGGGGCAAAGCCGATCCGCTGTTTGTGTCGGTGCGTCCGCGCGATCCGGCGGTGCGGCCGGGGCGGGTCGAGCAGCTGCAGTTCACCCAGGCGAGCGGCGTAGCGGAAGGAGCGATCAACCTGCACGCCGCCCGACCTGGCGATATTCGCGACGTGTTGATCGCCGATGTGCAGCTGCGCCAGGTGGTTAGCCACGATAGCGCGCAGGGGCAGTTTGATATCCGGCCGCCGTGCAATCCCGACGCGCCGACCGGCATGGGGCTGTATAACGCCTATAAGCTCGATCCTGCGACCGGGGAGGCATTCGGCGTGGAGCGCTATCCCGGCGGCCTGCCTGCACTTTTTGCGCGCGGCGTCGAGAATCTGCGCTGGCATCACCTGGCGGTTGAGCGGCCGGAACCGCTGCCGCCAGGCTGGAATCCAGAGCTTTTCGCGATCGACTAGGCGCTGAGCGCTGCGGCGATCGCCGCGCCGAGCGTTTCGGTGCTGGCTTCGCCGCCAAGATCGCGCGTCAGGCATTCGCCCTGCGCCAGCGTGCGTTCGATGGCGTCGAGCACCGCGTCGCCTGCCGCTTTATAGCCCAGATGCTCCAGCATCATCGCGCCGCACCAGATCTGGCCGATGGGGTTCGCTACGCCTTTACCGGCGATGTCGGGCGCGGAGCCGTGCACCGGCTCGAACAGGCTAGGGAAGGTGCGGTCGGGATTGATGTTGGCCGAGGGCGCGATACCGATGGTACCGGTACAGGCCGGGCCGAGGTCGGAGAGGATATCGCCGAACAGGTTACTGGCGACCACCACGTCGAACCAGTCGGGATGCAGCACGAAATTAGCGGTAAGAATATCAATGTGGTACTTGTCGACGTTCACCTCAGGATAGTGCTCGCCCATCGCCTCGACGCGCTGGTCCCAGTACGGCATGGTGATGGCGATGCCGTTGGATTTGGTGGCGGAGGTGAGATGCTTTTTCGGGCGACTGTTGGCCAGCTCGTAGGCGAATTTCAAAATGCGGTCGACGCCGATGCGCGTCATCACGGTCTCCTGAATCACCACTTCGCGTTCGGTGCCGGGGAACATGGTGCCGCCGACGCTGGAGTATTCTCCTTCGGTATTTTCACGCACAACGTAAAAGTCGATGTCGCCCGGCTTGCGGTTCGCCAGCGGCGCTTTAACGCCCGGCATTAAACGCACCGGCCGCAGGTTGACGTACTGATCGAACTCGCGACGGAACTGCAGCAGGGATCCCCATAGCGAGACGTGATCCGGCACGATCGCCGGCCAGCCCACCGCGCCAAAATAGATCGCATCAAAGGTTTTCAGCTGCGCGAACCAGTCGTCGGGCAGCATCTTGCCATGTTGCTGCCAGTACTCGGCGCTGGCGAAGTCGAACCACTCCCAGCGCAGCGCGATGCCGAACTTTTCGGCTGCCGCGTTCATTACGCGAATGCCTTCCGGCATCACCTCTTTACCGATACCGTCGCCGGGGATAACGGCAATACGATGGATTTTTTCAGACACAGAGCACCTCACAGGGTTGATGTTCGAATTGTCTGCGCAGTATAACTTTGCATCACCGGGAAATAATTAGCCTGAAACGCAAGCCAATGTTGAATCAAAGTAAAGAATCCCGCACGTCTACCGACGATCTCGCCTTCTTTGTGCGCATCGCCACTCTCGGCAGCCTGACGGCGGCGGCGCGCGATCTCGGCCTGTCGCTGGCGGCGGTCAGCAAGCGTCTCAGCCAGCTTGAGCGCCGGCTCGGCGTACAGCTGCTGAAGCGCACCACGCGGCGGCTGGAGCTGACGGCAGAGGGGCGGCGCTATCTGGAAGGGGCGCGTCCGCTGCTGGACCAGCTGGCGGCGCTGGAAGAGGCGGTGAGCGGCCAGACCGAGGTGCTGCGCGGCACGCTGAATATCAACGCGTCGTTCGGTTTTGGCCGCCGCCACGTCGCGCCCTGCGTGTCGGCGTTTGCGGCGCTGCATCCCGAGCTGGCGCTGTCGCTGCAGCTCAGCAGCCAGCCGCTCAATTTTCTCGATGCTAACGTCGACATTGACGTGCGCGTCGGGGAACCGCCCGATTCGCGGCTGGTGGCGCGTCGGCTGCGCGCCAACCCGCGCATTCTCTGCTGTTCGCCCGCCTATGCCGAGCGCTGCGGCCTGCCGGCCGATATCCATGCGCTGGCGCAGCACAACTGCATTTTGCTGCGCCAGCATGAAGGGGATTTCACCCTGTGGCGCTTTGTGAAGGGCAGCGAGAGCGTCAGCCAGAAGGTGCGCGGCAGCCTGCTCACCAACGACGGCGAGGTGGCGATGCGCATGGCGCTGGACGGTCACGGCATCCTGCTGCGCTCGTGGTGGGATGCGCGGCACGCCGTCGAGCGCGGCGATCTGCTGCACGTGCTCCCGGAATGGCAGGCGCCCGACGGCGATATTTTCGCAGTATGGCAGGCGCAGCGGCAGCTTCCCGCGCGCATTACCGCCTTCGTGGATTTTTTACAGGCGCGCTTAAAGAGGGAGACGTAAAGGGCGCCGCCGCAGCGGACAACATTTACACATTGATTGTTAATGAGTATGATTCTCATTCTTTTTGAGCGCTAGCTGCGGCGGCTGAGCCGAGCGGCAGCGCATCATTTCCCAAGGGAGTCATGCATGAAATCTCTGTTCAGTCCGCGCAACGCCGCGCTTGTTCTGGCGGTCGCCGCCGCTTTCGGCCTGACGGCCTGTCAGGCGCCGGCGAAAAAAGCCGAGGCGCCGGCCGCTGCCGCTGCCGCTGCCGCAAAGCCTGCCGCCTCTGCGGTGAAACAGCGCGAACTCGGCTTCGGCCTGTATGAGATGGCTTACGTGCCGGGCGCAAACGCGCTCTACGTCGCCAGCGCCGACGCCTTTAAGGATGTCAGCGGCGGCGTGATCTATCGCCTCGATCCCGCCACGCTGGAGACCACCGGCAAAGGCTACACCGATCTGAAAAACTTCGGCATGACCATGAACAGCGACGGTAGCCTGCTTTACGTGACCAACTCGCTGGACGGCGGCGTCTCGAAGATCGATCCGGTGAAAGGCAAAGTGCTGGCGCGTACCCTGTTCAGCGAGCGCAACGAGAAGGGCTTCCCGTTCGGCGCGCGCGAGATTTTCCTGCATAACGACCAGCTCTATATCGGCGGCGTGGGCGATCCGGGCGTGATCTGGGTGGTAGACGCGCAGACCATGAAGCTGAAGACGCGCATTAAAAACGCCGGCAAATGGGTCACCGGCATTATCTATTCGCCGGTTACCGATCGTATTTACGCCGCAAACGGCGGCGGCGAGATCCTGGTGATCAATCCGCGCAGCCATAAGATCGAGAAGCGTCTGACCCCTGGCGACGGCAAAGCCTATCTGCTGCTGAATATGGCGGAAGATCCGGCGACCGGCCGCCTGTTCGTTACCGACAACTCGAAAGCGAAAACCACCCTGGTGTTCGATGAGCGCAGCGGCAAGGTAATCAAACGCATCGACGGCGACGCGCTGGGCATTAAATTCAACGCGAAACGCAACGAGATCTATATCAGCCAGCGTGAGTCGCAGAAGGTGCTGCAGCTTGACGCCACCACCTATGCGGTGAAAAACAGCTGGTCGTTCGAGGGGCATCCCAACAGCCTGCTGGTGACGCCGGATGGTCAGACGCTCTACGTCACCATTAAGCAGGGCTTCAATAAAGACCATAGCAGTAAAGGGCCAGACAGCGTGGCGCGCATTCAGCTGAATTAAGGCGAAGCGGAGTGGTTTTTATTTCATAGCGGGCACAAATCGTAAAACGCGGGTTGCATGGACCGGGGAGCAAAGCGTCCCGCGACAGGGATGTCGCGGGCCGAGCTGGCAGGGATGCCGCTTTTTGCGTCTTTGCGATCGGGCCATGCAACCCGCGTCGGCACGCTGCCAGATTTTAAAGGAACGCCGAACGGCGTCCCTTTTATTACTGCTCTACGCCCTGCACCAGCACCACGCGGTACTCCGCGCCTTTCAGGCGGTGCTGTTTCGCTTCCTGATATTCCGGGCTGTCATACCAGCCGTGCGCCGCTTCTACCGTCGGGAACTCCAGCACCACGACGCCGTCCGCTTCCGGCCCTTCCAGCGTTTCCAGCTGACCATAAAACGCCAGCGGCGTTATCGGATGGTCACCGCGCGCTTTGCCCGCCTTTTCGCCGTAAATAGCGAACTCTTCTGGGTTGGTAATTTTGTCGCGAATAAAGATGACATATGCGCTCATTGTTAGCTCCTTTACGCCTGGCGTTTATCTTCAGTGTTGGTGTCAAAATCGGATGCGTCGTGGCGCTCGTGCAGCTGATCGGCCGGATCGCCCATCACGCGATTCACTTTGCGCCCGCGGATCACCGCCGGACGATCGGCGATCTCCTGCGCCCAGCGCGCCACGTTTTTATAGGATTTCGCGTCGAGGAACTCGGTCGCGCCATACTGGTTGCTCAGCACCAGGCCGCCGAACCAGGGCCAGGTGGCGATATCGGCGATGGTATAAGCGTCGCCGCCGAGGAAGCGGCTCTCCGCCAGACGGCGATCCAGTACGTCGAGCAGGCGCTTGGTCTCCAGCGTATAGCGGTTAATGGCGTATTCGATTTTCTCCGGCGCGTAGTGGTAGAAGTGGCCGAAACCGCCGCCGACGAAAGGCGCGGCGCCCTGCAGCCAGAAGAGCCAGTTCAGGGCTTCGGTACGGCCCGCCGGATCGTCCGGCAGGAAGTGGCCGAACTTGTCTGCCAGATAGAGCAGAATACTGCCGGATTCGAACACGCGCTGCGGCGGATTCACCGAATGGTCGCTGAGTGCCGGGATCTTGGAGTTAGGGTTGATATCAACAAAGCCGCTGCCGAACTGATCGCCGTCGCCGATGCGGATCAGCCAGGCGTCATACTCCGCCTCTTTGACGCCGACCGCCAGCAGCTCCTCCAGCAGGATCGTCACTTTCTGGCCGTTGGGCGTGCCGAGCGAGTAGAGCTGCAGCGGATGTTTGCCGACCGGCAGCGCTTTTTCATGGGTCGCGCCTGCGACAGGACGGTTGGTTTTTGCGCCGTTGCCTTTGGCTTCCGGATCCCATTTCCAGACTGTTGCGGGCTGATAACTGTTTTCCGACATAGTGTGAGTTCGCCTTGTTGATGAGAGTGTGTCAGACGTCTTTGAGTGTAGCAGGGCGAATAATTGCGGTTTAACCCTGCTGGCGTTCGCTAATCGACGTTCTCCTGGGTGTAGAGCATAAAATCGACGCGCCCATCGGCATACATAGAAAAATCGCCGCCCTTTTCCAGCTTTTGCAACAGCAGGTTCAGCGCCAGCTGGGCATGGCGCTGGGTATTCTGGTCGAGCGTCAGTGTAAGCGTGCGCTGCTGTAGCAGGCGGCGCGTGGTGGCGTAAAGCTCATGCGTAATGTAAACCACGTCGCGTTCGCGGCGGTGGCGCGCCAGCGCCTCGGAGATCTCGCGGTTGCCAAGGCCGGTATTGTAGACGCCGACAATAGACGGGGAGGTCACCAGCGCCTTCTCCAGCAGCTTGCTGATGCGCGAACGATCTTCCAGGCCGGCCAGCGCTTCGCGCAGCGCCAGATGGGGAAAGCGCTGTTGCAGCACGTCGCGGAATCCCTCGATGCGCTGACGGTGCGCGCGATAGTCGACGCGGCCGCTGATCGTCAGCACCTCGCCCGCGCGCGCCAGCATGCTGCCCATCATCAGCCCGGCGGTGCGCCCGGCCTGCAGCTGATTGATGCCCACGTGCAGCAGACGATCGGCGTCGGGCAGATCGGAAATCAGGGTGATCACCGGCACGCCGCGCGCTTTGCAGTCGCTCAGCGCCTGATAAATCGCGGGATGTTCATGCGCGAAGACCATTAGCCCGTCCATTCTGCGGCTGCTGGCGAGAATATGCGCCGCCAGTTTCTCCGGCGCGTTCTCGGCGATAAAGGTGCGCTGCAGGCGCAGGCGGCGATAGCCGAGCGCGTCGGCCAGCTGCTGAAAATCCTGCGCCAGCTGCTGAAAGAAAAAGGCGTCGGTGCTGCTGAGGATCACTTCGATTTGCCACGGCTGGCGATGCTCTTCCGGTAAAATGCGGTTAAGCCCCGCCGCACGCGCTGCCTCCAGCACCTTTCTGGTCATCGCTGGCGACACGCCGCCGCGATCGTTAAGCACCCGGTCTACGGTCGCCACGCCGACGCCGGCGGCGTGCGCCAGCTTACTGAGCGTCATTCGCTTCATGCTGAGTGAATTCCATCAATTTCTGCGTTCAGCCAGCCTGACAGAACGGGCTATTTTGACAAGGTCAGCTATCCCGAACTGTGAAGAGGAGATCGCAAATGTCCCCCGTAACTCAACGCGTTGCCCTGATCGGCAGCGGTTTTATCGGCCAGGTGCACGCCGCGAATCTGGCGGCGCATCCAGGCGCGCATCTGGCGCTGGTGTGCGACCTTGATGCGGCGCGCGCCGAGGCGCTGGCGCAGCGATATGGCGCGCGCGCAGGCCGCGTTAGCGAGGCGCTTAACCGCGACGATATTGATATGGTGCTGATCGCCAGCTCGACGCCGACGCACGCTGATTTTCTGGCACAGGCGGCAAATGCCGGCAAGGCGATCTACTGCGAAAAGCCCATCGATCTGTCGCTGGCGAAGGCGCGCGCGGTGGTGGAAAGTCTTGCGCCGCTGAAGGTGCCGGTCACCGTCGGCTTTAACCGTCGCTTCGACCGCAGCCACCAGCAGCTGAAGCAGCAGCTTCAACAGGGCGCTATCGGCGCGCCGGAGCTGATCCAGATGGTGTGTCGCGCCTCTGAGATGCCGCCCCTCGACTATCTGCGCGCGTCAGGCGGACAGATGCGCGACCAGGCCATTCACTTTTTCGATCTGCTGCGTTTTCTGACCAACGACGAGGTTGAAACGGTCGGCGCGCTGGGCGCGGCGCTGGCGCAGCCTGCGCTGCGCGACTTCGGCGATGTCGACACCTCGGTGCTGATTATGCAGCTGAAAAACGGCGCGCTGGCGCAGCTCGATAACACCCGCCGTACCGCATACGGCTATGACGAACGCATCAGCGTGGTGGGATCGCGAGGCATGCTGGCGTCGGAGCCGCAGGCGATGCGCGGCGCGACGCTCTATCAGCAAAGCGGCATCACTCAGCCCGGCCTGTTCCCGGACTGGTTCAGCCGCGTGCGCGATACGTACTACGCTCAGCTGGACGCCTTCCTGCGCTGTCTTGGCGGCGAAACGGTGGCGGATCTGCCTGGCCTGATGGATGGATTGCAGGCGCAGGCGATTGCCGAAGCGGCGTGCGAGTCGCTGACCAGCGGACGCTTCGTTCAGGTTGAGCGGCTGGCGTAGTCTCTTATCGGCTCAGCAGCTCGCGCTCGATCAGCTCGCGCGTCTCGACCGCCTGCGTCTTCATCTTCTCCGGATAGCCGAACAGGGCGGACGCGATAATGGATTCGCCGCCCACTTTATAAGTGCGACTGGCGAAGTCCATCTCGCGCAGCGTCTGGAACAGCGTGTCGAAATCGACCTCGCCTTCGCCGACGCCGACATGCTGGTGGATAGTGGCGTCCACGCCCGGCGGGTTGACGATATAACGGCAGTGCTTGGTGTGGTTCATGGTATCGGCGATCAGCACATGGGAGAGATCCTCGCCGGCATACTCCAGCATCGGCCGAACGTCGCCCTTGCCGTTGTCGTAGAAAAAGGTGTGCGGCACGCTGTAAACATATTTCACGTTGTCGCTGCGGAACGACTTCACCATATCGGCGGTTTCGTTGCTGTTCTCGCAAAAATCCCACGGATGCGACTGGATTTCGACGCGGATATTTTCGCGCTCAAACAGGGGCAGCAGCTCTTCCATCGAGCGGTAGAACATCTCTTCGCAAATCTCCGGCTCGTTGGGGTTGCCGGAGAGCTCGGTGTTGATCACCTGCACGCCCATCTCCACGGCAATCTCAATCATGCGTTTCCAGTTTTTTACCGCCGCCTGACGACGCAGCTCGTCCGGACCGGACCAGCGATAAACCACGATAAACGACGAGATCTCCACGCCGGTGGCATTCAGCGCGTTTTTATATTCGCGCATAATTTCGCGGCTGGCCTTTGGGTGCTTGTAGAAGGGGTTGATCTGCGGATGAGGCGACTGCTCGATATAGCGGTATCCCCATTCGGCCACCTGATGCACCATGCGGGTAATGCCCATATCTCTGATTACATCCACGTCAAAAGCGATTTTCATCTTCACGACTCCTGGCTTTAGTTAGCGTTCTTCGTTGAATACCACGCCGATCTGCCGACGTACTTCATCCATCGCGCGCAGCGTCAGCAGCGAGGTCGCCAGCGAACGCACCGGCGAGTCCGTCAGGCTTTGGCCGACGCACCAGGCGAAGTGATCAATCTCATGGCTGAGCTGCTGATAGCGATTCGCCGGCTCTTCCCAGTGCAGCGTGCGGCGCTTATCGCTGGAGACCAGGCGAAAGTTGCCCGGCGCATAGAACTGCCCGTCCAGGTAGAGCGTGGCGTCGCGTCCTGCGATCGCCGCGGTGCCCGGCGTATTGCTGAACAGCGTGGTGTGCAGCACCGACTGCATGCCGCGCGCATGGGTAAAGAGCATTGCGGTCTGGCCGTTGACGCCGCCCGGCGCAGGTTCGCCCTGCGCGACGATACGTTCAGGAGCGCCACCCACCAGGATGCTGAATGCGACCAGATAGCTGCCGAGATCGAGCATCGGCCCGCCGGCGAGATCGGAATTAAAAATGCGGTGATCCGGGGTAAAAAATTCGCCGTGATCGGCGATCAGGCTGTGTACGTCGCCCAGCGCGCCATCTGCCAGCAGCTGGCGGATCACGTCATATTTCGGCGCAAAGTCGCACCACATCGCCTCCATACAGAGCCGCTGTGCGCGCTGCGCCGCCTGTTGCAACGCTTCGCCCTGATGCGCATTGAGCGCCAGCGGCTTTTCGATGAGCACATGTTTCCCCGCCTGCAGCGCGCGCAGGCCGTCAGGGAAATGGTGGTTATGCGGCGTAGCGATATAGATCGCGTCGACATCATCGCGTGCCAGCAGGGCATCAATGCCGCCGCACGCATGGGGAATCGACCATTTGTCGGCGAACGCCTGCGCCTTATCAAGGCTACGCGATGAAACCGCGGTCAGCTGCTGATGGGTGTGATGACATAAGGCGCTGGCGAAGCGATCGGCGATCCAGCCAGGGCCAATGATGCCCCAGCGCAGCGCCGGGATCTGGTGCGCATCGGGCAGGCGCGGAGCAGGCAGGGTAGAGAGAAACATAACAACTCCATACTTATTAGTCTGTTAATGGCCAGCTGCGGCGTGCCGCTGCCTCCGTCAGGCTTTCACTATAGAAAGCCTGAGGCTGCCCTCTCTAACCTTTTGCTGATGGAATTCCATCAGCCTTTCCGCGGACGGATTGAGGAAAATTTCTAGCAAATGTTTTTTCCGAATGAAAATCATTTAGAAATAAATGTTTCGTTATGCGAAGAGGATCAAATTTATGCGCGCTCTGTTTTATCAAACGATCGGGCAGGCGCGCTTGAGCGGTTAGGATAGCGAAAGCGCGAGGTCGCTCGCGGCCGGGCAACGGCGTTACCGTCACAGGAGGCAACAGAGAATGACGAAAGTCACCATGAGCGCTATCGCGCGCGAAGCGGGGGTCGGCGTGGCGACGGTGGATCGCGTGCTGAATCAGCGCGCCCCGGTGCGCGGCGCAACCGAACAAAGGGTGCTGGCGGCGGCCAGCCGGTTAGGCTATCGCCATGCGCAATCCCGGCTACTGCATCCCGGCGCGCCGCCGACGGCGACGCTACGCATGGGATTTCTGCTGCTTTCCACCGACTATTCGCTCTACCGGCAGCTGAGCGAGGCGCTGTGCGAGCAGGCCATGCCGCACCATCCCGCTGGCGTCGAGCCGCTTTTCGTCACCCACGGCATCGACGAGGTTGAGCAGGCGGCGCAATCGCTGCGCGCGCTGGCGACGCGCGTCGACGTGATTGGTGTGGTGGCGCTCGATCATCCTCTGATCCGCCATGCCATTCAGGCGGTATCGCGTCAGGGCGTGCGGGTCTACGCGCTCTTCTCCGACTTTTCGCCCTGCGGTCAGGCGGGCTATATCGGCGTGGATAATCAGAAGGCGGGGCGCACCGCCGCCTGGATGGCGCAGCATCTGCTGCGTCGGCCCGGCAGCGTCGGCGTGCTGCTCGGCGACCACCGCTTTACCTGCCAGGAGAGCTGCGAAATCAGCTTTCGCTCCGGGATGCGGGAGTATGGGGCGACGCAGCGCGTGCTCGAGCCGCTCAACACCCGCGAAAGCGTCGAAGGCGGCTATCGCGCCGCGCAGGCGCTGCTGGACGGGCATGCCGATTTGCAGCTGATCTATGCGCCGTGCGGCGGTATCGAAGGCGTGGTGCGCGCGCTGCGCGAACAGGCGCAGCGCGGGGTCATGCTGGTGTGTCACGGTCCGGTGCAGGAGGGCGAACTGGCCCTTATCGACGGGAGTATCACCCTGATGCTGCGTCATAACATCGAGACGATGGCCGCCGCCGTGGTGCAGCTCTGCACTGAGCGCCAGAGCGAGCGCGACGCACGATATGAGCAGGTGATTCTGCCTTTCGAGATTATCACCAGAGAAAATATGTAAATCAGTTAATTACTGATTTAAATGATAATTTTCTATCATTTTTATGATAAGAATAACTATGATCGCTATCAAAGAATAAAACTTTCACTGTTGTTTGATGTGGAAAATATGTTCGATACTCGCGGCAAATGTGCCTGCCTGGAGAGCTATCGTGACCATCCATATCGCCAACGCGCCCTGTAGCTGGGGCGTCGATAATCCCGACAACCCCTTTCTGCCGCCGTGGCAGACGGTGCTGCGCGAAGCGGCGCAGGCGGGCTACCGCAGCATCGAGCTAGGCCCGTGGCGCTATCTGCCTGGCGACCCTGACGAACTCAGCGGCGCGCTGAACCAGCACGGCCTGTCGATCGTCGCCGCCACGCTGTTCGACGATCTGGTCAGCGAGGCCCATTTCCCGACGATGGTCGAGCTGACGCACAAGCTGTGCCGCACCCTGTCCCGCATTCCCACCGCTGAGAAGACGCATGGTGACAACGCGCCCGCGCCCTATCTGGTGATCATCGACTTCGGCAACCCCGAGCGCGCCCGGCTGGCCGGTCAGTCTGAACGCGCGCCGCGCCTCGGGGCGGCTGACTGGCAGCGCCTGATGCGCCATATCACGCAAATCAGCGAGATCGCCTGGCGCGACTACGGCGTACGGCCGGTGATCCACCCGCACGCGGGCGGCAGCATCGAGTTCGCTGACGAACTGGCGCAGCTGGCGCAGGATATTCCGCATGAGGTCGCCGGGCTCTGCCTCGATACGGGGCATCTTTACTATGCGGGCATGGATCCCATCGCCGCGCTGCGGCACTACTGGCGCCGCATCGACTATCTCCATTTCAAAGACGTCAACGATGCGGTGTGGCGTGATGTGCTGGCGCGCGGCCTCGACTTCTTTAGCGCCTGCGCCGAAGGGGTAATGTGCCCGATCGGGCAGGGCGCAATCGACTATCCGGCGGTGCGCGCCTTTCTGGCCGAACAGGGCTACCAGGGCTGGATCACGCTGGAACAGGAGCGCGATCCGCGCCAGGCCGACACCAGCCTGCGCGACGTCAGCGCCAGTCTGACCTATCTCAAATCCGTGGGTTTTTAAGGAGAAGACGATGATTAACGGTACAAAAGCGGTAGATCGCGCCCTGCGCTGGGGCATGGTCGGGGGCGGCGGCACCAGCCAGATCGGTTATATTCACCGCTCGGCAGCGCTGCGCGACAACAACTTTCAGCTGCTGGCGGGCGCGTTTGATATTGACGCCGAGCGCGGCCGCGCCTTCGGCACCTCGCTGGGCGTGGCGGCCGAACGCTGCTATCCCGACTACGAGACGCTATTTGCCGCCGAAGCGGCGCGCGAGGACGGCATCGAAGCGGTTTCCGTCGCCACGCCCAATAATACCCACTTCGCCATCTGCCGCGCGGCGCTCAACGCCGGGCTACACGTGGTCTGTGAAAAGCCGCTCTGTTTTACCACCCAGGAGGCGGACGAGCTGGAACGGCTATGCGCGGAGAAAAACAAGCTGATCGGCGTGACCTATGGCTATGCCGGACATCAGCTGATCCAGCAGGCGCGGGAGATGATTGCGCAGGGGATGCTGGGCGAGATTCGCATCGTCAACATGCAGTTCGCCCACGGCTTCCACCATGAGGCGGTAGAGCTGCAAAATGCCAGCACGCGCTGGCGCGTTGATCCTCGCTTCGTCGGTCCCAGCTATGTGCTGGGCGATCTGGCGACCCATCCGCTGTTCCTTGCCGAGACCATGGCGCCGCAGCTAAAAGTTAAACGGCTGCTCTGCGCCCGCCAGAGCTTTGTCGCCACGCGCGCGCCGCTGGAAGATAACGCGTTTGTGATGATGGAGTATGACAACGGCGCGGTCGGCACGCTCTGGGCCTCGGCGGTGAACTGCGGGTCGATGCACGGCCAGAAGATCCGTATCGTCGGCGCGAAGGCGAGTCTGGAGTGGTGGGACGAACAGCCCAACCAGCTGCGCTACGAAGTGCAGGGCGAACCGGTGCGCATTCTTGAGCGCGGCATGCCTTACCTGGCGCCGCGCGCGCTGGAAGAGGATCGCATCGGCGGCGGTCATACCGAAGGGCTGTTCGACGCCTGGTCGAATCTCTATCGCCGCTTCGCGCAGGCGTTCGCCGCCAGCGATCGCGGCGACGCCGCCTTCCTGCAAAGCTTCTGGTATCCCGACGTCCATGCCGGGCTGGCGGGCGTGCGCTGGGTGGAACAGTGCGTCAAGTCGGCGGAGGCGGGCGCGCTCTGGGTCGAGTGTTAGCGACCTCCTGCGAGGCTAATCGAGCAGCGACGGATCGGCGGCGATCATCAGCGCCTTCATCTCTTCAAAATGCTGGCGCGAGAAGTTGGGTATGCCTTCCCAGGCGCGCGCCGTCTTCTCCGCTACCGCATCGCTGAGAATTTTCAGCGGCTGGCCGGTGGACCAGGCGGTTACCAGGATCTGGCAGGCGCGCTCCAGCGTCCAGATATCGTCGAAGGCTTCGCCGATATCCGTCCCGGTGACCATGACGCCGTGGTTGCCCATCAGCAGGCGGCTTTTGCCCGCCAGCAGGCTCGCCAGCCGCGCGCCTTCCTCTGCCGTGTCGGCCATGCCGCCGTAAAGGGTATCGATCGCCACGCGGTTAAAGTAGCGCGCGGTGTTCTGATCGACCGGCGGTATATGCGGCTCGGCCAGACAGGCGACGCTAGTGGCGTAGATCGGGTGCAGATGCAGCACCACGCGCACCTCCGGCAGACGCTGGTGAATCTGGCCGTGTATCGCCCAGGCGGTGGCGTCCACGTCGTCGCGCTGCGCGCAGGCGGCATCGTCCGCGTCGAGCAGCAGCAGATCGCTGGCGCGAATGCGGGAAAAGTGTTTCCACTTCGGATTCAGCAGAAACTGTCGACCATCCGGGGAGACGGCCGCGCTAAAGTGGTTCGCTACCGCCTCGTGCATGCCCAGGTGGGCAATGATGCGAAAGGTGGCGGCCAGATCGATGCGGGTCTGTTCTTCAAACGAGAGCGCCATAAATCTCTCCTGACAGAGGATAGAAAAAGGAGCGCGGGCGACGGATATCTGACGCCCGCAACGGGATCACGGCTGCGGCATCAGCGTCTTGATATCTTCTGCGCTGGGCGCCTCGAAGTTATACTTCTTCAGCAGCGCGGCGTATTCCGGCGTCTTGCTGTATTTCTCCAGCCCGTCGATCAGCGCCTGCTTCACCTCATCGTTGCCTTTCTTCACGCCGAAGCCGTTCAGCACCGGATAGATCAGCGTTTCCGATGAGATCTGCACGCGGTCGCCTAGCTTCTGCACCACGCCGCGCGCCACGGCGGCGTCGGTGATCTGCGCCTCCACCGCGTGCGACAGCATCGCCTGGGTGGTTTGCGGATCGGTGGTGTACTCGCTAATGGCGATCGGCGGCTTGCCGTTTTTCACGCAGTAGTCGGCGGAGAGTTTATGCAGCTGCTGCAGCCAGGAGGTGGCGCCCATCGAGCCGATTTTATGGCCGCAAAATTCTTCCGGCGTTTTCGGCTGAAAAGCGGCGCCTTTCAGCGACAGGATCGCCTCGCCGCTCTTGAGATAGGGGATCATATCAATCACCTTCAGCCGTTCCGCGGTGATGTACATCGAAGAGTTGGTGATATCGAAACGGTTGCCCTGCAGGCCGGTGATCAGGTTGGGAAAGCGGGTGTCGAGATTAACCGCCTGGCGGCCCATCACCTTCGCCAGCCCGTCGAGAAACTCGATATCGAAGCCGGTCGGTTTGTTGTTCTCAATATATTCATAGGGAAAAAAGGTCATGTCGGAACCGGCGATGATTTTTCCCGGCTGCTGGAACGCCGAGGCGCTAAACGACCCCAGCGCGACGCTGGCGGCCAAAAAAGTCAGGGCAACAGATTTCATAGAGCCTCCGTGGTGGCGATTACGCGCGGGCAAGATCGTTTCCGGCCTGCTGAACAAAGAAGGATGCGCCGCTCGGCTTCTGCGGCAAACGGAACTGGTTGGCGGTGCTGCGGATGGTGCCGCTCTCTGCGCCGAACACCAGCGCGCCGGCGTCCAGGCTCGGCAGCGGGTTCTCGCCGAAGGGTAGGGCGTCTTCCGCCGCATAGACGGCGATAAACAGCGTGCGCGGCAGCTCGGTTTCGTTCGGGCTAGAGGCGTGCAGCAGGCGCGTGTGCATAAAGCAGACCGATCCTGCCGGGCCGAAACAGGCGGCAGGCTGGCCGCACTGCGCCTCGACCACCGTTTTATCCACTGCGCCGGTAAAGCGGCCGTTTTGCCAGTGGGAGTAGAGCGGGCCTTTATGGCTGCCCGGCACCACGTTCAGCGGACCGTTTTCCGGCGTCACTTCGCTGACCATCAGCAGCGCGGTGACGATGTCGTCGTTGCTGTGCGGCGTGAAGAGAAAATCCTGATGCCACTCAACTTTTGTGGCGGTGTGCGGCAGCTTAGAGTTGATCTTGCTGTGGTGGAAGCGCGCGCCCTGGCCGCCGGTGAGCTGACCGGCAATCTGCGCCATGCGCGACTGCAGCGCGGCGCGGCGATAGGCGGCGGAGATTTCGGTCGGCGAGCTGACCCGGCGCAGCGACGGATGGTCGGCGCGGTGATCGCCTTCCAGATCGAAGCGCGCGCGGCCGTCCAGCGTGTCGCCGTACGCCGCCTGCTGGCTGCGGCTCTCCTCCACCCAGCCGTCGAAATCGTGCTGCAGCGCGGCGATCTCCTCGGCGCTTAATACGTTTTCCACTACCAGAAAACCCTGCTGGTGATACTGGTCTATCTGCCACTGTTCGATCATGATTTTCCCTCGTGCTGGTTACATGGGTTAAGCCAGAGAAACATCTTTTAAAAAGGCTTCGACGCGCGGATGCTGCCCGCTGCGCATGGCCTGCGGCGCGTCGTCGCAAACGACGCGGCCTTTCTCCATAAATACGATGCGGTCGGAGACCTTAAAGGCGAAGTTCATCTCATGGGTGACGATCACCATGGTGATGCCCTCATGCGCCAGGGTTTCGATCACCTGCAGCACTTCGTTGACCTTTTCCGGATCGAGCGCCGAAGTCGGCTCGTCAAACAGCATGATCTGCGGACGCATCATCAGGGCGCGGGCGATGGCGACGCGCTGCTGCTGGCCGCCGGAGAGCTGATGCGGATATTTCCACGCGTGTTCCAGCATCCCGACCTTATGCAGCAGCTCGCAGGCCTGCTGCTTTAGCGCATCTCGCGTCGCCAGCCGGTGGTAGCGCGGCGCCAGCATCAGGTTGTCCAGCACGCTGAGGTGAGGAAACAGGTTAAAGCTCTGGAACACCATGCCGATGTTGAGGCGGTGTTCGGCGTGCTCGATAAAGCGCGGCTTCTGTTCGCCCTGCTGGCTAAGGTGGATAAAAGGCTGGCCGTTGATGCGGATTTCACCGTTGTCGATCTGCTCCAGCCCGTTGAGCAGGCGGATCAGCGTGGTTTTGCCGGAGCCGGAGGGGCCAATCACCGACACCACCTCGCCAGGCTGGATTTGCAGGCTGACCGCGCCCAGCACTTCCACGTTGTTATAGGCTTTGTGCAGCCGCGACGCCTGCAGCGCCGGACCGCTGGCCTGCGCCGCCGGACGCGCGATCGGCGTGGCGGCTCGCTGCGCCAGCGCGAACAGCTGCTCATCTATTTTGCCGGCCGGACGGCGCTGGGTAACGTCGAGGTGGCGCTCCAGCTGTTTGAGCAGGAAGTCGAACACCGTCACGATCAGCACGTAGTAGCAGGCGACCGCCGCCATGGTTTCCATCACCAGGAAGTTCTGCGAATAGAGGCGCTGGCCGACCATCAGGATCTCGGTAAGAGAGATTACCGACACCAGCGAGCTGAGCTTAACGATGGCGATATATTCGTTCGCCAGCGCGGGCAGGGCGACGCGCACCGCCTGCGGAATAATGATGCGCCACTGAATACCGGCGAAGCGCAGGCCCAGCGCGCGAGCGGCTTCGCTCTGGCCTTTCGGGATCGAAAGCAGCCCGCCGCGGTGAATTTCAGCGATATAGGCGCTTTCGCTGAGCACCATGGCGATCAGGCCCGCCCAGAAGGGATCGCTCAGCAGCGCGGAGGTTCCCGGTGCGGCCTGCGGCAGGTTATAAACGAAAATCAGCAGCACCAGCAGCGGCAGGCTGCGGAACAGCCAGATATAGCCGCGCGCCGGCAGGTTGAACAGCAGACGGTTCGACTGCTTCGCCAATGCGAGTACAAATCCCACTACGATACTGATGCCCCAGGTGAGCAAGCTCAGTTTAATGACGGTCCAGGTCGCCAGCCAGAATTCGGCGTCGCTGAACAGGCTGAACATATAGTTCCAGTTAAAAGTCATGAGGCATTTCACTCGCTTAAATAAACGCGAATTTCAAAAAGAGGAATTCGCCGCTGTCGATTTATTCACACTATGGCGGCAGCAGCTAATTTGAGGCAATTAGTAAAATGTTGCCTTCAGACTTTAAAAAAACTATTCAGCCAAAAAAGATCGGGCGAATGATGCACGGCGCTGATTATTTTAAAAAGAGAGGCGTTTTCAGGTTGGCGCCATTTATCTTGCCGCACATTTGCTCTTTTGAAGAGCAGCTCTGTGCCAAAATGATGCAGCGCAAAAAATAAAACCTTTTCGCTGACAAATTAAATTTATTCAGCCGTTGATATATCAGCAACAAAGCGAATGTTGCCACCCGCGCGGTAGGTCGACAGGCTGCGCGTTAACAGGGCGCAGGAGTGGCATGGCCCTTGCAGCGACAGATGACCTGTAAAAAAGCGCGCCAGTCGAGCGCGCTAAAAAGAGATAAGTAAGGTTTTTATGATGCGATTCACGCTGAAACAGCTTAAGTATTTCGTCACGGTGGTCGAAACAGAGAGCATCGCCGAAGCGTCACGCCAGCTGCATATCGCGCAGCCCTCTATCTCCATCGCCATTAAAAATCTGGAAGATACCTTTGACCAGCAGCTGTTTATCCGCCATCACGCGCAGGGCGTTTCCCTGACGCCGGGCGGGCGCCGCTTTTACGAGAAAGCGCGCGATCTGCTGCGGCTCTCCTATGAGTTTGAGCAGAACTCGCGCGCCGAGCATCAGCTGGTCTCCGGCACCATCGCCGTCGGCTGCTTTGAGTCTGCCGCGCCGCTCTATCTGCCGAAACTTATCGCCGGATTTAAAAAAATCTATCCCGATATCACCATCGAGCTCTATGACGGCGAGCAGCACGAGCTGATGCACGGACTGCATCGCGGGCGTTTCGACCTGGCGTTTCTCTACGATCTCGACCTCGACCACTCGATCAAAAAAGAGCCGCTGAACGCGCCGCACCGGCCCTATGCGCTGCTGCCCGCCGCGCATCCGCTGGCGCGTCAGGCGACGGTGACGCTGCAGCAGCTGAGCCGCGAGCCAATGATCCTGCTGGATGCGATCCCGAGTAAAAACTACTTTATCCGCATCTTTAAAGAGAAGGGCTACCATCCCGAGGTCGCCTACAGCTCGCCCTCAATCGAAATGGTGCGCTGTATGGTAGGCCAGGGATTAGGCTTTTCCGTGCTGGTAACCCGTCCCTGCTCCGATATTACTTACGACGGACAGAAATTAATTCATCTTGAGATTGAAGATGAGATGGCGGATTCGATGCTGATCATGGCTTATCTGCAAAATAATGAGCCGACAAGACCGGCGCAATTGTTTATGGAGTATTGTCGTCGCGCTGAACTTTTCCCTGCGCCGTCACTTCAATAACGTATTTCAGGCGTACCTGTCGCGCAGCCTAATAAATTCCTATGCAGGCGTTAGCTTTATAATATTTTACCCGCTCTGTCGGCTCAAATAGTCTTGGAAACCTTCCCCATGGTGAATATATCGGCCGGTGGCTGGTTGAAGGACGCGGAAATGACAGAGATGAAAACAGAAATAGATACCCTGGTGATTGGCGCCGGGCAGGCGGGCGTCGCGATGAGCGAACACCTGAGCCGCCTCGACGTTCCGCACCTGGTACTGGAGAAAAACCGCATCGCCGAAGCCTGGCGCAGCGGGCGCTGGGATTCGCTGGTGGCGAACGGCCCCGCCTGGCACGACCGCTTTCCCGGCATGGCGTTTCCAGAGTGCGCGCCCGACAGCTTTGTCGCCAAAGAGAAGGTGGCGGACTACTTCGTCGCCTACGCGGAAAAGTTTCATGCGCCAATCCGCACCGGCGTGGAGGTGCTGCGCGTGGAGCGTAACCGTGGGCGCGCGGGATTCACCGTGCACACCTCGGACGGAGTGATTGAGGCGCAGCGTATCGTGGCGGCCACCGGGCCCTTCCAGAAGCCGGTGATCCCGGCAATCGCGCCGCGCAGCGAGCGCCTGACGCAGATTCACTCCGCCGACTATCGCAACCCGCAGCAGCTGCCGGAAGGCGGCGTGCTGGTGATCGGCGCCGGATCCTCCGGCGTGCAGATCGCCGATGAGCTGCAGCGCGCCGGAAAAAGTGTTTATCTCTCGGTCGGCCCGCACGATCGACCGCCGCGCGCCTATCGCAACCGCGACTTCTGCTGGTGGCTGGGCGTGCTCGGTATGTGGGATGCGGCGGCAAGCCAGCCGGGCAAAGAACACGTCACCATCGCGGTGAGCGGGGCGCGCGGCGGCCATACCGTGGATTTCCGCGCGCTGGCAAACCAGGGCGTCAATCTGGTCGGTATGACCGAGAGGTTCGACGGCGAAACAGTGCGGTTTCAGCCCGATCTGGCGCACAACATCGCGCGCGGCGACGCCAGCTATCTGGCGCTGCTCGATGCGGCGGACGCCTATATCGCCCGTAACGGCCTCGACCTGCCAGAAGAGCCGGAGGCGCGGCGCTTTCTGCCCGATCCCGACTGCGTCGCGCATCCGCTCAGCGAGCTGAATCTCGCCAGCGCAGGCATTAGCAGCATTATCTGGGCGACCGGCTACGCGGCGGATTACAGCTGGCTGAAGGTTGACGCCTTTGATGAGAAAGGCAAACCGCAGCACCACCGCGGCGTTTCCGGCGAGCCAGGCGTCTACTTTCTCGGACTGCCCTGGCTCTCCCGTCGCGGCTCTACCTTTATCTGGGGCGTATGGCACGACGCGAAATATATCGCCGATCAGATCGCGATTCAGCGCCAGTATCAGCACTACCAGACCGCGTCGCCCTTTTAACCCAGCAGGAGAGCAATGATGCCAACCCATACCCGTATTCGCATGTTCAACACCAAAGAGACCTATCCCAATCAGGCGCTCAACAACGATCTCTGCCAGGCGGTGCGCGCAGGCAATACCGTTTACGTACGCGGCCAGGTCGGCACCGATTTCGACGGCAGGCTGGTGGGGCTGGGCGAGCCGGGCCTGCAGGCGGAGCAGGCGATGAAGAACGTGAAGCAGCTGCTGGAAGAGGCGGGCAGCGACCTGTCGCATATCGTGAAAACCACCACCTATATCACCGATCCGCGCTACCGCGAGCCGGTCTATCTGGAAGTGGGCAAATGGCTGAAGGGCGTTTTTCCAATCTCGACCGGGCTGGTGGTGTCGGCGCTGGCGCAGCCGCAGTGGCTGATGGAGATCGACGTTATCGCCGTGATCCCTGATGACTGGCACGGCAAGGAGGCGTTATGACGCTCTCTATTAGCGCGCGCTGCCCGGAGAGCGGACAGCTCGGCATCGCCATCAGCTCCTCCAGCATCGCGGTCGGCGCGCGCTGTCCCTGGCTACAGGCGGGCACGGGCGCGGTCTCCAGCCAGAACATTACTCTGCCCGCGCTCGGTCAGCAGATCCTGGCGCAGCTGGAAGCGGGAGCGTCGGCGCAGCAGGCGCTGAAGCTGGCGCTGGCGGAGGATCGCTTCAGCGACTATCGCCAGGTGACGGTGATCGATTCCGCCGGCGACGTGGCGCACTTCAGCGGCAGCGAAACCCTGGGCGTCTGGAAGGTGGCGCAGGGCGAAAACTGTGTAGCGGCGGGCAATATGCTGGCGGATGGCGCGGTGATTGACGCGATGGTCGCGGCATTTGCAGCCTCTTCCGGCGAGCTGGCCAGCCGGCTGATCGCGGCGCTGCAGGCGGGCATCGCGCGCGGCGGCGAGGCGGGACCGGTGCATTCCGCCGCCGTGAAAGTGGTAGACGACTATACCTGGCCGCTGGTGGATCTGCGCGTCGACTGGGTCGACGACGATCCGGTCGGCGAGCTGTCGCGCCTGTGGCTCGCCTACGAACCGCAAATGGAGGCCTACGTGACGCGCGCGCTTGATCCGCGCGACGCGCCGAGCTACGGCGTGCCGGGCAATGAATAATGCGCTGCGCGACACGCTGGCGGCGCTGCTCGCTTTCGACACCACCAGCCGCGAATCAAACCTGGCGCTGATCGGTTTTATTCGCGATCTCCTTGCGCGGCGCGGCGTTGCGGCTGAGCTGTTTTATGACGAGAGCGGCGCGAAAGCCAACCTCTACGCGCGGCTGGGACCGGCGGGAGACGGCGGCGTGATGCTGTCGGGCCATACCGACGTGGTGCCGGTCGACGGACAGCGCTGGACGGTGCCGCCTTTTGCGCTGACCGAGCGCGACGGGCGCTGCTATGGCCGAGGCAGCGCCGACATGAAAGGGTTTATCGCCTGCGTGCTGGCGTCGCTGGATCGCTTTTTAGCGCAGCCGCTGCGGATGCCGCTGCATCTGGCTTTCTCTTACGACGAGGAGGTCGGTTGCCTGGGCGTGCGCTCGCTGGTGGCGCATCTCAGGGCATCGCCGGAAAAGCCCGCACTCTGCATTATCGGCGAACCCACGGCAATGCAGCCGGTTTACGGCCATAAGGGCAAAGTGGCGATGCGCTGTCAGGTGCGCGGCCGCGCCTGCCATTCCGCCTATGCGCCGCAGGGCGTCAACGCTATCGAACAGGCAGCGCAGCTGATTGGACATCTCGTCCGCGTCGGCGAGTCGCTGCGGCAGACGCAGGACGCGCGCTTCGATCCACCGTTCAGCACCCTGCAGGTCGGCACTATTCAGGGCGGCGCGACGCTCAATATCGTGCCGCAGGATTGCCAGTTCGATTTTGAGCTGCGCACGCTGCCGGCGGCCGATGTCGATGGCGTGCTGGAGAATATCGCAGCCTTCGCGCGCGACCAGTTGCTGCCTGCGATGCGGGAACGGGCGCCAGAGAGCGAGATCGCGTTTCAGCCGCTGGGCGCCTATCCCGGTCTGTTGACCGATCCGCAGGGCGATTTCGCCCGCTGGCTGGCGCAGTGGAGCGGCAGCGAAACATTTACCACCGTCGCGTTTGGCACGGAAGGCGGCCTGTTCGACGAGATCGGCATAGCGACGCTGGTGTGTGGGCCGGGGAGTATGGCGCAGGGGCATAAGGCGGACGAGTTTGTCGCCGTCGAGCAGCTTGAGCGCTGTATGCAAATGCTGGGCAATCTTTGCGACTGGATGCGTGCGGAGTCAGTCATAAATTGCACAAAAGCAAAAACCCAGCCATAGGCTGGGTTCTTTAATTTGTGGTGCCCGAACCCGGACAAAAATGCCGGGAGCATTTTTGCTTTGTCGCGCCTGCGCGGCAAACCCGCAGGGCGAGCCGCAGGACGCGGCGAGGTCATCGAACCGGTTCGATGATGGGTTCCGCACAAAAGCAAAAACCCAGCCATAGGCTGGGTTCTTTAATTTGTGGTGCCCGAACCCGGAATCGAACCAGGGACACGGGGATTTTCAATCCCCTGCTCTACCGACTGAGCTATTCGGGCAACGGGGCGCATTAAACCGTAATGGCCGCTTCGCGTCAACGCCTTTCCGGTAAAAAAGCGGGAAAACGTGACTGATTGCCTGCTTTTCAGGCAGGAGCGGCAAAACCCTAGGCCAGCGCGCCGTTAGCGCGGCACAGCGCGATGCGCAGCACATCTTCCGCCAGACGTTTGGCTGTCGCCACGTCCTGCACGTTCCGCTTCACCAGCAGCTTGCTGAGGCAGCCTTCCAGAATCAGCTCAAGCTGGTCCGCCACCATCGTCGGGTTATCCAGCCCGAGTTCCACCAGAATGCTGTGCGTGAAGTGCCAGGAAGCCTGTTTCTGCTGTTCGGCAATCTGATGCACCGGCTGATCCGGCTGCGGATAAAAGCTGCAGGCGGCGATAAACAGGCAGCCGGGAAAGCGGCCTTTCTGCACCTGTTCGCTCAGCACATGATAGCGCGCCAGCAGTTTCTGCTCGCCGTCGAGCTGCTCGCTGAGCAAAACCTGACGCCGCCAGCTGTCGATCTGCTGCCCGTGATAGCGCAGCGCATCGTAAAGCATGGCGTCGCTGTCGGGCCAGAGCGCTTCCAGCTGCGTCAGCGTCATGTCACAGCTGGCAGCCAGCTGCGGTAGTAATGACGTCGTCGCCGCCAGTCCATTTTTTTCGAGCACATTCAACGCATGCTCGAGTACCTGTTCACGCTGCAAATGACGTCTCCTCTCTGTACGAGTCCGCCTGAGGCGGGGGATTCCAGTGTCGTTCAACGCGCCCGATTCTGCAAATGCGTGCGGAAATCCTCTGCGTTAAGGAAGCCCGTCACGCGCGAGCCGGGGATCTCGCGGCCCTGCGCATCGAAAAACAGAATGGTCGGCAGGCCGAGCACCTGAAGATGCTGCAACAGGGCGTTATCCGTGGCGTTATTCGCGGTGACGTTAGCCTGCAACAGCTGGTAACGGCTCAGTGCCTCACGCACGCCTGGATCGCTAAAGGTATATTTTTCGAATTCTTTGCAGGCTACGCACCAGTCGGCGTAAAGATCGACCATGGTGACGCGGCCGTTGGCCTGCCGCAGCGCCTCGTCCAGCTGCGGCGCGGAGGCGATACGCTGAAAGGGAAGCTGCGCCGCCGTCTGCGCCGTGGCGGGCGCGGCCCAGACCCATTCCTGCAGGGGACGCGCGCTAATAAGCGCCGCCGCCAGCATCGCTATCTGCACGAGGCGCCATTTTCCGCCCTGGCCGCGCAGGCTGCTGCAAAAGGCCCAGGCGAAACAGGCGACGCCCAGCGCGCTCCAGAGCCGCATTCCCCACACATCGCCCAGCACGCGCTCCAGCAAAAATACCGGCAGCGCAAGGATAACGAAGCCGAAACCCTGCTTGACCGTCTGCATCCATGGCCCGCTTTTCGGCAGCAGGCGGTTGCCGAACAGGGTGACCACAATCAGCGGCAGTCCCATGCCCATGGCGTAGAGCCACAGCGTGCCCGCGCCGGCCCAGAGATTACCGCTCTGGGCGATGTAGAGCAGAATGGCGCTGAGCGGCGCGGTGGTGCAGGGCGAGCAGATTAACCCCGCCAGCGCGCCCATCAGGAAAACGCCGGGCAGCGATCCGCCCTGCTGGCGATTGCTCCATAACGTCAGTCGCGTCTGGACGCTGGCGGGAAACTGCAGCTGGAACAGGCCGAACATCGACAGCGCCAGCAGAGTGAAGATCAGCGACAAACCGATCAGCACATAAGGATGCTGCAGCGCCGCCTGAAAGCGCAGGCCCGCCGCCGCGACCACCACGCCCAGCAGCGTATAGGTGAGCGCCATGCCCAGCACGTAGATCAAGGCGAGGCTAAACAGGCGCAGCAGAGAGCCGCTGCGCTGGCCGCCGAGGATAATTCCGGCGATCAGCGGATACATCGGCAGCACGCAGGGAGTAAAGGCGACGCCGATGCCGATCAGCAGCGCCCAGAGCGGCGAGAAGGGCAGCGGAGCGGCTGGCGCGGGCTGGACGCTGACCGCGGGCGGCGCTGCGTCGGCAGCCACCGGCGTGAGCGGAATGGTGCGCGTCTCGGGCGGATAGCAGAAGCCCGCCGCCGCGCAGCCCTGATAGGTTACGCTGAGGCTGCCGCCGCTGGCGGCCTCGCGCAGCTGCACCGGCACCTGAAGATCCTGCGAATAGATTTCGCTTTTGCCGTAGAACTCATCTTCATGCGGTTGCCCTGGCGGCAGCGCCACCGGCGCGATTTGCGCCTGCTGCGCGCTGATATGAATCTGCTGGCGGTAAAGGTAGTAGCCCTCTTTGACCTTCCAGCTGAGCATGAGCTGTCGGCCCTGCTGGCTGAAATCGAAAGCAAACGCCTGGTCCACGGGGACAAAGCGGCTGCTGGCGTTAGGGGAGAAAATCGACGCCTGCGTCGGCAGCGTGATAAACAGCGCCAGCGTAAAGGCGATCAGGCAAGAGATGCGTGCAGCCATGACAAGTATTCACTGTCTCCATGTTGAACCGGTAGCGCCAGCAGTTCGGGCACCTCAAAGGGATGTTCGCGCTTTAGCAGATCCATCAGCGCCTGCTGGTGCGTCGTACTGCTTTTTAACAGCAGCTGAACTTCGCTGGCCTGCTCCAGCGTGCCCTGCCAGACGTAAAGCGACGTGGCGCCGGGCAGCAGCGTGACGCAGGCGGCGAGCTTCGCCTCCAGCGCCAGGGCTGCAAGCCTGCGCGCGCAGGCTTCATCCGGCGCGGTACAAAGAATCACAACGGCGTTCATCGCGTGGCTCCTGTTGCGGAAAGCGAGGATGATAGCACGCTCGCCGCGTCTCAGGCTTTACCGGTTGTAACAGCCCTACAGCACCAGGCCGCCGATCAAAAAGCCGAACAGCACCGACAGCGCGATCGCCAGCACGCCCGGCACGATAAAGGCGTGGTTAAAGACATATTTGCCGATGCGCGTCGAGCCTGTGTCGTCCATTTCCACCGCCGCCAGCAGCGTCGGATAGGTCGGCAGCACGAACAGCGCGGAAACGGCGGCGAAGGAGGCGATGGCGGTATGCGGCGACACGCCCAGCAGCAGCGCGGCGGGCATGAGCGCCTTGGCGGTGGCCGCCTGCGAGTAGAGCAGCATCGAGGCGAAAAAGAGCGCCACCGCCAGCAGCCACGGCGCCTGCTGCAGCAAGTCGCCCGCCAGCTGCTGGATCTCGCCGATATGCGCTTTGACGAAGGTATCGCCGAGCCAGGCGACGCCCATCACGCAGACGCAGGCGCTCATGCCCGACTTAAAGGTGCTGGCGCTGAGGATGGCGCTGGTGTCGATTTTGCAGCTCAGCGAGATCAGCGTGGCGATGGTCAGCATAAACACCACAATCGCCTCGTTGCGCGGCAGCGGCGGATCGGCAATCAGGCCCACGCCGTCGCTGATAGCGGTGGCGTAGAGCACTACGGCGACGATACCGACCAGAAACAGCAATACTGACCGTCTGGCGCCGGGCTTCTCTTCATAGCGGCTTGCGCCGCGTAGCTTCACTTCGCCTTTGGCGAGGCGCGCCTGATAGACCTCGTCTTCATGCAGCTCTTTGCCCAGGAAGTTGGTGACCAGCGCGGCAAGAAACAGGCCGATCATCGTCGAGGGAATGGCGATCGCCAGCAGGGCGATATAACCGACGCCGCGCGGCTCCAGCAGCGAAGCGAAGAAAACCACCGCGGCGGAGAGCGGCGAGGCGGTAATGGCGATTTGCGAGGCGACCACGGCGATAGAGAGCGGGCGCGACGGGCGCACGCCTTGTTCTTTCGCCACTTCGGCAATCACCGGCAGCGTCGAAAAGGCGGTATGGCCGGTACCCGCCAGCAGCGTCATCATATAGGTTACCAGCGGCGCCAGCAGCGTGACGTAGCGCGGGTGGCGGCGTAGCAGCCGTTCCGCCAGGCTGACCAGATAATCCATGCCGCCCGCGACCTGCATCGCGGCGATAGCGGCGATCACCGCCATAATAATTTCAATCACGTCAAAGGGGATGGCGCCGGGCTTCAGCCCGCAGATCAGCGTCAGCGCCAGCACGCCCAGCCCGCCCGCGAATCCGATACCGATACCGCCCAGACGCGCGCCCAACCAGATCGCCAGCAGGACGATCGCTAATTCAACGACGATCATTCGTCACCTCATGAGAGTGAGAAAAAGAGCCGGTTATGTACCAAATAAAAAGGCGCGCCGTGTTGATCGCGGCGCGCCTTTTTTATCATTGTGAAAATTGACCTACTGTTCGTTTTCGTCAGTGTAGCGACGCGCCTTGTAGACCGGGTACATCAGGTTCTGCACCGAGAAGATGTCGTCCAGCTCGCTTTCGGTCAGCAGGCCGCGCTCCAGCACCACTTCGCGCACGCTTTTACCGGTCTCCGCGCAAATCTTGCCGACGATATCGCCGTTGTGATGGCCAATGTACGGGTTGAGGTAGGTCACGATGCCGATAGAGTTGAAAACGTAGGCTTCGCATACCGCTTTATTGGCGGTGATGCCGTTAACGCATTTCTCCAGCAGGTTGTAGCAGGCGTTGGTCAGGATGCTGATCGACTCGAACAGCGCCTGGCCGATTACCGGCTCCATCACGTTGAGCTGCAGCTGACCCGCCTCTGCCGCCATGGTTAAGGTGGTGTCGTTGCCGATCACCTTGAAGCAGACCTGGTTCACCACTTCCGGCACCACCGGATTGACCTTGGCGGGCATAATCGAGGAGCCTGCCTGCAACTCCGGCAGGTTGATCTCGTTGAGGCCCGCGCGCGGACCGGAAGAGAGCAGGCGCAGGTCGTTGCAGATCTTCGACAGCTTCACCGCCAGCCGCTTCAGCGACGAGTGCACCATCACGTAGGCGCCGCAGTCGGAGGTCGCTTCGATCAAATCTTCCGCCGGCACCACCGGCAGATTGCTCACCTCGGCGAGACGCTGAACCGCCAGCTGCTGATAGCCGTCCGGCGTGTTAAGGCGCGTGCCGATCGCCGTGGCGCCCAGGTTCACCTCCAGCAGCAGCTCGGCGGTGCGCAGAATGCTGCGCGTCTCTTCGTTCAGCAGCACGTGGAAAGCGTGGAACTCCTGGCCGAGCGTCATCGGCACCGCGTCCTGCAGCTGGGTGCGGCCCATCTTGAGAATGGTCTCGAACTCCGCCGCCTTGCGCTCAAAGCCTTCGCCCAGCTCTTTGATCGCGTCCAGCAGCTTCAGAATCGAGCTGTAGACCGCAATGCGGAAGCCGGTGGGATAGGCGTCGTTGGTGGACTGGCACTTATTGACGTGATCGTTCGGGTTGAGGAACTGGTATTCGCCTTTCTGGTGGCCCATCAGCTCCAGCCCGATATTGGCCAGCACTTCGTTGGTGTTCATGTTGACCGAGGTGCCCGCGCCGCCCTGATAGACGTCGACCGGAAACTGATCCATGCATTTGCCGTTGTTCAGCACCTCGTCACAGGCCTGAATAATGGTGTTGGCGATAGTGCGCGGAATGGTTTGCAGCTCTTTATTGGCGAGCGCGGCGGCTTTTTTCACCATCACCATGCCGCGGACGAACTCGGGGATGTCGCTGATTTTACTGTTGCTGATACGGAAATTTTCAATCGCACGCAGAGTATGAACGCCGTAGTAGGCATCGGCGGGGACTTCACGCATGCCTAGCAGGTCTTCTTCGATACGAATGTTGTTCGCCATGATAACCTTCTTGTTATTGGCCGCTTGCGCTGGCGCCATCCATCACAGGTGATGTGTTGATTTGTCGTGGAAAGCCGGAGCCGACAGTGTATCCGCCTCGTCACCGGCGCGCACGATCATATGCTGCCGCCGGGCTAAAGCGCGAGTCTGGATACGTATCCATGCATCAATTATCGCTGCAATAACCACGATATGTGAGATGACGCACAAATTTAACCCCACTGTAAATATTTGAAAACAGCGGTTGAATTAGCGTCGCGGCAGGCCCATCTCATGGCTATGCCGTCTAATAGGGCGTTTTTCGCTGCCTGCCTGACGCAGAGCAGCCCGACTAAAAGGAGAATACGGTGCGCTGGTTACCGTTAATCATTATTTTTGCGCTCGCCTGGATTGAGATCACCCTGTTTATTCAGGTGGCTCACGCGCTGGGCGTATTGCTGACCATGCTGCTGGTGATTTTCACCTCGGCGATCGGCGTGTCGCTGGTGAAAAACCAGGGCATGAAAAACTTTATGCTGATGCAGGAGAAGCTGGCGCGCAACGAGAGCCCGGCTGAAGAGATGATTAAAAGCGTATCGCTGATCATCGCGGGCTTTCTGCTGCTGCTGCCCGGCTTCTTTACTGACTTCCTTGGCCTGCTGCTGCTGCTGCCGCCGGTGCAGAAACATCTGACCCTGAAGCTGATGCCGCACCTGCGCGTCTGGCGCGGGCCAGGCGCCGGCCCGGACAGCGGATTTACCGTGGATGGGGAATATGAACGCAAGGATAGCGATCGCATCGGCCATGACGACCGCCACGATCGCTAAGCGCGGCGCAGAAGAGAAGCGTGACCTGAGCGTCGCGCTTTTTTTATGGCTGAGGCGAAAGCGGCCTTTCGCGCAAAAAATGGGCAGTTGTCATCGTCAGGTAAAAAAATTGTCCTTTCGCCCCTTGAAAGCCATTTTAACCGACCCTATCTCTTGCACCACGAGGCCGGAAGCCCTGCAGCCCGGCGTTCAACCCAAAAACTGAATGATTGGACTTCTCAAAGGAGAGCTATCTAATGAAAATTCGTCCGTTGCACGATCGCGTTATCGTCAAGCGTAAAGAAGTTGAAGCTAAATCTGCTGGCGGCATCGTTCTGACCGGCTCTGCAGCAGGCAAATCAACCCGTGGCGAAGTTCTGGCCGTGGGCAATGGTCGCATCCTGGAAAATGGTGAAGTGAAGCCGCTGGACGTTAAAGTTGGCGATCTGGTGATCTTTAGCGAAGGCTACGGCGCGAAAACCGAAAAGATCGACAACGAAGAAGTGCTGATCATCTCTGAAAGCGACATTCTGGCGATTGTTGAAGCGTAATTACGCGGAACTCACTGAACGAAACGAATTTAAGGGACAATTGAAATGGCAGCTAAAGACGTAAAATTCGGTAATGACGCTCGCGTAAAAATGCTGCGCGGCGTGAACGTACTGGCAGATGCAGTAAAAGTTACCCTGGGCCCGAAAGGCCGTAACGTGGTTCTGGATAAATCTTTTGGTGCACCGACCATCACTAAAGATGGCGTGTCCGTAGCGCGTGAGATCGAACTGGAAGACAAGTTCGAAAACATGGGCGCGCAGATGGTGAAAGAAGTTGCCTCTAAAGCGAACGACGCAGCAGGCGACGGCACCACCACCGCAACCGTACTGGCTCAGTCAATCATCACCGAAGGCCTGAAAGCTGTGGCTGCGGGTATGAACCCGATGGATCTGAAGCGCGGTATCGACCAGGCCGTTATCGCGGCGGTTGAGCAGCTGAAAGCGCTGTCCGTTCCTTGCTCAGACTCTAAAGCTATCGCCCAGGTCGGCACCATTTCCGCTAACTCCGATGAGAGCGTCGGCACCCTGATCGCCCAGGCGATGGAAAAAGTGGGTAAAGAAGGCGTTATCACCGTTGAAGAAGGCACCGGTCTGCAGGACGAGCTGGACGTGGTTGAAGGTATGCAGTTCGACCGCGGCTACCTCTCTCCGTACTTCATTAACAAGCCGGAAACTGGCGCAGTTGAACTGGAATCGCCGTTCATCCTGCTGGCTGACAAGAAAATCTCCAACATCCGCGAAATGCTGCCGGTGCTGGAAGCCGTTGCTAAAGCAGGCAAACCGCTGCTGATCGTCGCTGAAGACGTTGAAGGCGAAGCGCTGGCGACGCTGGTGGTCAACACCATGCGCGGCATCGTGAAAGTCGCTGCGGTGAAAGCGCCGGGCTTCGGCGATCGTCGTAAAGCGATGCTGCAGGATATCGCTATCCTGACTGGCGGTACCGTTATCTCTGAAGAGATCGGTATGGAGCTGGAAAAAGCGGCGCTGGAAGATCTGGGCCAGGCAAAACGCGTTGTGATCAACAAAGACACCACCACCATCATCGACGGTGTGGGTGAAGAGGCGACGATTCAGGGCCGCGTAACCCAGATTCGTCAGCAGATCGAAGAAGCGACCTCTGACTACGACAAAGAAAAACTGCAGGAGCGCGTAGCGAAACTGGCAGGCGGCGTGGCCGTTCTGAAAGTGGGCGCAGCAACTGAAGTTGAAATGAAAGAGAAGAAAGCCCGCGTTGAAGATGCCCTGCACGCCACCCGTGCTGCGGTAGAAGAAGGCGTGGTAGCGGGCGGCGGTGTAGCGCTGGTTCGCGTTGCAGCACAGCTGGCCGATCTGCGTGGTCAGAACGAAGATCAGAACGTCGGTATTAAAGTTGCGCTGCGCGCAATGGAAGCGCCGCTGCGTCAGATCGTTTCTAACGCCGGCGAAGAGCCGTCTGTTGTCGCTAACAACGTGAAAGCGGGCGACGGCAACTACGGTTACAACGCGCAGACTGAAGAATACGGCAACATGATCGACTTCGGTATCCTGGACCCAACCAAAGTGACCCGTTCTGCGCTGCAGTACGCGGCCTCTGTTGCTGGTCTGATGATCACCACCGAGTGCATGGTGACCGAGCTGCCGAAAGGCGATGCGCCTGATTTAGGTGCTGGCGCTGGCGGCATGGGTGGCATGGGCGGTATGGGCGGCATGATGTAATTGCCCTGACGCTTTTGCTATCTGAAAAACCCCCGATCGGAAACGGTCGGGGGTTTTTCTTTTGCAGATGAAAAGGGTATAAGTAAGGGCGCAATACTTCGGCTTTGCGGGTTCAGGGCAATGAATGTTCAGAAAAAAGAGATACTTTTCTGCTACGCTGCCGCCCGATACTGATGATAATAAATGGGGATTACAATGCGGATTAACCTCTTGCTCGGACTGGCGGTCGGTACCTTGTTGCTGGCGGGATGCAGCAGCTCTCACCAGCTGAGCGCTGGCGGCGAACGTGTCACCTTCACCGATCAACAACCGGGCAGCGACTGTCAGCTTCTGGGTAATGTCACCGGTTCACAGAGTAACTGGCTGAGCGGTTCCGGCGGCGAGGGCAGCTCGCTGCGCGGCGCGGCCAACGATCTGCGCAACCGCGCGGCGGAAATGGGCGGCAATGTGATTTACGGTGCGACCAGTCCGACGCAAAACCTGTGGTCCGCTTTCGCGCCTCTGGACAGCAAAATGAACGGGCAAGTCTATAAATGCCCGGCGAAAGCCTGATCGTCTTCGCCATCCTGTTGATAACGGCCGGTTTATACCGGCCGTTAATTTTTGTGGGCGGGATGTTGGCTCGCTACTCCTGGCGCAGCTGCAGGTCGAGCGGCGTTTTGCTCGGCTCGCCGCCAATCTCTCGCGCCAGCTTCGGCACCATATAGCCGGACACCTGCGTCAGCAGCGTGCGCACCAGCGCGCGCGCCTCTTCATCAGAGACGTAAAAGTGCGCCGCGCCCTGTACCTTATCCAGCACGTGCAGGTAGTAAGGCAGAATGCCCGCGTCGAACAGCGCGTTGCTGAGATCGGCGAGCGCCTGGGCGTGGTTATTGACGCCGCGCAGCAGCACGCTTTGGTTCAGCAAGGTCACGCCGGCGCGCTTCAGCTGCTGCATCGCGGCCGCCAGCGAGGCGTCGATCTCCTGCGCATGATTGATATGGGTCACCATCAATACCTGCAGGCGCGTTTCCGCCAGCATCCGACACAGTTCATCGGTAATGCGCGCCGGAATAACCACCGGCAGGCGGCTGTGGATACGCAGGCGTTTCAGATGAGGAATCTGCGCCAGTGCCTCAATCAGCCACGCCAGCTCATGATCCTTCGCCATTAGCGGATCGCCGCCGGAGAAGATGATTTCGTCCAGTTCAGGATGGGCGGCGATATAGTCGATAGCCGTCTGCCAGCTGCGCTTGTTGCCAGGGTTATCCTGATAGGGAAAGTGACGGCGGAAGCAGTAGCGGCAGTTGACCGCGCAGCCGCCTTTGACCAGCAGCAGCGCGCGGTTTCTGTACTTATGCAATAAGCCCGGCACCACGCTGCTCTGCTCGTCAAGCGGATCGGCGCTGTAGCCAGGCGCCTGGATAAACTCCTCGCGCTGGGTAAGCACCTGCAGCAGCAGGGGATCCTGCGCGTCGCCCGGCTTCATGCGCGCGATAAAGGCGCGCGGCACGCGCAGCGCGAAAAGCTGACGGGCGTCGCGGCCAGCGGCCAGTTCCGCATGGTGTTCAAGGCCTAAAAGTCGCAGTAATTCATCAGGTTCGGTGACAACATCAGCAAGTTGCTGCAACCAATCTTCTCTGGAAGGGGTTTTTAGGGTTACAATGTGTGCCATTTTTTTGGCTATTACCAGTTCAATATTTACAGAGGGCCTTTATGGCGACTTATCTTAGCAACGATTTTCGTTCCGGTCTTAAAATCATGTTCGAAGGCGAACCTTACGCCATCGAATCCAGTGAGTTCGTTAAGCCAGGTAAAGGCCAGGCATTCGCACGCGTTAAAATGCGTCGTCTGCTGACCGGCACGCGCGTTGAGAAAACCTTCAAGTCTACCGACTCAGCTGAAGGCGCGGACGTTGTTGATATGACGCTGCAGTACTCTTACAACGACGGCGACTTCTTCTACTTTATGCACCCGGAAACCTTCGAGCAGTATCAGGTTGAATCGAAAGTGCTGGAAGACGTGCAGAAATGGCTGCAGGACAACGCAGAGTGTATCGTTACCCTGTGGAACAACAAAGCCATCGCCGTTCAGGCGCCGAACTTTATCGAAGCGGAAGTGATTGAAACCGATCCGGGCCTGAAAGGCGATACCGCCGGCACCGGCGGCAAGCCTGCTAAACTGGCGACCGGCGCAGTGGTTAAAGTGCCGCTGTTCGTTCAGATCGGCGAAGTGGTGAAAGTCGATACCCGCTCCGGCGAATACGTTTCACGCGTAAAATAAGTGCGAAGGCGCATCCCGGGATGCGCCTTTTTCATCTCATCGCGCCTGTAATACCTTTCATGGCTTCGGCGAAGATGTTTCCCACCCTGGCGGCGCCACTCCGCGCGCGGCAAAACAATCCTGCTCGATAACCTTTTTTCGCTGCGTTTCAGTACGTTTGGCCATAAGCGGTCTATGCTTAAAGCGCTGTACTTGACTGCAACCACAAAAAGGATATTGCCATGTTAAAGAAAAGTATTGTTGCGATTTTCTCAGTGCTGGTGCTCTCTTCTCTGCTGTCCGCCTGTAACACCACGCGTGGTGTCGGCGAAGACGTAGAAGCGGGCGGCCAGGCTATTCAGCGTACTGCGCAGTAATATCTTCAAGCCGGTACGATTCTGTCGTACCGGTTATTTCTGCTTAACCCAAATCAGATCTTCGACCGGGAAACCGGCCTGCCGCGCCTGTTCCACCAGCTTCTGCTTCACGCCCTCATCCAGCTGCGGCGTGCGCGATAATATCCACAGATAGTGACGATTCGGACCGCATACCAGCGCATAGCGGTAATCCTTGTCCAGCGCGATCACGTTGTAGCCGCCGTAGAAGGGACCAAAGAAAGAGACTTTTAGCGCGGCGCGCTGCGGATCGCCGGTGAAGTACGCCTTGCCTACGCTCTCCTGCCATTTCTGCTTCTGCGGCTTGTAGCCGCGGTTGATGACCTTAAGGCCGCCGTCGTCGCGCGGGCTATAGGTCGCCGTGACCTGTTCCAGGCCGCGTTCGAAGCGGTGGTCGAGGCGCGCGATTTCATACCAGGTGCCGAGATAGCGCTGGCTGTCGAACCCTTCGACGACGGTAACGTTTTTCGGCGGCGTGGTAGAGCAGGCTACTGACAGCATTGAGCCCAGGCCTGCGATAAAGGTTTTCCATGGGGACATAAGCGATTCCTTTTTGGTTGAACAGATTAAGTATAGTTGCCGCTGCGATTTTTCTCTGGCTTCGGACGGCTGATTGTCTGCCGGAGGCAATGCAGGTAGACTTCCACCCCTTATTTGTATAAGGAGTCATCACCATGAGCGAAACGGCAAGCTGGCAGCCGAGCGCACCCATTGCCAATTTGTTGAAACGTGCCGCTATCCTCGCGGAAATCCGACGTTTCTTTGCCGATCGCGGCGTGCTGGAGGTCGATACGCCGGCGATGAGCCAGGCGACCGTAACCGATATCCATCTGGTGCCCTTTCAGACGCGCTTTGTCGGTCCCGGCGCGACGCAGGGACGCGATCTCTGGCTGATGACCAGCCCGGAATACCATATGAAGCGCCTGCTGGCGGCGGGCAGCGGACCTATCTATCAGATGAGCCGCTGTTTCCGCAACGAAGAGGCGGGGCGCCACCATAATCCTGAATTCACCATGCTGGAGTGGTATCGCCCGCACTACGATATGTATCGGCTGATGAACGAGGTCGACGATCTGCTGCAGCAGGTGCTGGAGTGCGACAGCGCGGAATCGCTCTCCTACCAGCAGGCGTTTATTCGCCATCTCGATCTCGACCCGCTGTCAGCGGATAAAGCGCAGCTGCGTGAAGCGGCGGAGAAGCTGGGCGAGGGCGAACTGGCGAATCGCGAAGAGGATCGTGATACCCTGCTGATGCTGCTGTTTATGCTGGGCGTGGAGCCGAAGATCGGCATTGATAAGCCAACCTTCGTTTACCATTTTCCTGCCAGCCAGGCGGCACTGGCCGAAATCAGCACGGAAGATCACCGCGTCGCAGAGCGTTTCGAGGTCTACTATAAAGGCGTGGAGCTGGCGAACGGTTTCCGCGAGCTGACCGACAGCCGCGAGCAGCGTCAGCGCTTCGAGCAGGATAACCGGCGGCGCGCGGCGCGCGGGCTGCCGCAGCATCCGGTCGATACCTATCTGCTGGATGCGCTGGCGCACGGCATGCCCGCCTGTTCCGGCGTGGCGCTGGGCGTGGATCGTTTGATTATGCTGGCGCTGAAGGCGGATTCGCTGAGCGAGGTTATCGCGTTTCCGGTGGATCGCAGCTAAACAAGATAGCGGGACGCTTTCTTCTGGGCAGGGCGATCACGCGAGTAGCGGGAACCGATCGCAAAGTCGCTCAAGGCATCCATGCGCGCTCGGCCCGCGACATCCCTGTCGCGGGACGCTTTGCTCTTCAGTTCCCGCTACCCGCGTTTTAATGCCGGTGCGGCCGGAAAGACGTTCGGTTAATTCCCGCTGTCGGGAAACTCCTGAATGGTCACCGGCAGCGTCAGCTTCCGGTCGTTGCGCAGCACTTCGACTTTAATCACTGAGCCAGGGCGGATCTCCGCAACCTGATCCATCGTCTCCTGCGCGGAGATAGCCGGTTTGCCGTTAACGCTCAGCAGCACGTCGTTGACCTGCACGCCCGCTTTCTCCGCCGGTCCGTCCGGCGTCACCACGCTGACGATAATGCCCTGCACGTGATCGATGCCGCTGCCCTGATTGTGTAGCGCAGGCAGCTCGCGTCCGGTGATACCGATATAGCCGCGGATAACGCGGCCGTCGCGGATCAGCTTATCCATAATCTTGCTCGCCAGCGCGGTAGGGATCGCAAAGCCAATGCCTTCCGGCGTCTCGCCGTCGTTGCTTTTATCAAAGGTCAGGGTATTTATGCCCATCAGCTCGCCCAGCGAGTTAATCAGCGCGCCGCCGGAGTTGCCCTGGTTGATAGAGGCGTCGGTCTGCAGGAAGTTCTGGCGTCCGGATGAGCTCAGGCCGATGCGGCCCGTGGCGCTGATAATGCCCTGCGTAACGGTTTGCCCGAGGTTATAAGGGTTGCCGATCGCCATCACCACATCGCCGATATGGGGCACGCGGTGCGGGTTAATCGGGATTACCGGCAGGCTGGACGCGGTGATTTTCAACACCGCCAGATCGGTCATGGCGTCGGAACCGACCAGATTGGCCTCAAAGAAGCGGCCGTCCTGCAGCGCGACGATAATCTGATCGGCGTTATTGATCACGTGCTTATTGGTCAGGATGTAGCCCTTGGCGTTCATGATTACGCCGGAACCGAGCGTGGTAATGCCGCGATTGTTATTGCCGCCGTGGGCGCTGCGGTTGTAGACGTTGACCACCGCAGGCACGGCGCGGCGGACGCCGGCGTTAAAGCTGAAAGGCGTCTGGTCTTCGCTGTCGTCACGGTTGAGAAGGGCGCTGGTGCCGCCCATACGCAGTGCGGGCAGGGCCGCAAGCAAAATGCCGGCGACAATCAGGCCCAACACCACTGAACGCAAAAGTTTAGGAAACATGGTGTTAACTTACGCCAGGGGGAGATCGCAGGGCAGAATAGCACGAGAAAGGCGAACAAACACGCGCTTGTGTTGTTCGCCTGTAGCAGGGATTAACGCAGCAGGAGGTAAATAGACTCGTCGCCGCGCACCACGTTCAGCGCCAGCACCGGCGGTTTGCCTTCCAGCACTTTGCGCATCTCGGCAAGGCTGGTAACGCGCGTGCGGTTAACGCCGACAATCACATCATCTTTTTGCAGACCGACCTGCTCAGCCGGGGTGCCTTTTTCGATGCTGTCGATCTTCACGCCCTTGTCGCCGGTTTTGGTCGCGCCGTCGCTCAGCATCGCGCCCTGCAGCGCCGGGGACATCAGCTGCGCGCTGGCCGTGGTCTGCGCGCTTTGCTCCAGCGTCACCTCTACCGAAAGCGGCTTGCCGTCGCGCAACAGGCCGAGCTTCACTTTCTCGCCCGGCGCGGTCGTGCCCACTTTCACGCGCAGTTCGGCAAAGCTGGTGATCGGCTTGTCGTTAATCGAGGTGATAATATCGCCTGACTTAATGCCCGCTTTCTGCGCCGCAGACTGCGGCAGCACTTCAGAGACGAACGCGCCGCGCTGCGCATCGACGTTAAACGCCTTGGCGATATCCGCCGTCATCTCGGTGCCTTTAATACCGAGCTGACCGCGCTTCACTTCGCCATATTTAATCAACTGCTGCGCCAGGTTCATCGCCATGTCGCTCGGGATGGCGAAGCCGATGCCGATATTGCCGCCGCTCGACGCCAGAATCGCAGTGTTAATGCCGATCAGTTCGCCGTTGAGATTAACCAGCGCGCCGCCGGAGTTGCCGCGGTTAATCGCCGCGTCGGTCTGGATAAAGTTCTCCAGCCCTTCGAGGTTAAGTCCGCTGCGCCCCAGCGCAGAGATAATGCCGGAGGTCGCGGTCTGACCCAGCCCGAACGGGTTGCCGATCGCCACGGCGAAGTCGCCCACTTTGAGCTGATCGGAGTCGGCGATTTTCACCTGCGTGAGGTTCTTCGCGCCTTCGACCTGAATCAGCGCGATGTCGGTCTGTTCGTCATGGCCGATCAGCTTAGCGTCATATTCGCTGCCGTCGCCAAGCTGCACGCTGATCTTGTCCGCGCCGTTGACCACGTGGTTATTGGTCAGGATGTAGCCCTTAGCGGCGTCGATAATCACGCCAGAGCCTAAGCCCTCGAACGGCTGCGCCTGATCGCCGCCAGGCCCCTGGCCGAAGAAGCGTTTCAACGGCTCGGGGATATCCTGCGCCTGGCTGGCGGTTTCCGTGCCTTCAACATGGACGCTGACCACCGCCGGCAACACTTTTTCCAGCATCGGCGCCAGGCTGGGTAACGGCTGGCCCTGAATCTGCGCGGGCAAGGTCGCCATCGCCGCAGGCGTTGCGGCCAGGCTCATTCCGATACTCAAGGCTAATGCGCTTAACAGACGTGCTTGTTTTTTCATTGCTAGAACGCTCTCGCTGCGAAAAGTGGGGGAGTAAACGTATGTGACAGCTGATTCAGGGTCTGGGTTCGCAAAAATGCGGGGCGCAACCGGGTTACGCCCCAATAAGACTAGTCGCGCGCGGCGCGTTCGCCACGCAGCAGGCCGGAAGCGCCTTCAGAGTAATCGCGCGGGATCTGGACCGGCGCCTGATCGTTATCCGCTTCCGCTTCGGTCAGCTGATAGGCAAAGGGGTTTTTCTCGCCCGGCAGGTTCGGCAGCAGATCGTTCGATCCTTTCGCCATGTGCTGATAAAGCTGGCGGTAGTCGCGCGCCATGTTGTCCAGCAGCTCGGCGCTCTGCGCGAAGTGGTTGGTCAGCTCTTCGCGGTAGTCCGCCAGCTCTGCTTTAGACTTCTCCAGCTCGTACTGCATGCTGCGCTGCTCGCGCAGTTTTTTGTTACCGAAACGCATGGCAACCGCGCCGACAATAATGCCAATTACTAAACCAATTAACCCGTATTCCCAGGTCATAATGACTCCCATGTAATTTCCGTTGTTTGTAGGGCATCCACCATTTCAATAGTAGTCACTATACCCGTTAATCTTATGGATGTGGAACTCTGAGGCGGCATGCCTTAGTGTAGAGCGGCCTTTTTTTCATCAACCGAACTGTGAATAAGACCTTTTCAGGGATTCTGAGAGAACCAATGCAAACCTCATCTCCGCTTGCGCGCTATGAGCAGGCGCTGTCGCAGGGCGACTTTAAACCCGATGATGTACAACGCGACGCCATCACCCGACTGGACGCCGTTCAGCGGGCCTTAATCGCGCGTCAGCCCGAGCCGCCCGCCAGCGGCAAAGGATTATTCGGCCGCCTCTCCCGGCTGATGGGCAAAGAGAAAACCGACGCGCAGGCACCGGTGCGCGGCCTCTATATGTGGGGCGGCGTAGGACGCGGCAAAACCTGGGTCATGGATTTGTTTTTTCAGTCTATTCCTGGCAACCGCAAGCTGCGTCTGCACTTCCATCGCTTTATGCTGCGCGTGCATGAAGAGCTAACTCAGCTGCAGGGACAGAGCGATCCGCTGCTGATCATCGCCGACCGCTTTAAAGCTGAAACCGATATTCTCTGCTTCGATGAGTTTTTCGTCTCCGACATTACCGACGCCATGCTGCTCGGCACTCTGATGGAGGCGCTGTTCGCCCGCGGCATTACGCTGGTGGCGACCTCGAACATTCCGCCAGACGATCTCTATCGCAACGGCCTGCAGCGCGCGCGTTTCCTGCCGGCGATTGAGCAAATTAAACAGCACTGCGACGTGATGAACGTCGATGCCGGCATCGACTACCGGCTGCGCACCCTGACTTCGGCGCATCTGTGGAACTCGCCGCTGAACGAGGCGACGCATGCTGAAATGGAGCGCATGTTCAAAGCGCTGGCAGGCAGCGTGCGCGACGACGCGCCGGTGCTGGAGATTAACCACCGCCAGATGGCGACGCTGGGCGTCAGCGAAGGGGTGCTGGCGATCGACTTCCTGACGCTGTGCGGAGAAGGACGCAGCCAGCATGACTATATCGAGCTGTCGCGCCGCTTCCACAGCGTGCTGCTCTACGACGTGCCGGTGATGATTTATAAAACCGAAGATCAGGCGCGCCGCTTCCTCGCGCTGGTGGATGAATTCTACGAGCGTCACGTCAAACTGGTGGTCGCGGCGGAAACCTCGCTGTTCGAAATCTACCAGGGCACGCGGCTGAAATTCGAGTATCAGCGCTGCCTGTCGCGCCTGCAGGAAATGCAGAGCGAGGAGTATCTGCGGCTGCCGCATCTGCCCTGAGGGCGCGCAAGAAAAAGATCAAATAGAGTTCGATTTTTGCAATCGACTTCTCTATAATCTTGCGACCCCACGTTACAGCAACTGGATTTATTTCCCGAATCCGTTGTGCTCCGGTAACTCTATCCGAAGGGGTGGGCTTGCTGGTCAAAATGGTCGTGTGAGCCTCAACCGTTTACTTAAGCGTTTGGGTTTTCACCAACGTGTAACTTAATTTGGGTAAGCTTTTCGATGAAAACTTTTACAGCTAAACCAGAAACCGTACAGCGTGACTGGTATGTTGTTGACGCAACTGGCAAAACCTTGGGTCGCCTGGCGACTGAACTGGCGCGCCGTCTGCGTGGTAAGCATAAAGCGGAATATACTCCGCACGTTGATACTGGTGATTACATCATCGTTCTGAACGCTGGCAAAGTCGCCGTTACCGGCAACAAGCGTACTGACAAGATTTACTATCACCACACTGGCCACATCGGTGGTATCAAACAGGCGACCTTTGAAGAGATGATTGCTCGCCGTCCTGAGCGTGTGATTGAAATCGCGGTTAAAGGCATGCTGCCGAAGGGCCCGCTGGGCCGTGCAATGTTCCGTAAGCTGAAAGTTTACGCGGGCAACGAGCACACCCATGCGGCACAGCAACCGCAAGTTCTTGACATTTAATCGGGATTACAGGCAATGGCTGAAACTCAAAACTACGGCACTGGTCGCCGCAAAAGCTCCACCGCTCGCGTATTTATCAAGCCGGGCAGTGGCAACATCGTTATCAACCAACGTTCTCTGGAACAGTATTTCGGTCGCGAAACTGCCCGCATGGTAGTTCGTCAGCCGCTGGAGCTGCTGGACCTGGTTGGTAAATTCGATCTGTACGTCACCGTTAAAGGTGGTGGTATTTCTGGTCAGGCAGGTGCGATCCGTCACGGCATCACCCGCGCTCTGATGGAGTACGACGAATCTCTGCGTGCTGAACTGCGTAAAGCGGGCTTCGTTACCCGTGACGCACGTCAGGTTGAACGTAAGAAAGTCGGTCTGCGTAAAGCACGCCGTCGTCCGCAGTTCTCCAAGCGTTAATTGTTTGCGGCTTCGGCTGCTGCGATTGGCACAAAAAACCCGCTTCGGCGGGTTTTTTATTTTCTACCCCGTCGCGTCAAAAAACGCGTAAAACCCCCGCGCTGCTCGCAAATTCCCCGCAAATCTCGAATCCTCGCCCACAAGCTGCCCAAAATCTGGTAAACTCTGTGTCACTTTGCGCCCATAAGTCGGCGTGTGATGTCGGTCAACCCTCAGGATGGCGGAAAGACAGATCTAACGCGGGCTGTGAGCGAACGATTGAGCAGGTGAGTCGCCGTGTGGTTGGCTATTCGCAGTAACTTTTTGTGAACAAACTTGGAGGTTTTCATGGCTGTCGCTGCCAACAAACGTTCGGTAATGACGCTGTTTTCCGGTCCTACTGACATTTTCAGCCATCAGGTACGCATCGTACTGGCTGAAAAAGGCGTTAGTGTAGAGATCGAGCAGGTCGAAATGGATAACCTGCCGCAGGATCTGATTGACCTCAACCCGTATCGCACTGTGCCGACGCTGGTAGATCGCGAACTGACGCTGTATGAATCCCGTATCATCATGGAGTACCTGGACGAACGCTTCCCGCATCCGCCGCTGATGCCAGTCTATCCGGTTGCGCGTGGCGAAAGCCGTCTGATGATGCACCGCGTCGAGCAGGACTGGTACAGCCTGATGCACACCATTGAAAAAAGCAGCGGCCAGGAAGCGGAAGCCGCGCGCAAACAGCTGCGCGAAGAGCTGCTGGCGATTGCGCCGCTGTTCGCCCGCACGCCGTTCTTTATGAGCGAAGAGTTTAGCCTGGTGGACTGCTACCTGGCGCCGCTGCTGTGGCGTCTGCCGTCAATGGGTATCGATCTGGCTGGCGCCGGTTCGAAAGAGCTGAAAGGCTATATGAATCGCGTATTTGAGCGTGACTCTTTCCTCGCTTCACTGACGGAAGCGGAACGTGAAATGCGCCTGCAAGCCCGGGGCTAATCTATGGAAATGTCGCAACTCTCAGCCCGCCGTCCTTACCTGCTGCGCGCGTTCTATGACTGGCTGCTCGACAACCAGCTAACGCCGCATCTGGTGGTCGACATCAATCTGGAAGGGGTTCAGGTGCCGCTGGAATATGCGCGTGATGGACAGATTGTGCTGAACATTGCGCCGCGTGCGGTCGGCAATCTGGAGCTTGGCAACGACGAAGTGCGCTTTAACGCGCGTTTCGGCGGCGTGCCGCGCCAGGTCTCCGTGCCGATGGCCGCTATTCTGGCGATCTACGCGCGTGAAAACGGCGCGGGCACGATGTTCGAGCCGGAACCCGCCTACGAGCTGGGCGCGCAGGAGGCCGAAGAGACGCCGGTCGATCCTGTGATGTCCGTGATCGATGGCGACCGCCCGGACGACGCCAGCGAAGACGATCCCTCGCCGGATGACGATCCGCCGCCGCGCGGCAATCGCCCGTCGCTGCGGGTAGTGAAATAGCACATAAAAAAGCCGGCTGCGATAGCCGGCTTTTTTGTCGCTGCGCGAACCTTATACTTCCAGATAATCCATGATGCCTTCGGCAGCTTTACGCCCTTCGGCAATCGCCGTCACCACCAAATCCGAACCGCGCACCGCATCGCCGCCGGCGAAGATTTTCGGGTTGCTGGTCTGGAAGGCGCTTTCAGCCTGTTCCGGCGCGATAATGCGTCCCTGACCGTCCAGCTCTACGCTGAAGTCGGCCAGCCACTCCATTTTGTGCGGACGGAAGCCGAACGCCATGACTACCGCGTCTGCGGGCAGCACATGCTCGGAGCCAGGCACGATTTCCGCGCGGCGACGTCCTGCCGCATCCGGCTGGCCCATTTCGGTGCGCGCCACTTTGACGCCGCTGACGCGACCGCTGGCGTTGATTTCGACACCCAGCGGCTGCACGTTGAACTGAAACTCCACGCCCTCTTCACGCGCGTTTTTCACCTCGCGTTTCGAACCCGGCATGTTGGCTTCGTCGCGGCGGTAGGCGCAGGTAACGTGCGTCGCGCCCTGACGGATAGAGGTGCGTACGCAGTCCATCGCAGTATCGCCGCCGCCCAGCACCACGACGCGCTTGCCTTCCATACTGATATAAGGCTGTTCGTCCTGCTGCGCAAAGCCCATCGTGTGCTTAGTGTTGGCGATCAGGAACGGCAGCGCGTCGTAGACGCCCGGCGCATCCTCGTTCTCCAGTCCGCCGCGCATCGACTGATAGGTGCCGACGCCCAGAAAGACCGCGTCATAGGCGTTCAGCAGGTCGCTCATCTGCACGTCGCGGCCAACTTCCGTATTCAGCTGAAACTCAATGCCCATTCCGGTAAAGAGTTCGCGGCGCTTGATCATCACCTCTTTTTCCAGCTTGAACGACGGAATGCCGAAGGTCAGCAGGCCGCCGATTTCCGGATGGCGATCGTAAACCACCGCCTTGACGCCGTTGCGCGTCAGCACGTCCGCGCAGGCGAGGCCCGCCGGACCCGCGCCGATAATCGCCACGCGCTTGCCGGTCGGTTTCACGTGCGACATATCTGGACGCCAGCCCATCTCCATCGCTTTATCGTTGATGTAGCGCTCGATATTGCCGATGGTGACCGCACCGAACTCGTCGTTCAGGGTGCAGGAGCCTTCGCACAGGCGATCCTGCGGGCAAACGCGTCCGCACACTTCCGGCAGGCTGTTGGTCTGATGCGACAGCTCCGCCGCTTCGATAATGCGGCCTTCGTTCGCCAGCTTCAGCCAGTTAGGAATGTAGTTGTGAACCGGACACTTCCACTCGCAGTAAGGGTTGCCGCACGAGAGACAGCGATCGGCCTGCGCCTTCACCTGGCTGTCAGAGAAGGGCTCATAAATTTCGACAAACTCAATTTTACGAATTTTCAGCGGCTTCTTTGGCGGGTCAACGCGCTGCAGGTCGATAAATTGATATACGTTTTGACTCATCGTAACCTCTTACGGCTATCCCGTCCGGCGGGCCGCGCCGGACGGGGCAAACTATTACTGTGCCTGCACGCGCAGCTCTGCTGCGGAACGACTGCGGTGACCCAGCAACGCTTTGACGTCGCTGGACTTCGGTTTAACCAGCGCGAAGCGCGACGACCAGAGCGGCCAGTTGGCGAGGATCTCTTCGCCGCGGCTGGAGCCGGTGTGCTGTACATGCTCGGTGATCAGGCCGCGCAGGTGTTCCTCATGGATCGCCAGCTCGTCGACGTTGAGCACTTCCACCAGCTCCGGGTTGACGCGCTTGCGGAACTCGCCGTCTTCATCCAGCACGTAGGCGAAGCCGCCCGTCATGCCGGCGCCGAAGTTGACGCCGGTGCGGCCCAGCACGCAGACGATGCCGCCGGTCATATATTCGCATCCGTTGTCGCCGATCCCTTCTACCACCGTAATCGCGCCTGAGTTGCGCACTGCGAAACGCTCGCCCGCGCGGCCTGCGGCAAACAGCTTGCCGCCCGTCGCGCCGTAGAGGCAGGTGTTACCCGCAATGGTCGCTTCGTGGCTGCGGAACGCGGAGCCGACCGGCGGACGGATCGCCAGCATGCCGCCTGCCATCCCTTTGCCGACATAGTCGTTGGCGTCGCCGGTCAGCGTCAGCTCGACGCCGCCCGCGTTCCAGACGCCGAAGCTCTGCCCGGCGGTGCCGGAGAAGTGCGCGCGGATCGGATCCGCCGCCAGCCCCTGATCGCCGTGGATCGCCGCGATAGCGCCGGAGAGCGTCGCGCCGACGGAGCGGTCGGTGTTGCGAATGTCGAAGAAGAAGGTCTTGCTCTGTCTCGCTTCCACAAACGGCATCGCCTGGTCGTGCAGCGCTTTATTCAGCTCGCCTTTGTCGAAAGGCGGGTTGCTGCCTTCGGTGCAGTGCAGCGCTTTGCCCGGCATCGGCGTCGCGGTTTTCAGCAGCGACGAGAGATCCAGGTTCTGCTGCTTGGCGGTGAAGCCGTCCAGCTCTTTCAGCAGGTCGGTGCGGCCGATCAGGTCAGTCAGGCGTTTCACGCCCAGGCTGGCCATCAGCTCGCGGGTTTCACGCGCGATGAACTCAAAGTAGTTGGTTACCTTGAAGGGCAGGCCGTGATAGTGATTCTTACGCAGCTTGTCGTCCTGGGTTGCTACGCCGGTCGCGCAGTTGTTCAGGTGACAGATACGCAGGTATTTACAGCCCAGCGCCACCATCGGACCGGTGCCGAAGCCGAAGCTTTCCGCGCCGAGGATCGCCGCCTTGATAATGTCGAGGCCGGTTTTCAGGCCGCCGTCGACCTGCAGACGGATCTTATGACGCAGACCGTTGGAGACCAGCGCCTGCTGGGTTTCCACCAGACCGAGCTCCCATGGGCAGCCTGCATATTTCACCGAGCTTAACGGGCTGGCGCCGGTGCCGCCGTCATAGCCGGCGATAGTGATCAGGTCGGCATAGGCTTTCGCCACGCCGGTCGCGATGGTGCCGACGCCTGGTTCGGAAACCAGCTTCACCGAAATCATCGCTTTAGGATTCACCTGCTTCAGGTCGAAAATCAGCTGCGCCAGATCTTCGATCGAGTAGATGTCGTGATGCGGTGGCGGGGAGATCAGCGTGACGCCCGGCACGGAGTAGCGCAGCTTCGCGATATACGGGGTGACTTTGTCGCCCGGCAGCTGGCCGCCTTCGCCCGGCTTCGCACCCTGCGCCACTTTAATCTGAATGACGTCGGCATTGACCAGATAGGCTGGCGTCACGCCGAAGCGGCCCGAAGCGACCTGCTTGATGCGCGAGACTTTATTGGTGCCGTAGCGCGCCGGATCTTCGCCGCCTTCGCCGGAGTTGGAGCAGCCGCCGAGCGAGTTCATCGCTTCGGCCAGCGCCTCATGCGCCTCCGGGCTGAGCGCGCCGATAGACATCGCCGCGGTGTCAAAACGCTTAAACAGCTCGCTGGCCGGCTCGACGTCGTCGATATGGACCGATTCGGTGCCAGGCTGCAGCGCCAGCAGATCGCGCAGCGTCGCCACTGGACGCTCGTTCACCAGCTTCGCATAGGCCTGATAGTCGCTGTATTCGCCGCTCTCTACGGCGCGTTGCAGCGTACCCACCACGTCCGGGTTATAGGCGTGATACTCGCCGCCGTGCACATACTTCAGCAGGCCGCCCTGGTCCAGCGGCTTGCGCTGCAGCCAGGCGCGTTTCGCCAGATTGGTGAGATCCTGCTGGAAGTCGGCGAAGCTGGCGCCGCTGATGCGGCTGACCACGCCCTGGAAGCAGAGGCGCGATACATCGGCATGCAGGCCCACCGCTTCGAACAGTTTCGAGCAGCGATAGGAGGCGATGGTCGAGATGCCCATTTTGGACATGATCTTGTAAAGGCCTTTGTTGATGCCGTTACGGTAGTTCAGCATCACGGCGCGATAGTCTTTTTCGATCACGTTGCTGTCGACCATCTTCGCCAGCGATTCATAGGCCAGGTAAGGATAGATAGCGGTCGCGCCGAAGCCGAGCAGTACGGCAAAGTGGTGCGGATCGCGCGCGCTGGCGGTCTCGACGATAATGTTGGCGTCGCAGCGCAGGTTTTTCTCAACCAGACGCGTCTGCACCGCGCCGACGATCATCGGCGCCGGAACCGGCAGGCGATTTTCGCCGATGGCGCGATCGGAGAGCACCAGCAGCACGGTACCGTCGCGCACCATACGTTCGGCCTCGTCGCACAGCGCGTGCATCGCCTGTTCCAGCGTTTGCGTCGCCGGGTCGAAGGTGCAGTCGAGCGTGTCGGCGCGATAGTACTCGCCTTCCATGGTGGTCAGCTGATTAAAGTCGGACCACAGCAGGATAGGGGACTTAAAGCTGACGCGGTGCGCCTGACCTTCCGCTTCGCAGAAGACGTTCATTTCGCGGCCGATGCTGGTGGCCAGCGACATCACATGGTTTTCACGCAGCGGATCGATCGGCGGGTTGGTCACCTGCGCAAACTGCTGGCGGAAATAGTCATAAATAATACGCGGGCGGCTGGAGAGTACGGCAAACGGCGTGTCGTCGCCCATCGAGCCGACCGCTTCCTGGCCGTTCTCGCCCAGCACGCGAATAATAGTGTCGAGCTCTTCGCTGCTGTAGCCGAACTGCTTCTGGTAAGTCGCCAGCAGCGGATCGTTCAGCTCGCGGCTGCCGACCTGGTCGTCAGGCAGATCTTCGAACGGCACCAGACGCTTAACGTTTTTCTCCATCCACTCTTTATAGGGATGGCGACTCTTCAGATCGTTATCGGTTTCCGCCGAATGGAGGATGCGCCCGATACGGGTGTCGATCACCATCAGCTCACCGGGACCGACGCGGCCTTTCTCTACCACTTCGTCCGGCTGGTAATCCCAGATGCCGACTTCGGAGGCGCAGGTGATCAGCTTGTCTTTGGTAATCACGTAGCGCGCCGGACGCAGGCCGTTACGGTCAAGGTTACAGGCGGCGTAGCGGCCGTCGGACATGACGATGCCCGCCGGGCCGTCCCACGGCTCCATATGCATGGAGTTGAAGTCGAAGAAGGCGCGCAGTTCCGGATCCATATCCGGGTTGTTTTGCCATGCGGGCGGCACCAGCAGGCGCATGGCGCGCACCAGGTCCATGCCGCCGTTGAGGAACAGCTCCAGCATGTTGTCCATCGAACTGGAGTCGGAGCCGGTTTCATTGACGAACGGCCCGGCGTTCTGCAGATCGGGGATCAGCGGCGTATTGAATTTGTAGGCGCGCGCGCGCGCCCACTGCCGGTTACCGGCGATGGTGTTGATTTCGCCGTTGTGCGCCATATAGCGGAACGGCTGCGCCAGCGGCCAGCGCGGCACGGTATTGGTAGAGAAGCGCTGATGGAACAGGCAGATAGCCGATTCCAGACGCAGGTCCGCCAGATCGAGATAGAAGCGCGGCAGGTCGGCCGGCATACACAGGCCTTTGTAGATATTGACCTGGTTAGAGAAGCTACAGATATAAAATGCTTTATCGTCGGTCTGCTCGATGCGCTTTTCCGCGCGGCGGCGCGCCATATAAAGGCGACGCTCCATATCGCGCGGACGCCAGCCGGCCGGGGCGTTAATAAAGAGCTGCTGAATGCGCGGCATAGAGGAGAGGGCGATCTCTCCCAATACGTCCTGATTGACGGGCACGTCGCGCCAGCCGACCACCGAGAGGGTTTCACGGACCACTTCCTCTTCCACAATGCGGCGGCTCGCCTGAGCCTCTTCTTCATCATGGCTCAGGAACAGCATGCCCACGGCGTAATTTTTCGCCAGGCGCCAGCCTTTTTCTTCCGCAACGACGCGGAAGAAACGGTCAGGTTTTTGTAATAACAGACCACAGCCGTCGCCGGTCTTGCCGTCGGCAAGGATCGCGCCACGGTGTTGCATACGGGCCAGCGCGTGGATAGCGGTACGCACCACCTTGTGGCTAGGTTCGCCTTCTATATGGGCGATGAGGCCGAAACCACAGTTATCCTTTTCAAGGGATTTGTCATACAACATTTCAGTGAACCTCCCCAGGCTCTGTGGATTCCCTTTGGTCGGGCTACGGGCGCAGAAAGTGCTAAGCGACAGGCTGGCGCGCATCGTGCGCTGCACTCCTGTGTCGCCCCATCTGTCTGGCCTTTGGCGTCGTTGTCACAAGCGTCGTGGTCTTGTTACAGGGGGAATCTCTGTTACTGCATAAATATGACGAGTTGAGCACCCGTCCAGAAAGCTTCCAGCGGATTTCCAACTTATCGGGAAAGCGGAATAAGGTCAAATAGCGTTCCTGGTCGTCTTTTTCTCGGGGTATTGTTGCTTAACTTGCTGAATTTTATTCATTTAAATGCTAAAAAAGCGGCTGCAGGCCATTACCTCTGCCCGGCCGAAATGTGAACTGTCTCACTGTCATGCAGCCGTCACATCCCTTCGCCGTGCTGGTTTGATATGCTTTAACAGCAGAATCTGCTGGATAGCAGATTACCCGCACATCATGTATCTGTTTTTCTTATAACAGCCTTTTTGCCGCAAATGAGCAGGCTTCATAAGTAAAATTAATCAGGATGAGCGCGACTATTCACGCAATTAAAATGAATTTCTATTCAAATGGAAAAAGGGATGCCGGGACAACGAAAGGTTGTCGACAAAGAAAAAGAAAGGTTTGGATCACAGTCGCCACGCAACAGGCGGCCCTCCAGATTATTCGGTTGGCGCAATTAGTCAAGTGATTTAGCGCCAGCGCAGGTATCGTCGGCGATCGTGGCGTCAGATGCACCATAACGGGGCGTAACGCGCGCTTTCCGGCGCTTCGTCGCGCCATCGGCAGAGTAATTACGCTATGATGAGCCTGTTCTTTTCCAGGGAGTTCGTATGAAACAGATTCGCCTGCTGGCGCAGTATTATGTTGATTTGATGGTTAAGCTGGGACTGGTGCGTTTTTCGCTGCTGCTGGCGTCGGCGCTGGTGGTGCTGGCGATGGTGGTGCAGATGGCGGTGACCATGGTGCTGCGCGGCCATGTCGAGAGCATCGACGTGGTACGTTCGGTGTTCTTCGGGCTGCTGATTACGCCCTGGGCGGTCTACTTTCTCTCGGTGGTGGTCGATCAGCTGGAGGAGTCGCGTCAGCGTCTGTCGCGACTGGTGGACAAGCTGGAAGAGATGCGCACCCGCGATTTAGAGCTCAATCAGCAGATGAAAGAGACCATCACCCAGCTCAATCAGGAAATTAACGATCGTATCAAGGCGGAGCAGGCGCGCGAGCAGGTGATGGATAAGCTGCGCGAGGAGATGGCGCGCCGCGAACAGGCGCAGATCGAACTGGAACAGCAATCCTCGTTTCTCCGCTCTTTCCTCGACGCTTCGCCCGATCTGGTGTTCTACCGCAATATCGACAAGCAGTTTTCCGGCTGTAACCGCGCCATGGAGTTGCTGACCGGCAAAAGCGAAAAGCAGCTGATCGGCCTGACGCCGCGCGATATTTATGACGATGACGCTGCTACCAAAGTGCTGGAGACGGATGAAAAAGTTTTCCGTCATAACGTGTCGCTCACTTATGAACAGTGGCTGCAATATCCGGACGGGCGCAAAGCCTGTTTTGAAATTCGTAAAGTGCCTTACTACGACCGCGTCGGCAAACGCAGCGGGCTAATGGGCTTTGGCCGCGATATTACCGAGCGTAAGCGCTATCAGGACGCGCTGGAGAATGCCAGCCGGGAGAAAACCACCTTTATCTCTACGATCAGCCACGAGCTGCGTACGCCGCTTAACGGCATTGTGGGCCTGAGCCGCATTTTGCTCGATACCGATCTCAATCAGGAGCAGCTGAAATACCTGAAAACCATTCACGTTTCAGCGATTACGCTCGGCAATATCTTCAACGACGTTATCGAAGTCGACAAGATCGAGCGCCGTAAGGTGCAGCTGGATAACCAGCCGCTCGACTTCACCGGCTTCCTGGCGGATCTGGAGAACCTTTCCGGGCTGCTGGCGCAGCCGAAAGGGCTCAGATTCGTGATGGCGCCTGAGCTACCGCTGCCGCACAAGATTTGCGCCGACGGCACGCGCCTGCGCCAGATCCTGTGGAACCTGATCGGCAACGCGGTGAAGTTCACCCAGCAGGGCGAAATCGTAGTGCGCGTCGCTTACGAGCCGAACGAGACCCTGCGCTTCGAGGTTGAAGACTCCGGGCAGGGTATTCCGCAGGAAGAGCAGGACAAGATCTTCGCCATGTATTATCAGGTGAAAGATCAGCACGGCGGCAAGCCGGCCACCGGTACCGGCATCGGGCTGGCGGTGTCGCGTCGCCTGGCGCAGGCGATGGGCGGCGATATTACCGTACGCAGCGCGCCGGGCCAGGGATCCTGCTTTACCGTACTGATCAAGGCGCCGCGCGTGGCCGAAGAGGTGGAAGATGACAGCAGGGACGACAGCATGCCGCTGCCGGCGCTGCACGTTTTGCTGGTGGAAGATATCGAGCTGAACGTGATCGTGGCGCGGTCGGTGCTGGAGAAGCTTGGCTGCAGCGTCGAGGTCGCCATGACCGGCCAGGCCGCGCTGGAGATGTTCGATCCGCTGGAATTCGATCTCGCCCTGCTGGATATCCAGCTGCCGGATATGACCGGCCTCGACGTCTCGCGCGCCATCCATCAGCGTTATCCAGACGCCAGCCTGCCGCCGCTGGTGGCGCTGACCGCCAACGTGCTCAAAGACAAAAAAGAGTATCTGGAGGCCGGTATGGACGACGTGCTGAGCAAACCGCTTTCCGTTCCGGCGCTGACCGCCATGATCAAGAAGTTCTGGGATCATCAGAACGAAGAGATCGACGCTGACCACCCTGAAAGCGATGACAAGATGCGCGCGCTGCTGGATGTGCCGATGCTGGAGCAATATATCGAGCTGGTGGGTCCCAGCCTGATTACGCAGAGCCTGACGATGTTCGAACAGATGATGCCTGGCTATCTGGAGGTGCTCGATTCGAATCTTATGGCGCGCGACCAGAAAGGCATTGCGGAAGAGGGGCACAAAATCAAAGGCGCGGCGGGATCGGTCGGGTTACAGCATCTGCAGCAGGTGGCTAAACAGATTCAAAGCCCGGAACTGCCGGCATGGTGGGACAACGTAGGCGAATGGGTCGAAGAGCTCAAGCGCGAGTGGCGTCATGACGTTCAGGTATTGCGCGACTGGGTAGCGGAAAGAGAAAACCAGGGGGCTTAAAAAAAATGACCCCAGTCGAAGACCGGGGTGCGCGAATACTGCGCCAACACCAGGGAAAAAGTCGCTGTTGCTATACTTGGAGGAGTTTAAGCGCAGCAGCGTGGTATCGGTTAACGTCTGTCATCACCTTAGCAAATTCATCAATGACCAGGTAAAGATTCATTAAAATGTGTGATGTTGAGCAGCGTTTAAATACAGAAAACATTAATTTGGCAACACAGTCAAGCAAGGAATTAATTTCTGCGTTGCATTGCGCTTATTTTGACCAATTGTTGCATTTTTTGTGCGGTTTTCGTTTGCCGTGACGATAAGAGTATGGCCTCAAACCAGGGAAAAGGGCGCCCAACCGTTTTTAGCGGTTTGAAGTATGATAACGCAATGAAATTTAAAGTATAAAGTGCTGTTGCCACGATATTATCCAAAACGTTTTGGAAAGCGCACCTTTAAAGTTCCAGATTTAAATTAAGTCCTGTCATTTTACAGGGCGCTAAGCATAAAATTGAGTGGCACAGACAGCGCTACGAAGATCAAATTAGCAGCCTGAAGTTGCCTGTTGTGTAACCATTCGCTTCAATTGGTGAAAAGCACAACAGTACGCTGTCTGTCATAGTTTAGAAACTCGAATCATTCTAAATGGTGCTTATCACAAATCGTTAAGTGTATGGCGTGGAAAGCGATAAGCGGACAACAAGTATGGAACCGATTCCTTTTTTACGGAAGTGCTTGATGTCATTCGATCTGTTTTAATATTTTACGGTTAAAACTGCGCTGCAACGGTTAAGCAACGCGTAAATTCAGGCGCTTCTTCAGCGATTTTGACTAAGACGCGACTTTCATCACGTCGGGAATTGATTAATGCAGGGAACAGGTAAGAGAACATTGCATGAGCAAGAATAAAGGGAACCGCTGGCAACGCGTTAAGCGCGCTGTTATCGGTGCAGTGGTCGCCATAGCGGGGATCTGGGTCGCCGGAATTATTCTGTTTTCCTTTCTGCCGGTGCCGTTTTCCGCGGTGATGGTGGAACGGCAAATCGGTGCCTGGCTGCGCGGCGACTTTCATTACGTCGCGCACGCCGACTGGGCGGGCCACGACGAGATATCGCCCTGGATGGCGCTGGCGGTGATTGCTGCAGAAGATCAAAAATTTCCTGAGCACTGGGGTTTTGACGTCGACGCGATTGAAACGGCGCTGGGCAGCGAAGGCGAGCGCATGCGCGGCGCCTCGACGCTGTCGCAGCAAACGGCGAAAAATCTTTTTCTCTGGGATGGACGCAGCTGGGTGAGGAAAGGGCTGGAGGCGGGCTTAACGGTCGGTATCGAAACGGTCTGGACCAAACGTCGCATCCTGACGGTTTATCTCAATATCGCCGAGTTCGGGCAGGGCACCTTCGGCGTGGAGGCGGCGGCGCAGCGCTATTTTCATAAGCCGGCCAGCCGTTTAACGATAGCGGAAGCGGCACTGCTGGCGGCGGTGCTGCCGAATCCCATCCGTTTCCGCGCCGACGCGCCTTCAGGCTATGTGCGGCAGCGTCAGCAGTGGATTATGCGCCAGATGCGCCAGCTAGGCGGAGAAGGCTTTTTGCAGCGCCATCATCTCAACTAGTCTTTACTCTTCGTCGAAGCCGGCTTCGAAAAGTTCGATGACGGCAGTCAGCGCCTGGCGCTCTTCCGGGCCGCTGGCTTCAATTTCAATATGACCGCCTTTCGCCGAGTCGAGCATCAGCAGGGCAATGACGCTGCTGGCCTCCGCCTCGGTGCCGGATTCGTTACGCAGCAACACTTCAGCGTCAAAGCTCTGTACCAGCTCAAACAGCTTCATGGCCGGACGCGCGTGCATGCCCAGCTTATTTTTGATTTCCACGGTTTGTTTGACGGTCATGATTTGCGTTTTTCCAGCGTACGATGGCGTGACTGCACGTTTTTGCCGCGTGAGCGGAAGTAGTCCGCCAGCTGCTCGGCAATATAGACCGAACGGTGTTTACCGCCGGTACAGCCGATGGCGACGGTCAGATAGCTGCGGTTGTTGGTTTCCAGCATCGGCAGCCACAGCTCCAGATAGCTGCGTGTCTGGTAGATAAAGTTGTGCACTTCCGTATGGCGATCGAGAAACGCCGCCACTGGGCGATCGAGACCGGTCATCGGTCGCAGCTTGGGATCCCAGTGCGGGTTAGGCAGAAAGCGCACGTCGAAAACGTAGTCGGCGTCGATGGGAATGCCGTGCTTGAAGCCAAATGACTCGAACACCATGGTCAGTTCGCGTTCGCGCTTGCCGAGCAGGCGCGTGCGCAGCATTTCCGCCAGTTCGTGAACCGACATTTCTGAGGTATCGATAATTAAATCGGCGCGGGAGCGCAGCGGCTCCAGCAGATCGTTCTCTTCATCGATGGCGCTTTCCAGCGACAGATTTTTGCTGGAGAGCGGGTGCAGGCGGCGCGTATCGCTGTAGCGACGGATTAGCGTATTGCGATCGGCGTCCAGAAACAGCAGCTGCGGCGAAAAGGCGTCCGGCAGATTATTCAGCGCATGTTCGAATACCTCTGGCGACTCCGGCATATTGCGCACGTCGATGCTGACGGCGGCCGAAATATTGCGTTCCACCAGCGAGTTCGCCAGCTCGGGCAACAGCACCACGGGCAGGTTATCGACGCAGTAGAACCCCATATCTTCCAGCGCGCGTAGCGCCACCGACTTTCCTGAGCCTGACCGACCGCTAACGATCATCAGCACCATGACCTTCTCTCCCGTTTTAAACCGGCGCGCACGCCGGTAAAAGCGCAGCGCGCGTTACTGCTCCTCTGGAGCTTCTGTAATAATGGCGTAGAGTTCTTCATCGCTCTGCGCCGCGCGCAGGCGGCGACACACGGTCTTATCCGCCAGGCGTTTCGCGACCAGAGAGAGCGTGTGCAGATGGGTTTTGCACTGATCCGCCGGCACCAGCAGCGCAAACAGCAGATCGACCGGCTGGTTGTCTACCGCATCGAATGCGATAGGCTGGTCGAGGCTGATAAAGACGCCGACGGCGCGCAGCGTATCCTCTTCCAGCTTGCCGTGCGGAATGGCGATACCGTTGCCGATACCGGTGCTGCCCATGCGTTCACGGGTCAGGATCGCTTCAAACAGCGTTTGATGCGGCAGATTAAGCTGCTTCGCTGCCAGCTCGCTAATAATTTCTAGCGCGCGCTTTTTACTCTGGCAGTGTACGCCGCTGCGCGTACAGTCCGGCGTCAGCACGGTGCTCAGTTCCAGTGTCAGATCGTTGTTCATTGTCGTTTCACTTGCGAGTTCACAGAGCCGCGGGCCTGCCGCGCTAAACGGCCGCGCGGTATCCCGTGGCGCTTGCACAGATGGCAAAACGGGGCGGTAAATCCGCCCCATCCTGACCGCCCTGAGCGCGCGGCAAGCGCGCTGCAAGCGTGAAGGTTAGTGTTTTTTCAGTTTGTCTTTGTGCCGGGTAAGCTGACGGGCGAGTTTATCCACCAGTCCGTCAAGCGCCGCGTACATATCTTCCGCTTCCGACGTGGCGTGCAGCTCGCCGCCGTTGACGTGCAAAGTCGCTTCCGCAATCTGAGTGACCTTTTCCACTTTCAGAACAATATAAACCTGATTGATACGATCGAAGTAGTGTTCCAGTTTGGCAAATTTCGTGCTGATGAATTCACGCAGTGGTTCGGTGATTTCAACGTTTTGCCCAGTGAGGTTTAGCTGCATAGGTCTTCCTTCTCATTTCGGTCAAACCAGCTGTTTACGCTGGTTGGAGGGCGGGATAGATAAAGACTCGCGATATTTAGCGACGGTCCGGCGCGCCACCATGATGCCCTGTTCAGATAACATGGTGGTGAGCTTGCTGTCACTCAAGGGTTTAGCGGGATTCTCCGCCGAGATTAATTTTTTCACCAGCGCGCGGATCGCCGTAGAAGAGGCTTCACCGCCGCCTTCGGTATTCACGTGACTGGAGAAAAAATATTTAAGTTCGAAGATGCCGCGCGGGCTGTGCAGGTATTTTTGCGTGGTCACGCGAGAGATGGTGGATTCATGCATATCTACGGCCTGGGCGATATCCGCCAGCACCATCGGACGCATAAACTCTTCGCCCTGCTCGAAAAAGGCCTGCTGCTGCTCAACGATGCAGCGCGTAACCTTCAACAGCGTGTCATTGCGGCTTTCCAGGCTTTTGATCAGCCAGCGCGCTTCCTGCAGATTGCTGCGGATAAACTGGCTGTCGCTGTCATTGCGCGCCGCGCCGCCCATAGCGGCATACTGCTGATTGATTCTGAGACGCGGCACGCTATCGGCGTTGAGCTCCACCGTCCAGCGCTTGCCCACTTTGCGCACCAGCACATCGGGGATGACATATTCCGGCTCGCCGGTCTGCACCGACTGGCCAGGACGCGGATCCAGCGACTGAATCAGCAGCATCGCCTCTTTCAGCACATCTTCTTTGAAACGGGTGACGCGCATCAGGCTGCGGAAATCGTGGTTGGCCAGCAGGTCGAGATGGTCGCTGACGATCAAACGCGCTTCAGCCAGCATCGGCGTGGTCGGCGCGAACTGGGAAAGTTGCACCAGCAGGCAGTCGCGCAGGTCGCGCGCGCCGACCCCGACCGGATCGAAACGCTGAATGCGCTTTAGCACCGCTTCGACCTCATCCAGCGCCAGCTCTTCATCGCCCATGCTGTCGAGGATCTCGTCAAGCGAAACGGTGAGATAGCCGGTATCGTCGATGGCGTCGACGATCGAGGTAGCAATAGCGCGATCGGTATCGGTAAAGGGCGTTAAATCCACCTGCCACATCAGGTAGTCCTGCAGCGACTGAGTGGTTTCGCCCTGATAGACCGGCAGCTCGTCGTCCTGATAGTCGGTGCCGGTGCCGGAAGGGGTGCCTGCGGTATACATCTCGTCCCAGGTGGCGTCGAGCGGCAAATCGTCCGGCATCTCTTTCTGTTCAAGCGCCTCGCGCGTGTCCAGCACCTCATCTTCCTGATAGTCGCGGCTGTCGATCTCTTCATGCACTTCAGCCTGTTCCAGCAGCGGATTGCTCTCCAGCGCCAGCTGCAGCTCTTGCTGCAGCTCAAGCGTAGAGAGTTGCAGCAGCCGGATAGCCTGCTGCAACTGCGGAGTCATCGCCAGCTGTTGGCTGAATCTGAGTTGCAAACCTTGCTTCATATTCAGGACGGGATTTCCTAAGCAAACATCGTATTAACGACACCTTATCAGAGTCTGAACTCTTCGCCCAAATAAACCCGTTTAACCTGCTCATCTTCAAGAATTTCATTTGGCGTGCCGTGAGCGATAAGACGCCCCTGGCTGACGATATAGGCGCGTTCGCAAACCGCCAGGGTTTCACGTACGTTATGGTCGGTAATCAGCACGCCGAGCCCGCTGTCGCGCAGATGCTCGATGATTTTTTTGATGTCGATAACCGAGATGGGATCGACGCCGGCGAAAGGCTCATCCAGCAGGATAAATTTAGGATTAGCGGCCAGCGCGCGCGCAATCTCGACGCGGCGGCGCTCGCCGCCCGACAGCGCCTGACCCATGCTGTCGCGCAGATGGGCGATATGGAACTCATCCATCAGCTCATTGGCACGATCCTGACGCTGCTCTTCGGTAAGATCGTCGCGAATTTGCAGCACCGCCATCAGATTGTCATAGACGCTGAGACGGCGGAAAATCGACGCCTCTTGCGGCAAATAGCCGATGCCGCGGCGCGCACGGGCGTGCAGCGGCAGGATGCTGATATCATCCTCGTCGATCACGATGCGGCCCGCGTCGCGCGGCACGATGCCGACGACCATGTAGAAGGTGGTGGTTTTGCCCGCGCCGTTAGGGCCGAGCAGGCCGACGATCTCGCCTGATTTCACCTGCAGGCTGACATCTTCCACCACGCGACGGCCTTTATAGGCCTTCGCCAGATTTTCTGCGATTAAAGTGGCCATAGCGATCAGTTACTCTTTTTCGGGCTGTTAGCGTTCTTGTCCTGCAGCTGCGACGGCACCAGCACAGTGGTGACGCGCTTGCTCTGACCCTGGCTGTAGGCCTGCATTTTCTGCTCTTTGACCAGATAGGTAATACGGTCGCCTTTGATATTGCTGTCCTGCTGCTCGATATAAGCGTTGCCGGTCAGCTCGACGAAATCTTTCGCCAGCTCATAGTGCAGCTTAGCGGCGTGGCCCTGAACCGGCTTGCCGCTGTCCTGCATCTGGTAGAAGGTGGCGGGATTGCCGTAGGCGTCCACGATGGTTTTATTGCTGTCGCCGCCGGGACGCGTCACCACCACTTTATCGGCGGTGATTTTGATCGTTCCCTGCGTCACGATGACGTTGCCGGTAAAGGTCGCCACATTGCCTTGCAGGTCCAGCGCCTGGTTTTCGGAATCGATGTTGACGGGTTTGTCCGAGTCGCCGGTCACCGCCAGCGCGGGCAAGCTGGCCGCCAGCAGAGCGCCGACCAGGAAAAACTTAAGGCTGTTGTTGTGCATTTTGAATTTCATAATAAGTTTTGACCTTTTCAATCAACTCGGCGTTTTTCGTCCGTAAATTCCCGCGCATCTTCATGCCGGTAGAGTTAAAACCGCGCCCGAACAAGGTAACTTGATCGTCGGAGGTCACGTCCTGCGAGACGAGGTTGACCTGCGCGTTGTCAGTTTTGATGCGCTGCAGCTGCGAATCCTGCGTCAGGGTATTCACCTCGACGTGGCCATACAGATAAAGCATACGATCTTTGGTTAATTTGGCTTTATCGGCGCGCACCGACCATGTCGGCACTTTATTTTCGTCGTAGGTGGTCATTACCGGCTTATCGAACCAGCTCACTTCATCCGTCGCGAAATAGGTCACTTTATCGGACACCAGTTTGTAAGCCAGCGCCCCTTGCGGGTTGTAGACCACGGTGTTCGAATTCGCGCTGGTATAGGTCGGCTCCTGATCGTTGGCGGCGACCGGCGCGCTGCTGTCATCCTGACTGGTCAGGTTCCAGCCGATTAGCACCAGCGCAATTAAGGCCAGAATCAGCGTTATCCAACGCCTGCTTTTACTCATACTGATTGCCCTTTGGCATCCTCAAATTTGTTCTGCGCCATTAAAATCAGGTCGCACAGTTCGCGTACTGCGCCGCGTCCGCCGGCGATACGCGTAACGTAATGGGCGCGCGGCGGCAGCACCGGATGCGCATCCGCTACCGCCACGCTCAGCCCTACTCGGGCCATCACTGGCCAGTCGATTAGGTCATCGCCGATGTAGGCGACCTGCTCATCGGAAAGCGACAGTTTATCCAGAAGTTCGCGATAGGCCAAAAGCTTATCGGACTGTCCCTGGTAAAGATGGCGAATGCCTAAGGTTTTGCAGCGATCCTCCATCAGACGCGCGTTGCGTCCGGTAATAATCGCCACCTCTATATCAGAGGTTAGCAAACAGCGGATGCCGTAGCCGTCGCGCACGTTAAAAGCTTTCAGCTCTTCGCCGTTATTGCCCATATAGATCACGCCGTCAGACATCACGCCGTCAACGTCGCAAATCAGCAGACGGATCTGACTGGCGCGTGCCATCACCTCCGCGCTGACCGGGCCGTAGCAGGTTTCTACCAGGGAAGTATTTACCGACATTCTCATTTCCTGTTCAGACTACGCCGGCGCGCAGCATGTCATGCATATGTACCACACCGAGCAGACGATCGTCATCGGCCACCAGCACAGCGGTAATGTTTTTGTTTTGCATCAGGTTCAGCGCCTCGACCGCCAGCATATTAGGGCGAACCCGAATGCCGCCGCGCGTCATCACTTCCGAAATTGTGGCCTTCTGAAAGTCGATGCCCATATCGAAGATGCGGCGCAGGTCGCCGTCGGTAAAGATGCCCTCGATCTTCATCAGATCGTCGACGATAACCGTCAGCCCTAAATTTTTGCGCGTAATCTCCAGCAGCGCATCGCGCAGCGAGGCGTCGCGCGTCACGTGCGGGATTTCGTCGCCGCTGTGCATGATGTCGCTCACGTGCAGCAGCAGCTTGCGGCCCAGTGCGCCGCCCGGATGCGACAGCGCGAAATCTTCCGCTGTAAAGCCGCGCGCTTCCAGCAGCGCTACCGCCAGCGCATCGCCCATTACCAGCGTTGCCGTGGTACTGCTGGTGGGAGCGAGCCCGAGCGGGCAAGCTTCCTGCGGCACTTTTACGCACAGATGCACGTCGGCGGCGCGGCCCATGGCGCTATCGGGGCGGCTGGTGAGGCAGATAAGCGGCACATGCTGGCGCTTCAGCACCGGGATCAGCGCCAGAATCTCGTTGGACTCGCCGCTGTTAGAGATAGCAAGCACCACATCGCTGCGGCCGACCATGCCAAGATCGCCGTGGCTGGCTTCGCCCGGATGCACGAAAAAGGCGGGCGTGCCGGTGCTGGCAAAGGTGGCGGCCATCTTTTTGCCGATATGGCCCGACTTGCCCATGCCCATGACGACGACTTTGCCCTGGCAGCGATAGATCATCTCGCAGGCGCGGGTAAAGTCGTCGTTAATATACTGGTCCAGCTGCTCCAGACCTTCACGCTCGATGCGCAGTACCGCTTTTCCCGCCGTCTGAAAGTCGAAATTCGCGTTTGAAAGCTGAGTTGACATGGCAAATCGGTCCTTTGTTATCCGTCGAGGAAAGCGGGCTGAATCCACAAAAGCGCGCCCCAGACGATGAAACCACAGAGTAAGAAAGCGCCTGCGACACGCCCGATGCGGCGGCGGCGCTGCAGGCAGAGCAGGGCGAACAGCGCGCTGACGGCCAGCATTACCCAGTAATCGCGCGCGAAGGCGTGCTCGTCCACGCTACCGGGATTGATCAGCGCCGGTAAGCCCAGCACGATGGCGATATTATAAATATTGGCGCCGATGAGATTGCCGATGGCGATATCGTCTTCGCCTTTCAGCGCGCCCGCCAGCACCGTCGCCAGTTCCGGCAGGCTGGTGCCTACCGCGATTAGCGTGGCGCCCATCACCAGCTCGCTGACGCCGAAATAATCGGCAAAGGTGGTGGCGTTGTCGATCACCATGCGCGTCGCCATGGGCAAAATAATCAGCGCGACCGCCAGCCAGAGAAAGGCGACCGTGTTGCCGCTCTCTTCGCGCGGCAGCTCCGCGAGCTGTTCGCGAGTCAGGGTATCGCTATTGTCCCGCTCGGCGCGGCGCGCGAAGCGGATCGCCACCAGCAGATAGGCGATGGCGATGGCGATCAGGCCGAGGCCGTCAAGGCGGCTCAGGTAGTTATCGAACAGCATCAAGCCGCTGAGCAGCGAGACCAGCAGCATCAACGGCAGTTCGCGCCGGATCAGATTGGAGTATATGTTCAGAGGGTGCAGCAGCGCCGCGCCGCCGAGTATCAGTAAAATATTGGTAATATTGGAGCCCAGCGCGGTGCCGACGGCGAGATCCATCTGGCCGTGCTGCGCGGCTGAAAAAGAGAGGATCATCTCGGGTAGCGAAGTGCCGATGCTGACGACCGTCATGCCGATAATCAGCGGCGGGATGCCAAAGGATCGACACAGTATCGCGGCGCTAAACACCAGACGATCGGCGCCATAAGCCAGTAAAATCAAACCAATGATCAGCAGGGCAGCGGCTACGAACATGAAAAATCCTTGGGTGAAATGCGTTGCCGACACGTCTTGTGCGGCAGGTTTCAGGTTCTGTCATCAGAAACAGGCGCTGATTTTGACCGTCTGAGCGGCAAAAGTAAATTTTATGCCCGCTTTCGCCAAATGAAGGCAGTAAGTTTCTGTAATGCTATCGTGAACTGGCGCGTTACAGGCTACCATCGTAGGCTTTATAACGCCCGATCCACAGAAGAGGTAATAATGGACCAACAGGAAACGAACCTGGTTGAGGTTCGTGGCGTCAGTTTTACACGCGGCGATCGTCCGATTTTCGACGATATTTCGCTGACGGTGCCAAAGGGAAAAGTTACGGCCATTATGGGGCCGTCGGGCATAGGCAAAACCACGCTGCTGCGCCTGATCGGCGGCCAGCTGCAGCCCGATCGGGGCGAGATCTGGTTTCGCGGCGAAAATATTCCCAGCTTGTCCCGCGCGAAGCTTTATGAAACCCGTAAAAAGATGAGCATGCTGTTCCAGTCCGGCGCGCTGTTCACCGACCTGACGGTATATGAAAACGTGGCCTGGCCGCTGCGCGAGCATACGCAGCTGCCTGCGGCGCTGCTGCACAGCACGGTGATGATGAAGCTGGAAGCGGTGGGACTGCGCGGCGCGGCGCAGCTGAAGCCGGCAGAGCTTTCCGGCGGCATGGCGCGCCGCGCCGCGCTGGCGCGCGCGATCGCGCTTGAGCCGGAGCTCATCATGTTCGACGAACCTTTTGTCGGCCAGGATCCCATTACTATGGGCGTGCTGGTCAAGCTGATCGACGAGCTCAACCATTCGCTGGGTCTCACCTGCATTGTGGTATCGCACGATGTGCCGGAGGTGCTCAGCATCGCCGACAGGGCCTATATTGTGGCTGGCCAGAAAATCATTGCGCAGGGCAGCACGCCGGAGCTGCGGCAAAATCCCGACCCGCGCGTGCGTCAGTTTCTGGATGGGATCGCGGACGGACCTGTCCCGTTCCGGTTTGCCGCCGGAGACTATCTTGCCGACTTAACCGGCTCAGGGAGAGTGTAAGCCAATGTTGTTAAAGGCGCTGGCGTCATTAGGACGCCGGGGAATCAATACCTGCTCCACCTTTGGTCGGGCAGGCTTAATGCTGTTTCACGCGCTGGTAGGGAAACCTGCCTTTCGTAAACACACGCCGCTGCTGATCAAACAGCTTTACAGCGTCGGCGTCTTATCGCTGTTGATTATCGTCGTGTCCGGGCTGTTTATCGGCATGGTGCTGGGGCTGCAAGGCTATCTGGTGCTGACCACCTACAGCGCGGAAACCAGTCTCGGCATGCTGGTGGCGCTGTCGCTGCTGCGCGAGCTGGGGCCGGTCGTGACCGCGCTACTGTTCGCCGGCCGCGCCGGATCGGCGCTGACGGCGGAGATTGGCCTGATGAAGGCGACCGAACAGCTCTCCAGCATGGAGATGATGGCGGTCGATCCGCTGCGCCGCGTTGTCTCGCCGCGTTTCTGGGCGGGCTTTATCAGCATGCCGCTGCTGACGCTGATTTTTACCGCCGTCGGCATCGCTGGCGGCGCGCTGGTTGGCGTGAGCTGGAAGGGCATCGACCCCGGCTTTTTCTGGTCGGCGATGCAAAACGCGGTCGATTTTCGCACTGACGTAATCAACTGCATTATCAAAAGCGCCGTTTTTGCCGTGACGGTCACCTGGATCGCGCTGTTTAACGGTTACGACGCGATTCCGACCTCTGAAGGGATTAGCCGCGCGACGACGCGCACCGTGGTGCACGCCTCGCTGGCGGTGCTCGGTCTGGATTTTGTGCTGACAGCACTGATGTTTGGGAACTAATGCAATGCAAAGCAAAAAAAGCGAAATTTGGGTTGGCGTGTTTATGCTTCTGGCGCTGGTGGCGATGCTGTTTCTCTGCCTGCGCGTGGCGGATCTTAAGTCGCTCGGCACGCAGCCGACCTGGCAGCTTTACGCCACCTTCGATAATATCGGCGGCCTGAAAGTCAGCTCGCCGGTTAAAATCGGCGGCGTAGTGATCGGCCGCGTCACTGACATCTCCCTTGAACCTAAAACGCTGCTGCCGCGCGTCACTATGGCGATCAGCGAGGAGTACGCCGACAAGATTTCCGACACCAGCTCACTGGCGATCCGCACGCAGGGCTTACTCGGCGAACAATTTTTAGCGTTGAATTTAGGCTTTGACGATCCCGAGCTGGGCTCGGCGATGTTGAAAGACGGCGACACGCTCCGCGATACCAAATCGGCTATCGTGCTGGAAGACCTGATTGGTCAGTTCCTCTACAAGAGCGGCGGCGACAATAAAAACGATACGGATAACAAGGATCCGCAGGGCGAAGAGAACGCCCCTGCGGCCCCGGCCCAACCCTGAGAGGTAACAATCGATGTTTAAACGTTTACTGATGGTCGCCATGCTGGTTATCGCGCCGCTGGCCGCGGCGAATGCAGCCGATCAAACCAACCCCTATAAGCTGATGAACGAAGCGGCGGCGAAGACCTTCACGCGCCTGAAAAACGAACAGCCGAAGATTAAGCAGAACCCCAACTATCTGCGCGACGTCGTGCGTCAGGAGCTGCTGCCCTACGTGCAGATCAAGTATGCCGGCGCGTTAGTGCTCGGCCGCTACTACCGCGAGGCGACGCCGGCGCAGCGCGAAGCCTACTTCAACGCCTTCGGCGACTATCTGGCGCAGGCTTACGGTCAGGCGCTGGCGCTCTATCACGGCCAGACTTATCAGATCCAGCCGGAGCAGCCGCTGGGCGACGCTAAAATCATCGCTATTCGCGTGACCATTATCGATCCCAACGGCCGCCCGCCGGTACGTCTCGATTTCCAGTGGCGTAAGAACAGCCAGAGCGGCAACTGGCAGGCGTACGATATGGTGGCGGAAGGCGTCAGCATGATCACCACCAAGCAAAACGAGTGGAGCGATCTACTGCGCACCAAAGGCATCGACGGCCTGACCGCGCAGCTTAAAACCTATGCGGCGCAGCCGATTACGCTGGATAAACAGTAACGATGCATGAGTCATTACGCTGGCAGCGTGACGCCAGCACGCTGTCGCTGTACGGCGAACTGAACCGCGATACGCTGCTGGCGCTGTGGCAGCAGCGCGACACGCTGATCGACAAAGCAGAGATTATCGACGTTTCCGGACTGGCGCGCGTCGACTCGGCCGGTCTGGCGCTTCTGGTGCACCTGCGTGAAATCGCCCGCGCTCAGGGCGTCACGCCGCGTTTTAGCGGCATCAGCGAGAAATTGCAGTCGCTGATCACTCTCTACAATCTTCAGCAGATTATTGTTTCTGCGGAAAAAAGCAGCTGACCGCTTTCTCACACTCTTAAGCCCCTGTTTCTGGCAGGGGCTTTTGCATGTTTAAGAGTCCGCCGCTTTCCTCTAAGATGTCCCCCTTTATTCTTTACAACTTAAGTAATGAGCAATGGAAAACAGTGAAATTCAGGCCGTGCTGATGAAAGCGCTGCCGCTGGACGAAGTCCACGTGATGAGCAACGACGGCAGCCACTTTCAGGTAATTGCCGTAGGTGAAATGTTTGGCGAGCTGAGCCGCGTGAAAAAACAGCAGGCCGTCTACGCGCCGCTGATGGAGTATATCGCCGACAACCGCATTCATGCCGTCTCCATTAAAACTTATACCCCTGCTGAATGGGCGCGCGACCGTAAACTCAACGGTTTCTGAGCCTTCATCATGGGCGCTCGCCGCTGGCGAGTTCTTCCCGTCTTTAGTTAATTGAGAGCCGTGTTAATGGACAAATTTCGTGTGCAAGGCCCCACCCGTCTGAGTGGTGAAGTAACCATTTCTGGGGCGAAAAATGCCGCGCTGCCGATTCTGTTTGCTGCGCTGCTGGCTGAAGAGCCGGTCGAGATCCAGAACGTGCCGAAGCTGCGCGATATCGATACCACAATGAAGCTGCTGAGCCAGCTGGGTGCGAAGGTTGAGCGCAACGGCTCCGTCCACGTCGACGCCAGCAAGGTCGATATTTACTGCGCGCCGTACGATTTAGTGAAAACCATGCGCGCTTCTATCTGGGCGCTCGGACCGCTGGTCGCACGCTTCGGCCAGGGTCAGGTCTCCTTGCCGGGCGGCTGCGCCATCGGCGCGCGTCCGGTCGATCTGCATATTACGGGCCTGGAGCAGCTGGGCGCCGAAATCAAGCTGGAAGAGGGCTACGTTAAAGCCTCTGTCGACGGCCGCCTGAAAGGCGCGCATATCGTGATGGATAAAGTGAGCGTAGGCGCGACCGTGACCATCATGAGCGCGGCGACGCTGGCTACCGGCGTCACCATTATCGAGAACGCGGCGCGCGAACCGGAAATTGTCGATACGGCCAACTTCCTGATTACGCTGGGCGCGAAGATTAGCGGCGCAGGTACAGACAAGATCACCATCGAAGGCGTTGAGCGTCTGGGCGGCGGCGTCTATCGCGTCCTGCCGGACCGCATCGAAACCGGCACCTTCCTGGTGGCGGCGGCGATCTCAGGCGGCAAAGTGCTGTGTCATAACACCCAGCCGGACACGCTGGACGCCGTACTGGCGAAGCTGCGCGACGCGGGCGCCGACATCGAAACCGGCGACGACTGGATTAGCCTGGACATGCACGGCAAACGTCCTAAAGCGGTCAACGTGCGCACGGCGCCGCACCCGGGCTTCCCAACGGACATGCAGGCGCAGTTCACCCTGCTTAACCTGGTGGCGGAAGGCACGGGCGTCATCACCGAAACCATTTTCGAAAACCGCTTTATGCACATCCCGGAGCTGATCCGTATGGGCGCGCACGCGGAAATCGAGAGCAACACTGCCATCTGCCACGGCGTGGAAAAACTCTCCGGCGCGCAGGTGATGGCGACCGATCTGCGGGCGTCAGCGAGCCTGGTGCTGGCGGGTTGCATCGCCGAAGGCACGACGCTGGTGGATCGCATCTACCATATCGATCGCGGCTATGAGCACATCGAAGATAAGCTGAAGGCGATGGGCGCGCAGATTGAACGCGTAAGCGCTGAATAAACCCAGCGCGAATAAGAAAACCAGCCACGGCAGCGCGGCTGGTTTTTTTTTGCCTGTTCGATCCTCAGGCGCTGGCGGGATCCTGCTTGCGCTTCTCGTCTCCTGCGGGGGATCGAATACGCTTTTTGCGATCCAGCAGCAGGTGGGTCTGCGGATCGTAGTAGCGGCTTGGCCAGATCTCGGCGGGATGGACCTCAATCGCCTCCGCAATTAGCCACTCTCCTTTCGGCCAGGGACGCGAAAGGGCATTGGCCAGCGTGGATGAACTCAAGCCCGCCTGGCGTGACAACGCCGCCAGCGTCGTGCCGCGTCTGCGCAGCGCGGCAATCACATCGGCGGGATGCCAGTCTTCACTCCTTTTTTGCATATCGCATTCTCCTTGTTCCTTGCGTGAATATTCCCAGTGCAGCGAGGGATCTTGCTCTTTTCTCTTATCTGGAAAGTTGTGGAATTTTTATACCAGAAAGTTTCTTGTTGTTTCCAGTAATTTTTGGCCCAGTCGCGAGAAGTGAGCGTCTCGACGCAAAAGCGCGGCAACAACAGAGAGGCGTTTCTGAAAAAAGTGAAGCGGGAAGGGGAAAGCAGCGGAGCTGCGGCGGCAGCTCCGAAGGGAGATCAGAAATCGCGCTGGACAGACATATGCGCCAGCGCTTCGAGCGCGCTGCGCCAGGGCGATTCCGGCAGCGCGCTGAGCGCCGCAATAGCCTTATCCGCTTCCTGCTCGGCGCGCTTGCGGGTCCATTCCAGCGAACCGCACTGCTGCATGGCGGCGAGCACCGGTTCGAGCAGGTGACGGCCATTGCCCTGTTCGATCGCCTCGCGGATCATCTTCGTCTGTTCCGGCGTGCCGTTATGCATCGCATGCAGCAGCGGCAGCGTCGGCTTGCCTTCGCTGAGATCGTCGCCGGTATTTTTGCCCAGCGTGGCGCCGTCGGCGCTGTAGTCGAGCAGATCGTCGATTAACTGGAAAGCGGTGCCGAGAAAGCGTCCGTAATCCTGCATCGCTTTCTCCTGCGCCGGCGTGGCGTCGGCGAGAATAGCGGATGCCTGCGAAGCGGCTTCGAACAAACGCGCGGTTTTGCTGTAAATCACGCGCATATAGCTCTCTTCGGTAATGTCCGGATCGTTGACGTTCATCAGCTGCAGCACTTCGCCTTCGGCTATCACGTTCACCGCTTCGGACATCAGCGCCAGAATGCGCAGCGAGCCCATGCTGGTCATCATCTGGAAGGCGCGCGTATAGATAAAGTCGCCGACCAGCACGCTGGCCGCATTGCCGAACGCCGCGTTAGCGGTGGCTTTGCCGCGACGCATATCGGATTCATCCACCACGTCGTCATGCAGCAGCGTCGCGGTGTGGATAAATTCGATCAGCGCCGCGTTAATGACGTGCAGCTCGCCCTGGTAGCCGAGCGCGCGTGCCGAAAGCACGGCGATCATCGGACGGATGCGCTTGCCGCCGCCGCTGATGATGTAATAGCCAAGCTGATTAATCAGCGAGACCTCGGAATTCAGCTGGTCGAGGATGGTCTGGTTGACGGCCGCCATATCCTGCGCGGTTAATTCATTAATTTGTTCTAAGTTCATTCGTCTGTTCAGCTTTGACTCGTTTCAACGGCTCATGGTACGTGCTTTAACCAGCCTGAGTTCGGGTAATCTGTTACTGATTGTACTTGAATTTTCCGGATGAGAAACGTTTGCGATCGGCCTGTGTTTTTTTTCTGCAAGAGAGTGCAAAGTGCTCTTGTCTTCTGCTGGAGATTTGCGTAGAATTCGCGCCCTATTGTGAATATTTATCGCGCCGCCTGATGAACGAAAGGCATGCGCAGAAGCGGAGTTTTATATGTACGCGGTTTTCCAAAGTGGTGGTAAACAACACCGAGTAAGCGAAGGTCAGACCGTTCGCCTGGAAAAGCTGGACATCGCAACCGGTGAAACCATTGAGTTTGACCAGGTGCTGATGATCGCAAATGGCGAAGACGTGAAAATCGGCGCGCCACTGGTTTCAGGCGGCGTTATCAAAGCTGAAATCGTTGCTCACGGTCGTGGCGAGAAAGTTAAAATCGTTAAGTTTCGTCGTCGTAAGCACTACCGTAAGCAGGCTGGCCACCGTCAGTGGTTCACTGATGTGAAAATTACTGGCATCAGCGCTTAAGAGGAGATCTGACAAATGGCACATAAAAAGGCTGGTGGCTCGACTCGTAACGGTCGTGACTCCAATGCAAAACGTCTGGGTGTAAAACGTTTCGGTGGCGAATCTGTTCTGGCAGGTAGCATCATCGTTCGTCAGCGTGGTACTAAATTCCACGCCGGTAACAACGTAGGTTGTGGTCGTGACCACACCCTGTTCGCTACCGCAGACGGCAAAGTTAAATTCGAAGTGAAAGGTCCGAACAACCGTAAATACATCAGCATCGTTGCTGAGTAAGGTTGTCGTGACGCAGACAGCGACTGTCTGAACGCACGAATAAAAGCCCCGCAGCCATTGCGGGGCTTTTTACATTCTGCGACCTGTCGTTGCGTATTGCTGTACACTTTATGTACGCCTGATGCAAATCAGTCCTGATTTATCCGCCGCCGGTCAGCGCAGACAGACCCTGGCGGACCCGTTCGCAGCCCAGCAGGGCGCGCGGACGATTGTGTGACGGAGAAAGAAAATGAAGTTTGTTGATGAAGCGACAATCCTGGTGGTTGCCGGCGATGGCGGCAATGGCTGCGTCAGCTTCCGCCGTGAAAAATATATTCCGAAAGGCGGTCCAGACGGCGGCGACGGCGGCGACGGCGGCGATGTCTATCTGATTGCCGACGAGAACCTGAATACCCTGATTGACTACCGCTTTGAGAAATCCTTCCGCGCCGAACGCGGTCAGAACGGCCAGAGCCGCGACTGTACCGGCAAACGCGGTCAGGACATCATCGTCAAGGTGCCGGTCGGCACGCGCGTGATCGATCAGGGTACCGGCGAAACGCTGGGTGATATGACGCGTCACGAGCAGAAGCTGATGGTCGCCAAAGGCGGCTGGCACGGCCTGGGCAACACGCGCTTTAAATCCTCGGTAAACCGTACCCCGCGTCAGAAAACCATGGGCACGCCGGGCGAGAAGCGCGATTTGCAGCTGGAGCTGATGCTGCTGGCTGACGTTGGCATGCTGGGCCTGCCGAACGCCGGTAAATCGACCTTTATCCGCGCCGTCTCTGCGGCCAAGCCGAAAGTGGCGGATTATCCGTTTACCACGCTGGTGCCGAGTCTGGGCGTGGTGCGCATGGACAGCGAACAGAGCTTCGTTGTCGCCGATATCCCGGGCCTGATTGAAGGTGCCGCCGACGGCGCTGGCCTTGGTATTCGCTTCCTGAAGCACCTCGAGCGCTGCCGCGTGCTGCTGCACCTGATCGATATCGCGCCGATCGACGAGTCCGATCCGGTAGAAAACGCGCGCATTATTCTCGGCGAGCTGGAGAAGTACAGCGACAAGCTGTTCAACAAGCCGCGCTGGCTGGTGTTCAATAAAATCGACGTCATCGGCGAAGAGGAAGCGCAGGCGCGTGCCAAAGCGATTGCCGAAGCGCTGGGCTGGGAAGAGAAATATTATCTGATCTCCGCAGCAAGCCGTCAGGGCGTGCAGGATCTCTGCTGGGACGTGATGAGTTTCATCAACGCCAACCCGAAAGAAGCGGAAGAAGAAGAGAAGAAACCCGAGAAAGTCGAGTTCATGTGGGATGATTACCACCGTGAAACGATGGAAAGCGTGGTTGAAGAAGAAGATGAAGAGTGGGATGACGACTGGGACGAAGATGACGACGAAGGCGTCGAAATCATCTACCAGCGTTAATGCCGGAAAAAAGGGACAGCGAAAGCTGTCCCTTTTTCGTTACCCCAGCACCGCCACCGTCAGGCGCGACGAGCAGCAGAGCTGACCGCGCACGTTGCGGATTTCAATCTGCCACACCTGATTGCGTGAGCCGATATGCAGCGGGCGGCAGATGCCGCGCACTTCGCCGCTGGAGACCGAGCGGTGATGGCTGGCGTTCACCTCAATGCCCACCACGCTTTTGCCCTCTTCGGTGCAGAGATAGCCGGCGATCGAGCCCATCGACTCCGCCAGCACCACCGACGCGCCGCCATGCAGCAGGCCGAAAGGCTGATGGGTGCGCGCATCGACCGGCATGACCGCCTCCAGGTAATCGTCGCCGATGGCGGTAAAGCGGATGCCGATATGCGCCACCAGCGAGTTCTCGCCGATCGCGTTCAGCGCGTCGAGATCGGTCTCGCGTTTCCAGATCGCCATCGGTCAGGCTCCCAGCGTCGCGCCGCCGTCGACCACGATATCCTGCAGCGCCACGTGGCTGGCAAGATCCGAGGCGAGAAACAGCACGTTGTTGGCGATCTCCTGCGGCGTGGCGATCTTCCGCAGCGGGATCCCCAGCTTATATTGATCCGGGAAGCCGTCGATCATCTCCTGCTCGGCGGTCGGCGTATGCCACAGGCTGCGCTGCATCTCGGTGTCGGTCGAGCCGGGCGAAACGATATTGCAGCGCACGCCATAGGGCGCCATCTCCAGCCCGACCGTCAGAGTGAGGCTGCGCAGCGCGGCTTTTGACGCGCCGTAGGCCGACATGCCGATACGCGGCGCGTGCGCCGAGTTAGAGGCGATAGAGACAATGGCGCCTGCACGCTGCTGGCGAAACACCGGCAGCGTCTGCTGGAACATATTGAAGGCGCCGCCCACGTTGACCGCCAGACAGGCCTGGAAATCCGCGGCGGAAATTTCGTCGGTGGCGCCGATACGCAGGATGCCCGCGCCGTTCACCAGCACGTCGAGGCGCGGCTGCTGTGCCAGCAGGCGCTGGCACACCGTTTTCACCTGTCCGGCATCGGCCACGTCAAGCGTATGGCAGGCGAAAGGGTAGTCGATGTCGTGAAAGCGCAGATCGAAACCCTGAACCTGCGCGCCCGCAGCGTGAAACGCCAGCGCGGTATAGTAGCCGATGCCCTGGCCTGCGCCGGTCACCCAGACCTGTTTACCGCTAAAGTCGAAGCGCTGGTTCATTACGCAGGCTCCCGTGACAGCAGCGCCCACCAGCCGTCGATAGTGGGATTTTTCGCCAGGCTGACGAAGTCGATATCGCCGTGCGCCTGACGCCAGCGCGCCGCCAGCGCCATCATGCGTACGGAATCGAGACCGTAGTCGATCAGGTTCTCATTATCTTCCGGCACGTCGTCGTCTTCCAGCAGCGGCAGAACCAGCGCGCGCAGATCCTCCTTGCTGAGCGGCAGCGGCATTAAATCTGCGGTCATCATCACTTTGCCGCTGCGTCCGGCGGTATAGGTCAGCGCCATCATATGTTCTTCGCGGCTAAAGTCCGCCAGCGCATCCGCCACCATAAAGGGCTGGATGTTGCGCATAAAGGCATCGGTCGCGGTGGTCAGGCAGCCTATGTGGGCGTACACGCCGGTGATGATCAGCTGATCGCGTCCCATCTCCTGCAGAATCGACTCCAGCGGCGAGCGGACAAAGGCGCTGTAGCGCCACTTGGTCAGCACCTGATCCTCGGCGTCGGGCGCCAGCGCATCGACAATCTTCTGCTGCTCGGGATGTTTGTTCAGGCCTGGCCCCCACATATCGTTCAGCAGCGCGCGATCTTCATCGCTCTGCTGATTAGGCTGCGCGGTATAGAACACCGGGATGCCCTGCGACTTGCACCAGGCGCGCAGGCGGGCGATGTTCTCCACGACCTGATTGACCAGCGGGCTGTTTTCGCCCCAGAAGTTAAGAAAGTAGGCCTGCATATCGTGAATCAGCAGGGCGGCGCGCTGCGGCTCCAGCGTCCATTTCACCTTGTTGGCGGGCAGCTCGGCGGCGGCAGGCAGCGAATATGAGGTCAGTTTTGGAATAGCCATAAAATCTCCGGAACAGGTCAGGCTTGCGCTTGTTGATCGGCAAGCTGTTGGCGCAGGCGTTTCTTGTCTACTTTGCCGACGGGCGTCAGCGGCAGCGCATCCACGCAGGTAATACGATCGGGCAGTTTATATTCGGCGACGCCCAGCTCGCGCAGATGGCGGCGCAGCGCCACCGGCTTGAGCGGCTGACGCGCGACGATAAAGGCGCAGCTTTTTTCACCCATCAGCTCGTCATGCATCGACACCAGCGCCGCATGGATCACGTCCGTATGGCGCTGCAGCAGGTTTTCGATCTCCTCGGCAGCGATCTTTTCGCCGCCGCGGTTGATCTGATCTTTCTCACGCCCCTGCACGGTGATATAGCCCTGCGGGTTAATCTCGATCAGATCGCCCGAGCAGTAAAAACCGTCGGCGTCGAAGCTGGCGGCGTTGTGCTCCGGGCTTTTGTAGTAGCCGCGGAAGGTATAGGGGCCGCGCGTCATCAGGCGGCCGATGGCGCCGGTCGGCAGCGGATCGCCGTTCTCGTCGGCTACCCAGACCTCATCGTCCGGCGAAATCGGACGGCCCTGAGTGGTGAGAATGGTCCGCTCGTCGTCGTCGAACCGGGTGTAGTTCACCAGCCCTTCGGCCATGCCGAACACCTGCTGCAGCCGGCAGCCGATCTCGCTCTGAATGCGCGCCGCCAGCGTTTCGCCCAGTTTGGCGCCGCCGACCTGCATCCGCTGCAGCGACGCCAGCGCCTGGTTGCTGCCCCACTCCTGGATCGCCTGTAGCCACAGGCTGACGGCGGGCGGCACCAGGCCGGTATCGGTGACCTGGTGCTTTTCAATCAGCGGGAAGCAGTTCGTCGCGCTGGGATCCTCGGCCAGAATCACCTGGCCGCCCGCGTAGAAGACGCCGAGCGCGCCGGGCGAGCTCATCGCAAAGTTATGCGGCGCCGGCAGGGCGATCAGATAACGCGTGTCGGCGGTGACCGCGCAGATCTCGTCGCTGGCGCGGATGCTGTAGTAGTAGTCGTTGTGGGTGCGCGGGATCAGCTTCGGCGTGCCGGTGCTGCCGCCAGAAAGCTGGAAAAAGGCGACTTCGTCAGCGGCGGTCGGCGTCGGCTGAAAATCGCCCGCCGCTTCGGCCATGAGCGCTTCCAGCGTGTTTTCCGGCTGGTTGTCGTTGCGCAGGATCACCTGCTGCAGCGACGGCTGCGCGGCGCACAGCGCGTCGATAAAACTGTCGTCGGCGAACAACGCATGGCGGCGATCGGCGATCAGCAGCGCGGGTTCGATCTGCGCGGCGTAGGCCTGCAGCTCGGTGCGCTGGTGGCTGAACAGCGCATAGACCGAGGCGACGCCCAGCTTGAACAGGGCGAAAACGGTAACGTAGAAGTCGGCGACGTTGCCAAGCTGCACCAGCGCGGTGTCGCCGTTTTTCAATCCGCGGCGCTGTAGCGCGGCGGCGAGGTTGTCGCTGCGCTGCGCCAGCTGACGGTAGCTCAGCCGCAGATCGCCTTCGATAACGGCGATGGCGTCGCTATTTTCATGACGCGCCAGGATATCGGTCATCGGCACATCCAGCCAGTAGCCTTTCTCGCGGTAGCGTGCCGCCAGATCGTCTGGCCAGCGATGGTAAGGGATCGACATGGTATTTCCTTTATTGCAGTCCAAAAGCGCGCAGCATGGTGTCGAGTTTGACACCTGTCTCGCGCCATTCTGATTCCGGTTGCGAATCGGCCACGATGCCCGCGCCGGCGAACAGGCGCACCCGCGCGCCGTGCACGGTGCCGCAGCGGATAGTCACGACCCATTCGCCGTTGCCCTGCTCGTCGCACCAGCCGACGATGCCGCCGAACAGGCGGCGGTCAAACGGCTCCAGCGTCTGGATCAGCTGCTGCGCGCGCCTATGCGGGAAGCCGCTCAGCGCCGGCGTCGGATGCAGCAGGCAGGCGAGCGACAGCGCGTTCTCCTGCTCGTCGAGCGCTTCGCCGTCAATCTGCGTCGCCAGATGCCACAGCGTGGCGGTGGTAAGCAGAGAAGGGGTGGCGGGCACCGAGAGCAGGCGGCTGCGCGGCTGCAGCACCTCGCGCATCGCGTCGGTCACCAGCTTGTGCTCGTGGCGATCTTTCGTCGACTGCATCAGGGCGTCGCCTGCGGCCCTGTCGCGCTGCGCGTCGGCGTCGCGTCGCGCGGAGCCGGCCAGCGGGCAGGAGCTGAAATCACGCCCCGCTTTACGCAGCATCAGCTCCGGGCTGGCGCCCACCAGCGAGCCGCCCTGCGGCAGCGGCAGGTGAAAGTGATAGCTGTTCGGGTTTTGCGCCACGATGCGCTGCATCAGCGCGGCGATATCCACCGGCTGCTCCGTCACGATATCCATCAGGCGCGACAGCACGACTTTATCCAGTTCGCCGCGCTGCGTTGCAGCCACGGCCTCTGCCACCATGGCGGTAAATACATCGTGCTCCGGCATAGCGGCACGGCGGCGTACCTGCGGCAGCGGCGCCTGAACGGCGGGCAGCGCAGCCTGAAGATCGGCGCGGTTAAAGGTCTGATGCGATTCCGGAATAAACAGCGCGGCGGGCTGCGTGACGTCGAAGGGGATGGCACCGACCAGAATCGGATGGGCGATGCCCTGTTTTTTTGCCGATGCGAAGTGGCGTCGCAGCTGCTGTTGAAAGTCGCCGTTCAGCGCGTCGCCATCGGTCGCCGGCGTGGCGATCGTGGTGTAGCAGCCTTGCGTAGCGATACTGCGCCACGGGGATGTGAAGATAAATCCCCGGCACAGCGCGGAGAAATCCTCAAGCAGGGGATTTCCAAACGTCAACGTTTCCACCATAATTTTCACCTATAAATGATAAGATAACTAATAATGATTATCATTTGTATTGTGGTTCTGTAACCTACGTTGATTAGGCTGGAGTGTCAATAAATTCGCGGCAGTGAGCGCGCGATCCCAGCGTGATGCGTAGAGGCGACAGAAGGTTGTATTACAGTAAAAGGTGGACTGAATCTTATGTTTAAGCGGATTTTTACCACGGTGGCCGCGCTGGCTTTCATGACCGTGCTGGCTCACCCGGACGCGCGGGCGGAAGGCGGCTGGCCGCGCACGCTGCAAAGCGCCGGCGGTAGCGTCACGCTGGAGAAAGCGCCGCAGCGCATTGTCTCTACCAGCGTCACCCTGACTGGCTCGCTGCTGGCGATCGACGCGCCGGTCATCGCCAGCGGGGCGACCGCGCCGGGCAGCCGACTGGCGGACGAGCAGGGATTTTTCCGTCAGTGGAGCGACGTCGCGAAGCGTAAAAATCTCAAGCGGCTCTATATTGGTGAACCGAGCGCCGAAGCGGTGGCCGCCGAAGCGCCGGATCTGATTATCGTCAGCGCGACCGGCAATGACTCCGCGCTCAAGCTGGTGGATCAGTTCTCGGCTATCGCGCCGACGCTGGTGGTGAACTATGGCGATAAAAGCTGGCAGCAGCTGGTGACGCTGCTCGGCGAAGCGACTGGCCACGAGGCGGATGCGGCGGCGCGCGTGAAGGCGTTCGATGCGCAAGAGGCGGCGCTGAAGCAGAAAATCACGCTGCCGCCGCAGCCGGTTTCCGCGATGGTATTTAACGGCGGCGGCCGCGCGGTGAACCTGTGGACCCGCGAATCGGCGCAGGGCAAGCTACTGGAGCAGCTCGGCTTTACGCTCGCCGTGCCGCCTGCGGATCTGCAGCAAACCCACAGCATGGGCCAGCGCAAAGATATTATTCAGCTCTCGGGCGAGAACGTCGCCAGCGGCCTGAACGGCAACACCTTCCTGCTGTTCGCCGCGGAGGAGCAAGGGGCGAAACAGCTGATGCAGAACCCGTTCCTGGCGCAAACCACGGCGGTGAAGCAGCAGCAGGTTTACGCGCTGGGCGCCGACACCTTCCGTCTTGACTACTACAGCGCCCGCCATCTGCTGGCGCGTCTGGAGCAGCTGTTCGTTAAGTCATGACGCCTCTTCCGCCAGCGTCGGCGCTGGCGGTTGATAGCGTCGCAGCTTCGCCATCAGCATCCACATCACTCCTCCCAGCAGCGCCGCGCCGAAACCGAACAGCGCGGCGGCCTGCTGCGGCAGCAGCCATGACCCCAGCGCGCCGATCATCGCCGCGCCGATCGCATCGCCGGTGACGTTCTGCGCCGTCCACAGGCTGTTGATGCGTCCCAGCAGCGCATCGGGCGTCAGCGACTGGATCAGCTTGTACTGCACCAGGCTGTTAACGGCGCTGCAGTAGCCGAACGCCGCCAGGCAGGCAAGGCCAAGGGCGAACTGCGGCATCAGGCTGAAGGCGCCAAGCGCGAGGAAAGCGGCGACGGCGCTGGCTAACATCACTTTGCCTGGCTGCGGCGTCTGCGCCAGCCGTCCGCTGGTCAGCGCGCCCAGCGCCGCGCCGAGCGGCACGGCGGCGTACATCAGTCCCAGCTCATCGAGGCTGACCTGCCAGTGCGGCGCCAGCGCCGGATAGAGCACGCGCACCGCGCTCGCCAGCGTGACCAGCGCGCCGATCAGCGCCGCCATGCCCACCAGCGGCGCGGCGAACAGAAATTGTACGCCGCTGGCGAGCGCTCGCAGCGGATGTTCGCGCGGCTGCGGCGGCGGCGGCATCACGGGCAGCCGCAGCAGGGTCAACACGGTGAGCAGCGTGCCGAGGGCGGCGAGGCCGTAGTTCCACGCCGCGCCGCCGTGCGCCAGCACCAGCCCGCCGACGGCGGGAGAGAGAAGCGCGCCGAAGCGCACCGTGAGCATGGTAATGGCGCCCGCCTGCATCAGGTTTTCGCGTCCCACCAGCGCCGGCGTCGCCGCCAGCAGCGCCGTGACGCCGATCGCGCCGAAGAAACCATCCCACAGGCCGAGCAAAAAGACCGCGCTGACCGACGGCGTCGGCAGCGAGGCGTTAACGGCGAGCGCCACGAAGCCGAGGCCGCAGGTAGATCGCGCAATCAGGATTAGCCGTTTGCGCTCGTAGCGATCCGCCAGCACGCCGCCGGTGAGCAGTCCGACGAACATGCCCGCGCCCGCCAGGGTCACCGCCAGCCCGACCAGCGCGGGCGAGCGGGTCAGCTGCTGGATCTGTACCGGCACGGCAATCGCCAGCATGCCGAGCGCGACGATAGAGATAAAACGGGCGATAAAGACGGCGCGAAAAGCGCGATGCGTCTTCAACAGGCTGAGATCGATGAGAAGGGAGGGTTTGTTCATTGCTTCGCCTTTTGCTGCGGTTTTCCTCGCTATGGTCGAGGCGAATCATGGTAACATACAAAAATACGAGTAATAACGATAACAAGTATCATTATCAAATTGACGCGTTCGCTGCGTCAGTGAACAGTGAAGGTTCGGAACGTTATGCGCCAACTCACCGCAATAGCCGCTTCAGGGACGCTGCTGTTGCTCCTGCTCGCGCTCAGCCTAATGCTCGGCGCCAAATCGATCGCCATTCATGATGTTTACCTGGCCCTCACTACCCGCTGCGGCAGCGCCGACTGCGTTATCGTGCGCGAGGCGCGGCTGCCGCGCACCCTTGCCGGCCTGCTGGCGGGCTGCGCGCTCGGACTGGCGGGCGCGCTGATGCAGAGCCTGACGCGCAATCCGCTTGCCGATCCCGGCATTCTCGGCGTTAACGCGGGCGCAGGTTTCGCCGTGGTGCTGGGCATTGCCCTGTTCGGCGCGGATTCGCCGGCCGACTGGCTCGGCTTCGCCTTCGTCGGCGCGCTGCTGGCGTCGCTGCTGGTGGCGCTGACCGGCGCGCTCGGCGGCGGCCGCGTCAATCCGGTGCGCCTGACCCTGGCGGGCGTGGCGCTCGGCGCGGTGCTGGAAGGGCTGACTTCCGGACTCTCGCTTCTCAACCCCGATATTTACGATCATCTGCGCTTCTGGCACAGCGGCTCGCTGGATATTCGCAGCTTTGCCGTGCTGCGCGCCACCTGGCCAGCGGTAGCGGTCGGCGCGCTGATCGCGCTGCTGCTGGCGCGCGCGCTCAATACCCTGAGCATGGGCGGCGATCTGGCGACGGCGCTCGGCACGCGCGTGGCGCGTACCCAACTGCTGGGGCTGCTGGCTATCGCCCTGCTGAGCGGCGCCGCCACGGCCGCCGTCGGCCCCATCGCCTTTGTCGGGCTGATGACGCCGCATCTGGCCCGCTGGCTGTGGGGCAACGACCACCGCTGGATGCTGCCCGGCACGCTGCTGATCACCCCCTGTCTGCTGCTGGCCGCCGATATTCTGGGCCGCCTGATGGTGCCGGGCGAACTGCGCGTCTCGGTGGTCACCGCGCTGCTCGGCGCGCCGATGCTGATCGTGCTGGTGCGCCGCAAGCTGGGGAGAGGGCAGGTATGAGTCGGGCGATGATGCACGCCATCTGGCTGCTGGCGGCCTGCGCGCTGCTGGCCTTTTTCGGCGTTACGCGCGGCGCGCTGCCGGTTACGGGCGCGCAACTCTGGCAGCTGGTTACCGGCGAGGCGGCGCGCAACGTTCAGCTGATCGTGCTGGAGTGGCGGCTGCCGCGCGTGGCGATGGCGCTGCTGCTCGGCGCGGCGCTCGGGATCAGCGGCGCGATTTTTCAGTCGCTGCTGCGCAACCCGCTCGGCAGCCCCGATATTCTCGGCTTCAATACCGGCGCCTATAGCGGCGTGCTGGTGGCGCTGGTGCTGTTTCAGCAAAACAGCGAGGCGATGACGCTGGCGGCATTGCTGGGCGGCGTGTTGACCGCTGGCGTAGTTTATCTGTTCGCCTGGCGCAACGGCGTAGAGACCTTCCGGCTGATTATCGTCGGCGTCAGCGTGCGCGCGCTGCTGATGGCGCTTAACGGCTGGCTGATTATCAGCGCCTCGCTGGAGGCGGCGCTCAGCGCCGGGCTGTGGAGCGCCGGATCGCTTAACGGCATCACCTGGGCGAAAACCGCGCCGGCGGTCGCCGTGCTGGCGGCGGCGCTGCTGCTGACCGCGCTGCTGGCGCGGCGTATGCGCCTGCTGGAGATGGGCGACGACACCGCCTGCGCGCTGGGCGTGCCGGTAGAGCGCAGCCGGCTGTGGCTGATGCTGCTCGGGGTGGTGCTGACCGCCGCCTCGACCGCGCTGGCCGGCCCCATTTCGTTCGTCGCTCTGCTGGCGCCGCAGATCGCTCGTCGCCTGTGCGGCGGCATCAAAGGCGCGCTGCCGCTGGCGGCGCTGTGCGGCGCGCTGCTGCTGCTGGCGGCGGACTATGCTGCGCAGCATCTTTTCCTGCCGTATCAGCTGCCGGTCGGTGTGATTACCGTCAGCCTTGGCGGACTTTATTTGATTGCACTACTGGTCAGGGAGGCGCGACGCCAATGACAGAGAAGATTGCGCGCCTGCAGGGCGACGCGCTGACGCTGGGCTACGAGAAAAAAGTGGTGGCGGAGGGGCTGTCGGTGACCATTCCGGATGGCGAACTGACGGTGATCATCGGCCCCAACGCCTGCGGCAAATCGACGCTGCTGCGCGCGCTGAGCCGCCTGGCGCCGCCGCTGAAGGGGCGGGTGCTGCTCGACGGCGAGGCGATTTCGCGCCTCTCCACCAAAGAGGTGGCGCGGCGTCTCGGCCTGCTGCCGCAGAGTTCGCAGGCGCCCTCCGGCATCAGCGTCAGCGAGCTGGTGGCGCGCGGGCGCTATCCGCATCAGCCACTGTTCGGCCGCTGGCGCGACGAGGATGAAGCGGCGGTGCAGCAGGCGATGCAGGCGACCGGCGTGGCGGATATCGCCGCGCAGCCGGTGGATCAGCTTTCCGGCGGCCAGCGCCAGCGCGTCTGGATCGCCATGGTGCTGGCGCAGCAGACGCCGCTGCTGCTGCTGGACGAACCCACCACCTGGCTCGATATTACCCATCAGATCGAACTGCTGGAGCTGATGCAGGGTCTCAATCAGCAGCATGGCCGCACGCTGGTGGTGGTGCTGCACGATCTGAATCAGGCGTGCCGCTACGCCACGCATCTGATCGCGATGCGCAACGGCCAGATTGTCGCCGAGGGCAGGCCGTCGGAGATTGTCACGCCGGAATTGATTGAGGCGGTCTATGGGCTGCGCTGCGTTATCGTTGAGGATCCAGTGGCGCATACGCCGATGATTGTGCCGCTGGGACGCGGGCGCAACTGAGGCGCTAGCTAAAACCCGCACTGCGTATAAAGGAGCGGGTAGTCTGGCCCGAAGAGCAAAGCGTCCCGCGCCAGGGATGGCGCGGGCCGAGCGGGCATGGATGCCTTAAGCGACTTTGCGATCGGGCCAGACTACCCGCGACCGCACCTTTCTTCAGAATCAGGCAAACTTCGCCAGCAGCTGCTGCAATTGCGGCCCGATCTGCTCGAACATGCGCGGCGAGATAATCTCGACGTGGGCGCACGCCAGCGGCCGCACCTCAAGCTCACCCACATAGGGCGCCCATGCGCGATGCGCATCCTGATCCGGCTGCTGCGTCTCGGTGGCGAGGAACAGCGTGGCGCGACCGCTGAAGCGCGCGCTGCGCGCCGTCGCCAGCAGCCGCACCGAGCTGGCGTAGTTGGCCTCGATGGCGTCGAACATCGCCTCCAGGCCTTCGCCCGCCTGCTGACGCTGGGCGGCGACAAACTGCTCGCGCTCACGGTTCACCTCTTCCAGCACCGCCGGATCGAGCTGATTCTTGCCGCGCTTCTCGTCCCAGTTCTGCGTCTCGGGCGGCCAGGTGTCGAGCAGGCCGAGGAACGCCACCTCTTCGCCCAGCGCCTCCAGCCGCGCGGCGATGCCCTGCGCCAGCGTGCCGCCCAGCGAATAGCCGAGGAAATAGTAGGGGCCCTGCGGCTGCTGCTGGCGCAGCGTGGCGAGATGCGCGTCGCACACCTCATCGAGATGCGCCGCCTGACTGAGCGGGCCGCTGGCGTCGGGCGACTGAATGCCGACGATAGACCAGCGCGCGTCGAGATAGCGCTGCAGAATGCTGAACTGCCAGGCGAAGCCGGACGCGGGATGGAAGCAGAACAGCGTCGGCCCACTGCCGACACGCAGCGGCAGCACCGGCTCGAACCCGGCGGTTTGCGCCGTCTGCGCATCGCTCAGCAGCGCCGCCAGCTTTTCCACCGTCGAGGCGACCATGATCTGGCCGACGGAAACCGGCTGCTTCAGCTGGCGCCGCAGCTGCGCCGCCAGCCGCATCGCCAGCAGCGAATGGCCGCCCAGCGCAAAGAAATCCTCCTGCGCGCCGACGCTGTCGCGTTCCAGCAGCGCGGCGAATGCCTCTGCCAGCTGCGTCTCCAGGCCCGGCAGCGGGGCGCGGCTCGCGTCGCCCGCGCGGCTTTGCGGCAGCGGCAGGGCCTTACGGTCCAGCTTGCCGTTGCTGCTGAGCGGCAGCGCCTCCAGCGCAACAATCGCCACCGGCACCATATGTGCCGGCAGCTGCTGCGCCAGCGCATCGCGCATCGCCTCGCTATCAACGGCGCGGTCTGCCACCACATAGCCCACCAGCTGGCGCGCGTCGCCCTGCTGCGCGCCGGCGTTGCCCAGCACCACCGCGTGCGTGATCGCCTGCTGCACCCCGGGCAGCGCCGCCAGCGCATGATCGATTTCATTCAGCTCGATACGCTGGCCGCGGATCTTCAGCTGATCGTCGCTGCGGCCCAGATACTCCACCGCGCCGTTCGCCAGCCAGCGCGCCACGTCGCCGGTACGGTACATGCGCGTGCCGTCGCCGAACGGATCGGCGACGAAACGGCTGGCGGTGAGATCGGGACGATCGAGATAGCCGTGCGCCAGCTGCACGCCGGTAAGATAGAGATCGCCCGCAACGCCTGGCGGAACCGGCTGCAGGCGCGCGTCGAGGATGCGCAGGCCGGTGTTCCAGACCGGGAAGCCGATCGGCACGCTGGCGCCTTCCACCGCCGCCAGCTCTGGGCCGAAGGCAGGGTAGTAGCTGACGTCTACCGCCGCTTCGGTGGGGCCGTAGAGATTATGCAGCGGCGTCTGAGTCAGCGCTTCCCACTGGCGCGACAGATCGGCCGGCAGCGCTTCGCCGCTGCAGAAGACGCGGCGCAGGCTGGCGCAGCGCGCCACCGCATCCTCGTCCTGCAATGAGGCGACGAAGGCCGCCAGCATCGAGGGAACAAAGTGGGTCGTGGTGACGCGATAGCGCGCAAAAAGCTGCTGCAGCGCGTCGGGATCGCGGTGCGCCTCCGGCGGCGCCATCACCAGCTGCGCGCCGGTCATCAGCGGCCAGAAAAATTCCCAGACCGAGACGTCGAAGCTGCTGGGGGTCTTTTGCAGCACCACATCCGTGGCATCGAGCGGGTAGCTCGCCTGCATCCACAGCAGACGGTTGACGATTGCCTCATGGCCGATCAGCACGCCTTTGGGACGGCCGGTCGAGCCGGAGGTATAGATAAGATAGGCGCCGTCCTGCGGGCGCGGCGGCTGCCCAGGCGCGGGCGCGGCGACGTCGGGCAGCAGCGCGTCGTAGAAGAGCGGAGCAACCGGCGAAAGAGCGGCGAAGCGCGTCGCCAGCGCGCGGCTGACGATCAGCGTCTTCGGCGCGGCGTCCTCCAGCATCATCTGCAGACGGTCGTCGGGATAGCCGGTATCCAGCGGCAGGTAAGTGGCGCCGACGCTGACGATCGCCTGCAGCGCCAGCGACAGAAAGACCGCGCGCGGCAGCGCCACGGCGACGATATCGCCGCGCCGCACGCCGCTGGCGATCAGCTGCTGTCCCAGCGCCTCGACCTGCTGCCGCATCTCGCGGTAGCTGAGCCGGTGGCTATCGTCCGCCAGCGCGGGCGCGTCCGGGGTGCGCCGCGCCTGCGCCTGCAGCAGGCTGTCGAGCGTGGCAGCTGGCAGCGCCATCGCGGTCTGATTGATCCTCTCCAGCTGCTGATGTTCCGCTTCGGTCAGCAGATCCAGTTCGCCGCAGGGGCGCTCCGGCTGCGCCGCCAGCTGCCGCAGCAGCAGATCGAAACGGCTGGCGTGCTGCGTCAGCGTTGTTTCCTGATAGCGTTCCGCATTAGCCAGCAGCTCCAGCGTCAGCTCGCCCTGTTCGCTGAGGTAGATCGCGATCTCGAGGTCGCGCACCGGCCCGGAGGCGAGCTGATGCGTTATCCCTTCCACCCCGTTGAAGTCGAGCTGATAGTCGAACATCTTCAGGTTGATCACCGGGCCGTAAAGCGGATCGCCGTCGCCGAGCCGTCCGGCGTCGCGCTGCACCTGCTCGGCGTCGAAGCGCTGATGACGACGCATCTTTTTCACTTCTGCGGCCAGCTGGCGGGCCAGCGCGCCGAGCGGCTGAGCGGGATCGTAATGCACCGCCATCGGCAGCACGTTAATCACCGGTCCGGTGGCGCAGAGCGCCGCCGAGCCGATGCGGCGCATAAAGATAAAGCCGGCGGCGAAATCGTTCTGGCCGCTCAGGCGCGCCAGCCACAGCGCCACCAGCGCAAAGGCGGCGTCAGCCGCGCTGACCTCCAGCTGCTGAACCAGCGACTGAAAGCGCGCACTCTCCAGTGAGAAAGTGTGACGCAGCAGCGCGGTGCTGGCGCTCTGTCCGGCCAGCGGCAGGGGAGAGATCGAGGCGGGCGGCGGCAGCTGCGCGCTCTTTTCGCGCCAGAAGTCGCGATCCCGCTGCCAGTTCGGCGAAGCCTGATAGCGCTGATACTCCTCTACCACCTCGCTGAAGGGCGTAAAAGGCGTCGGTTCCGGCGTTTCGTTGCGCATCCACGCGGTATAGAGGTTAGCGATGCGGCGCGTCAGGGCGGTAAAGCTAAAGCCGTCCACCACCAGATGATGATAGCGCTGATACCAGAACCAGCGCTGCTCTCCCAGCCGCATCAGCTGGTGATGCCACAGCGGCGCGCCGCTCAGCACGCGCAGATCGCCAGCCATATCGACGCGCATCAGATGGCGCGCAGCGGCCTCTGGATCGGCGTGCTGACGCAGGTCGACGATCTCAGGCAGGAGAAAGGTTTGCGGCGACAGCCACTGCACCGCCTCACCCTCAAGCTCGCCGAACGCCATGTTTAGCGTATCCGCCTCCTGCATTCCAGCGACGATCGCCTTGCTCAGCAGCGCGCTGTCCAGCTCGCCGCGCAGCTCGACAAAGTGCGCGACCGCATAGGCGTTAGTCTGCTGCGACAGCTGATCGGCCATCCAGATGCCGGGCTGCGCCGCCACCAGCGGCAGGATTTTCTGGTCGGTATGGTATGGGTTCATCAGCGTCTCAGACATGGTCGCTCCGGTGCGCGCTCGGGTGGGCCGGGCGAATATCGCGCCAGTTCGCGTTGAGCCAGCTCAAACATTCCGCCTGCGGCTGCGGGCCGAAGAGGCAGCGCCAGCCAGCGGGCAGGGCGCGAAAAGCGGGCCAGAGGCTGTACTGCTGGCGATCGTTGATCAGCACGAGACAATCCTGCTGCGGATCGTCAAAGGGATTAGGTTGCATATCGGTCTCCTGCCCGCAACAGTCGGGCTAGCCAGGCGATTTAAAGAAGATGTTGCCACATTGCTTTCAGTCCATTGAGCAGCCCGCCGCGCCAGCACAGCGCGTCGTGGCCCCCGTCGACCGGATGAAAAACGACCTGATGCCCTGCGGCGGACAGGTCCTGTTGAAGCTGCTGGTTTGCTTTGAATATCAGCTGTTCGCGGCGTCCCGCTTCCAGATAGATGCGCGATGGCGCGAGACGGTATTCACCCTGCTGCAGCTGCTGGATCAGCCTGCCGTTGGGCTGACCGCGTTCCGGCCACCAGAACGAACCGGAGAGGCTGATGGCGCCGCCGAAATGGTGCGGCCAGTTTAGCGCGGCGTAGACGGACGACAGCCCGCCGAAGCTCTGCCCGCTCACCAGCGTCTCAGCGGCGCTGACGCGATGCGGCGCCCAGCCCTGCAGCTGCGGCAGCAGCTCTTCCTGCAGGGCCAGCCAGAAGTCGGGATTGCAGGGCAGTTCGCGGCTGCGGTGTTCGCGGTCGATGATATCGATCATGACGTAGACCGCCGGCGGGAGTTCGCCAGCGTCGGTGAGCTGTTGCAGCGGCCAGGCGATCGGCATGCTGTTAGCCCAGAACTGGCCGTCCAGCAGCAGCGCCAGCGGACGTGCGGTCGGCTGCGCGTCGCCGGTGGCGTAAATCCACACCGAACGGCGATTGCCGAGGCGCGCGCTGTGCCAGATATGATGCTGAAGCGGCAGCGCGGGCGCGCGACCGCTGTCGACCGCCTGCCAGACGCGCTGATCGGGCGCGTCCGGCAGATGCAGCGGCGAGACATGCATGCCGCGTCCGCCCGCCCAGCCGCGCTGCGGGTTCAGCGCATCCGCCTGCGCGGTGGGGAATTTTTCGCGCCACCAAGCGCGCAGGGTCGTCATATCCGGCTCGCCCTCAAAATCGGCGGGATCGCTGTCGGGCATCAGGCAGTAGCTGCCGCGCCAGCTGGCGGGCAGCTGCGTGCGCCAGAACCAGACGTCGGTGCCAGGGATGCGGCTAAGCGAGCGGGGCGCGGCGCGCTGATGATGATCGGTGACGCCGGTGATATTGATCCAGACGCGACGGGTAGAGGAGGTGGCTTCGCTTCCCTGCGGATCGCGCCAGAAAAAGGTGACGGCGCATTCACCGCGCTCGGCGGGTTCGATTAAGGGAAGACCCTGCTGCTGTAATGTTCGCCACCAGGATTCACTGCCGGTTTCGTTGGTTAACCACGTCATAGAGAGCTTATTTACTGGGCCAGGCGCACCTGTAGGTGCGCGGATGTTATGAAGAATACTATTGATAATTATTTGCATTTGCAATAGGGTGTTTTCCGCTCCGACATCAAGGAGCGCGCGCGTTCCGCCAGCCTCATCAGCCTGTATTGTCAGACGGATGTTCCGCAAAGGAGAGCCTGGGCGCGGCTGGAATGCTTGCTCGCAAGGAAAGACTCTTTTACCGGCGCGCCCGCAGGAGACGGTGAGGTTTCCGCAGGCAATCCAGGAATATAAAAAATGCCTCCATTATCCCGTTTGTCATTAGCCATTCTCATTGAACTCGGCCTGGCCGCGACCAGCGCGCAGGCTGCCGACACCAGCACCGCTTCAACTGCCGACGTCGGCGATACGCTGGTGGTCAGCGCGGCGCAGCAGAACCTGCAGGCGCCGGGCGTCTCCACCATCACCGCCGACGAGATTAAAAAGCGACCGCCTGCGCGCGACGTATCGGAAATCATCCGCACCATGCCGGGCGTCAATTTGACCGGCAACTCCACCAGCGGCCAGCGCGGCAACAATCGCCAGATCGATATTCGCGGCATGGGGCCGGAAAATACCCTGATCCTGGTGGACGGCATGCCGGTCTCCAGCCGCAACTCGGTGCGTCTCGGCTGGCGCGGCGAACGCGATACGCGCGGCGACACCAACTGGGTGCCGCCGGAGATGATCGAACGTATCGAGGTGATCCGCGGGCCGGCAGCGGTGCGCTACGGCAACGGCGCGGCGGGCGGCGTGGTGAATATCATTACCAAAAAGTATGACGACAAGCAGTGGCACGGATCCTGGAACGCCTATTACAACGTGCCGGAGCATAAGGACGAGGGCGCGACGCGCCGCACCAACTTCAGCCTGGAAGGGCCGCTGGGCGACGACGTCAGCTTCCGACTCTACGGCAACCTGGCGAAAACCCAGGCGGATGCGTACGACATCAACGAAGGGCATGCGGCGGACCGCACCGGCACCTACGCCGGCAGCTATCCAGGCGGGCGCGAAGGGGTGGTCAATAAAGATATCAACGCGCTGCTGCGCTGGGCGTTCGCGCCGATGCAGGCGCTGGAGTTTCAGGCGGGCTACAGCCGTCAGGGCAACCTCTATGCTGGCGACACCCAGAACACCAACACCAGCGCGCTGGTGAAAAGCCTGTACGGCAAAGAGACCAACCGCCTCTATCGGCAGAATTTTGCAGTGAAGTGGACCGGCGCCTGGGATAACGGCATCAGCACCAACAGCTACGCGCGCTATGAAAATACCCGCAACTCGCGCATCAACGAAGGGCTGGCGGGCGGCACCGAAGGCATCTTCTCCAACAGCGGCTTCAATACCATCGAGCTGGACGATGTGCTGCTGCACAGCGAAGTCAGCGTGCCGTTCGAGATGCTGGTAAATCAGACCGCCACCCTCGGCATCGAGTGGAATCAGCAGCGGATGAAAGATCCTTCGTCGACCACGCAGGCCGCCTCTAACGGCGCGGTGCCAGGTATTGCCAGCAGCGGACGCAGCCCCTATTCGCAGGCGGAAATTTTTTCGCTGTTCGCCGAAGACAATATGGAGCTGACCGACAGCACCATGCTGACGCCAAGCCTGCGCTTCGATCACCACTCTATCGTCGGCGATAACTGGAGCCCGTCGCTTAACCTTTCCCAGGGCTTAGGGGACGATTTCACGCTGAAGATGGGCATCGGGCGCGCCTATAAAGCGCCGAGCCTTTATCAGACCAACCCCAACTATCTGCTCTACAGCAACGGGCAGGGCTGCGCAGCCAGCACCGGCGCCTGCTATCTGCAGGGCAACAGAGACCTGAAAGCGGAAAACAGCATCAATAAAGAGATTGGCCTGGAGTGGAAGCATGAAGGCTATCAGGCGGGTCTGACCTGGTTCCGCAACGACTATCGCAACAAGATCGAAGCGGGCTATGGGCCGTCCGGCAAAGCCTCAAACGGCACCACCGACATTTATAAGTGGGAGAACGTGCCGAAAGCGGTGGTGGAAGGGCTGGAGGGCTCGGTGAATATTCCCGTGACCGAGAGCATCGCGTGGAATAACAACTTCACTTATATGTTGCAGAGCAAGAATAAAGAGACCGGCGATCGCCTGTCGATTATTCCCGACTATACGCTCAACTCAACCCTGAGCTGGCAGGCGACGCAGGATTTGTCTCTGCAAACCACCCTGACCTGGTACGGCAAGCAGGTGCCGAAGAAGTATGATTACAAAGGCAATGCCGTTACCGGCAGCGCGACCGATGAGGTGAGTCCTTACTCAGTGGTCGGCCTGAGCGGCACTTATGACGTTAATAAATACGCCAGCGTGACGCTCGGCATCGACAACCTGTTCGATAAGCGCCACTACCGCCAGGGCAACGCCCAGACTACCGGCAACGCCAACACCAACTCTTATCTGTATGGCGCGGGCGCGAATACCTACAATGAGTCTGGCCGCACCTGGTACGTCAGCCTGAATACGCACTTCTAATCAGTTAAGCCGTAACGGCAGCACGCAGCGGGCAATCAGCCCGCTGCGATCGCTGCGATTGATCAGCTTTAGCTCGCCATAGTGCATCTGCAAAATACGCAGCACGATATTCAGCCCCAGCCCGCTGCCGCCGTAGCGCTGATCGCGACGGCGAAACGCTTTGGTCAGCTCTTCCGCCGCATCGGGATCGATGCCTGGCCCCTCATCAATCACGCTGAGGACGATATGGCTGTCGCTCTCTTCGAGTCTGATTTCAATCTGACTCTCCGTCGGGCTATAGCGCGAGGCGTTCTCCAGCAGATTGCGCAGCAGCAGACGCAGCAGCACCGGTTCGCCCTGGCTTTGCGCCACCGCGTTGTCCGGCCAGATCAGCTGCTGCTGGCGCTGTTCAACCAGTTCGCGCATCTCCGGCTGCAGCGGCTGCAAAATGTCCGCCTGCCAGTGAATCGCCTGCGCATGTCCGCTGGCCAGCGCCTGGCTGGCGCGCGCCAGCATCAGCAGCTGCTCGACGGTATGCATCAGCTGATCGATACGCGCCACCAGCATTTCGCTGTGCGGCACGCCCTGCTGCTGCAACAGCTCAAGATGCAGGCGCAGTCCAGCGAGCGGGGTACGCAGCTCATGCGCGGCGTCCGCCGTGAAAAGCCGCTCCTGCTGCAGCGTGTGATCGAGTCGCGCCAGCAGCTGGTTAATCGCGCCGGTTACCGCCACCACCTCTTCCATATCGGACTGAATGGCGAGCGGCGTCAGGTTGTCGGCGGAGCGCTGCGCCAGGCTGGTCTGCAGCGCGCGCAGCGGACGCACGATCCAGCTAATCGCCCAGAAGGAGAGCACCAGCGTCAGGCCGACCATGACGACAGAGGGCAGCAGCAGCGAGGCGATCGCTTCGCGGATCTCATTTTCGACGCGATCGTTGCGCGCCTTAGCGGAGAGGGTTTCGTTGACGAGAAAGCTGATCTGCTCGCGGCTTTCGTGCCACAGCCAGAAGGCGCTCATGATCTGACAGGTGAGCAGAATCAGCGCCAGCATAATCAGCAAGCGCTGACGCATGCTGTTCATTCGCGGTTCTCCAGCCGGTAGCCGACGCCGCGCACGGTTTTAATGCGATCTTTGCCCAGCTTGCGGCGCAGATTATGGATATGCACCTCTAGCGTGTTAGAGCCGGTATCGTCCTGCCAGCTGTAGAGATCCTGCTGCAGCGTTTCGCGATGCACATTTTGTCCGATGCGCATCAGCAGACGCGTCAGCAGCGCGAACTCTTTAGGCGTAACGTCGAGCGGCTGATTCTCCAGCAGCACCTGCTGCGAAGAGAGGTTCAGCGTGAGATCGCCCTGGCGCAGCAGGTTATCGCTGTGGCCCTGATAGCGGCGGATCAGGGCGCGCACGCGCGCCTGCAGCTCCGCCAGCGCCAGCGGCTTGATCAGATAGTCGTCGGCGCCGGCGTCGAGCCCCTCCACGCGATCGCTGAGCGCGTCGCGCGCGGTCAGGATCAGCACCGGCAGATCGACACCCGCTCGCCGCCACTGCCGCAGCAGATCGCCGCCGTCTCGATCCGGCAGGCCGAGATCCAGCACGATCAGGCTGTACTGCGCGCTGTGCAGCAGCGCGTCCGCCTCGGCGGCGCTGGAGGCGCAGTCAACGGCGTAACCCTGGCTGCTCAGCGCCTGGCTCAGACCGCCCTGCAGCAGTACATCGTCCTCAACGATCAATATTTTCATGCGTTAGTTGTTCTGATAGATATCTCGATAGAGACGGCTCTCGAAGCGTACCAGCGGAATACGCCGCGTGCGCTGGTCCTGCGGCGGCACCGCATAGCCCGACAGGTACTGCACAAAGGCGACGCGCGCGCCGCTGGCGGTGGTGATAAAGCCAGCCAGATTATAGACGCCCTGCAGCGAGCCGGTTTTCGCCGACACTTTGCCGTCCACGCCCGCCTCGTGCAGGCCGCCGCGATATTGCAGCGTGCCGTCGTGGCCCGCCAGCGGCAGCATCGAGATGTAGTCCAGCGTCGCGTCGTTTTTCGCAATGTACTGCAACACCTGCATCATGGTATCCGGCGCGATGAGGTCATGGCGCGACAGCCCCGATCCATCCACCTGAATGCTGTTGCCTAAATCAATGTTGGCTTTCTCGCGCAGGATACGGCGGATAGCGTCCGATCCGGCGCGGAAGGTGCCGGGCACGTTGAAATAGTGATGGCCGATAGTGCGGAACACCGTGTCGGCAATCATGTTGTCCGACTTTTTCAGCATAGTATGCAGCAGCGAATGCAGCGGCGCGGACTGGGTCGACGCCAGCACGGTGCCCGGCGACGTGACCTGCGTCTGGCGTACCAGGTGACCGCTGTAGTCGATATCGGCCTGACGTAGCTCCTGCTTCAGGATCTCTCCGGCCCAGGCGGCGTCGTCCTGTACGGCGAACGCCAGCGGCAGCGGCTCCGCGCGCTGGCGCATGCAGCCGGTCAGCGTATAGCGGTTGAGCTCGCCCGGCACCACGTCCAGCTCGCAATACTGCGCTTCGCCGCTGTTGCGGCCGAGGGTGCGCACCTGGCTGAACATATGGGCGGGGTAGTAAGAGGCGATGCGCACGAAGGCGGTTTCGCCCGGCGTGCTGGCGCTGTAGAGCGAAACGGAGAAGCAGTTTTTATCGACGATAGCGGCGCCTGGCGGCGCGCTGAAGCACTGCGTCAGATCGTTCCACGGCCAGCCCGGCGCCATGTCATGGCTGGCGAACACCGAAGTGTCGATCACCAGGTTGCCTTTGATATGGGTGACGCCCTGCTTTTTCAGCGCGGCGACCATATTGCGCAGATCCTGTCGACCCAGCGTCGGATCGCCGGCAAAGCGCGCGACCAGATCGCCGTTTAGCGTGCCGTCGCTGATGGCGCCTTTGGTTTCCAGCGTAGTCTGGAAGCGATAGTCGCCGCCCAGCTCCAGCAGCGCCGCTAGCGCGGTAATCACCTTCATGGTGCTGGCGGGCAACGCCATCTGTTTGCCGTGATAATCGATTATTGGGGTGCTGGCGCCGATTTTCTGCACCATCAGCGCCAGATTGGCGCCATCCGGCAAATACTGCATGTATTCATCTACGGGCGCTGCTTGTGCCTGCAGCATAAACGCCCAGGTTAGTCCGGTAACAAGTCGTGAAAATCGCATAATCTCGCGGTAACTGGCAGGTGAAGCCGTCAATACTACGTCCCGCAGCGGTGGAAAGTAAACGATGACCAGCAGGGAACTCTGGGTTAAAATACGTATCAAAATGCAAAACCACATTCTGGCCTGGAACCTTTTCCGGGTCAGGATTCTTTTATTTGCAAAACGAGGGTCAGGCCCTGCAGAACCGGTTTTTCTGTGGACACTGGTCAGGATGACGCCGTTAAAACAGGAAAGAGAGCGAGGAGCTTAAATGAATCAGATTCCGATGACGTTAAGGGGCGCCGAAAAGCTGCGCGAAGAGCTGAACGAGCTGAAAACCGTTAAACGCCCGCGCATCATCGCCTCAATCGCTGAAGCACGTGAGCACGGCGATCTGAAAGAGAACGCGGAGTATCACGCCGCGCGCGAAGAGCAGGGGTTTTGCGAAGGTCGTATTCAGGAGATCGAAGCCAAGCTGTCTAACGCGCAGGTTATCGACGTCACCACCATTCCGAACAATGGCCGCGTGATCTTCGGCGCGACCGTAACCGTGCTCAACACCGATACCGATGAAGAGTCGACCTATCGCATCGTGGGCGACGACGAAGCGGACTTTAAGCAAAATCTGATTTCGGTCAACTCGCCGATGGCGCGCGGTCTGGTAGGAAAAGAGGTGGACGATGTGACCATCATCAAAACCCCGGGCGGCGATGTTGAGTATGAAATTCTTAAAGTGGAATACCTTTAAGAGAGAGCTACGCTTTGAAAAGCGTCGAAGCATTATGTAAAGAATGGAAAAGGCCGCGATGCGGCCTTTTAACCCATGCGGGAGCATGGCACTTTCTCTGGCCGGTTGCCCGGCGACGCGTTTAGCGCGGCAGAGAAATCTTGCTCTCTTTAGAAGGGCGATACAGCACCAGCGTTTTGCCGATCACCTGCACGTTGCCGGCTTTGGTCTCACGCACGATAGCCTCAACGATCAGCTGTTTGGTTTCACGGTCTTCCGAGGCAATTTTCACCTTGATCAGTTCGTGATGTTCCAGCGCGGATTCGATTTCGGCCAGCACGCCTTCGGTCAGGCCGTTGCCGCCGATCATGACCACGGGTTTCAGTGGATGGGCGAGGCCTTTCAGGTGCTGTTTTTGTTTGGTACTTAGATTCATCGTATTTTTTGCTTACTCAGGGATTGAAAACGGTTCATTCTACCGCCATCTCGGGGTTATCACCAAATCAACGCAACCCATTGCGTGCAGGTTTATCGCTGCGATGACGATTTAGTTGAGAAAATTATGACGGGTAAAAAGCGTTCGGCCAGCTCCAGCCGCTGGTTACAGGAACACTTTAGCGATAAATATGTGCTTCAGGCACAGAAAAAGGGGTTGCGTTCGCGCGCCTGGTTTAAACTTGATGAAATACAACAGGGTGACAAGCTTTTCAAACCCGGTATGACCGTGGTAGATCTGGGTGCGGCGCCCGGCGGCTGGTCGCAGTATGTGGTCCAGCAGATCGGCTCTTCGGGACGCGTTATCGCCTGCGATATTCTGCCGATGGATCCTATCGTCGGCGTCGATTTCCTTCAGGGCGATTTTCGTGAAGAATCGGTGATCAAGGCGCTGCTCGATCGCGTAGGCGATCAAAAAGTGCAGGTGGTCATGTCGGATATGGCGCCCAACATGAGCGGGACGCCGGCAGTTGATATTCCCCGGTCGATGTATTTGGTTGAACTGGCGCTCGAAATGTGTCGGGATATCCTGGCGCCGGGCGGCAGTTTTGTAGTGAAAGTGTTTCAGGGAGATGGCTTCGATGAATACCTGCGGGAAATTCGCTCCCTGTTTACGAAAGTGAAAATTCGTAAGCCGGACGCTTCGCGATCTCGTTCGCGCGAAGTGTACATTGTGGCGACAGGGCGCAAACTATAGCCCAATTGATGAAGTTGCAGCCTACCAGCCGCGATTCCATGTATGAAGGATATATAGTACCCTACGCTGTCTGTTAACACCGTTGTAATATGAGGTTAATCCCTTGAGTGACATGGCGAAAAACCTGATTCTCTGGTTAGTCATCGCGGTCGTGCTGATGTCAGTATTCCAGAGCTTTGGGCCCAGCGAGTCGAATGGCCGTAGGGTTGATTATTCAACCTTCCTGTCGGAAGTGAACCAGGATCAGGTCCGCGAGGCACGTATTAACGGGCGTGAGATTAACGTAATCAAGAAAGACAGTAATAAATACACGACCTACATTCCTGTCAATGATCCCAAGTTACTCGATAACCTGTTGACCAAAAACGTCAAAGTGGTTGGCGAACCGCCGGAAGAGCCGAGCCTGCTGGCTTCGATCTTCATCTCATGGTTCCCGATGCTGCTGCTGATTGGCGTGTGGATCTTCTTTATGCGTCAGATGCAGGGCGGCGGCGGCAAAGGCGCGATGTCCTTTGGCAAGAGCAAAGCCCGTATGCTGACGGAAGATCAGATCAAAACCACTTTCGCTGACGTGGCAGGCTGCGACGAAGCGAAAGAGGAAGTGGGCGAACTGGTCGAGTATCTGCGCGAACCGAGCCGCTTTCAGAAGCTGGGCGGTAAAATCCCGAAAGGCGTGCTGATGGTGGGCCCGCCAGGTACCGGTAAAACCCTGCTGGCGAAAGCGATCGCAGGCGAAGCGAAAGTACCGTTCTTTACCATTTCCGGTTCCGACTTCGTGGAAATGTTCGTGGGCGTCGGCGCCTCTCGCGTGCGCGACATGTTCGAACAGGCCAAGAAAGCCGCACCGTGCATCATCTTTATCGATGAGATCGACGCCGTCGGTCGTCAGCGCGGCGCAGGTTTAGGCGGCGGTCACGATGAACGTGAACAGACCCTGAACCAGATGCTGGTTGAGATGGATGGCTTTGAAGGCAACGAAGGCATTATCGTTATCGCCGCGACTAACCGTCCAGACGTTCTTGACCCGGCGCTGCTGCGTCCAGGCCGCTTTGACCGTCAGGTCGTCGTGGGTCTGCCGGACGTGCGCGGCCGCGAACAGATTCTGAAAGTGCATATGCGCCGCGTGCCGCTGGCGACCGATATCGACGCAGGCATCATCGCGCGCGGTACGCCGGGCTTCTCCGGTGCGGATCTCGCCAACCTGGTGAACGAAGCGGCGCTGTTTGCCGCACGCGGCAACAAGCGTGTGGTATCGATGGTTGAGTTCGAGAAAGCGAAAGACAAAATCATGATGGGTGCGGAACGTCGCTCCATGGTGATGACGGAAGCGCAGAAAGAATCCACCGCATACCACGAAGCGGGCCACGCGATTATCGGCCGCCTGGTGCCGGAACACGATCCGGTGCACAAGGTAACGATTATTCCGCGCGGACGTGCGCTTGGCGTGACCTTCTTCCTGCCTGAAGGCGACGCTATCAGCGCCAGCCGTCAGAAGCTGGAAAGCCAGATCTCTACCCTGTACGGCGGTCGCCTGGCTGAAGAGATTATTTACGGTGCGGAACACGTTTCCACCGGCGCCTCTAACGACATCAAAGTGGCCACTAACCTGGCGCGCAACATGGTGACGCAGTGGGGCTTCTCGGAAAAACTGGGTCCGTTGCTCTATGCGGAAGAAGAGGGCGAAGTGTTCCTCGGCCGTTCCGTGGCGAAAGCGAAACATATGTCTGACGAAACCGCGCGCATTATCGACCAGGAAGTTAAACACCTGATCGACAGCAACTACCAGCGCGCGCGCCGTATTCTGAGCGAGAACATGGACATCCTTCACGCGATGAAAGACGCGCTGATGAAGTATGAAACCATCGATGCGCCGCAGATCGACGACCTGATGGCGCGCCGCGAAGTGCGTCCGCCAGCGGGCTGGGAAGATCCGGGCAGCAATTCCGACAGCAACGGCACGCCGAAGGCGCCGCGTCCGGTCGATGAGCCGCGCACGCCGAATCCTGGCAATACCATGTCAGAGCAGTTCGACAAATAACAGGGTTTCACCCTTGCAAAAACCCCGGCTGGTCCGGGGTTTTTTACATCCGTAATCAGGTCATCAGAGGAGATTTTCCCCATGAAGTTGTACGCCCGTGATACCCATCTCGATCTGTCGTTTCCCCATGTGATGGGAATTTTGAATGTCACGCCGGACTCCTTCTCCGATGGTGGAAAACATCACACGCTGGTCGAGGCGCTGACGCATACCAATGAAATGGTTAACGCGGGCGCCACCATTATCGACGTCGGCGGCGAGTCGACCCGTCCGGGGGCGGATGAGGTAAGCGTCGACGAGGAGCTGGCGCGCGTTATTCCGGTGGTAGAAGCGATTGCGCAGCGTTTCGAGGTGTGGATTTCGGTTGATACCTCAAAAGCGGAGGTTATCCGCGAAGCAGCGCGAGCGGGCGCTCACATCATTAACGATATTCGCTCGCTCTCCGAACCTGGCGCGCTGGAAGCGGCGGCGGCGGCAGATTTGCCGGTTTGCCTGATGCATATGCAGGGCGAGCCGCGCACCATGCAGCAGGCGCCTGAGTATCGCGATGTGGTAAGCGAAGTGGATGCTTACTTCGTGCATCAGATCGCGCGCTGCGAGGCTGCAGGCATCAAAAAAGAACATCTGCTGCTCGACCCTGGCTTCGGTTTCGGTAAGAATCTCAACCACAACTATGAGCTGCTGGCCCACCTTAGCCATTTTCACCATTTCGGGCTGCCGCTGCTGGTGGGCATGTCGCGCAAATCTATGATTGGTCAGCTGTTGAACGTCGGGCCTTCGCAGCGTCTGACGGGCAGCCTGACCTGCGCAACGATCGCCGCGATGCAGGGCGCGCAGATCATTCGCGTACATGACGTAAAAGAGACGGTCGAGGCGATGCGCGTTGTCGAAGCGACACGGAGAGCAAAAGGATAATTTAGGCATGAGTAATCGTAAATATTTTGGTACAGACGGCATTCGCGGCAAGGTTGGCGAAGCGCCGATTACCCCTGATTTTGTACTAAAGCTGGGCTGGGCGGCGGGCAAAGTGTTGGCGCGTCACGGCTCACGAAAGGTGCTGATCGGTAAAGATACGCGTATCTCCGGCTATATGCTGGAGTCGGCGCTGGAAGCGGGCCTGGCGGCGGCGGGCTTGTCCGCCGCCTTTACCGGCCCGATGCCGACGCCCGCCATCGCCTATCTGACGCGCACCTTCCGCGCCGAAGCGGGCATCGTCATCTCCGCGTCGCATAACCCGTTCGACGATAACGGCATTAAATTCTTCTCCGCTGAAGGCACCAAGCTGCCGGACGAGGTAGAAGAGGCGATTGAGCTGGAAATGGAGAAGCCGCTGACCTGCGTCGAGTCCGCCGAGCTGGGGCGCGCCAGCCGTATCGTAGACGCCGCCGGCCGCTATATCGAGTTCTGCAAGGGCTCCTTTCCGAGTGAGCTTAGTCTTAACGGCCTGAAAATCGTGGTCGACTGCGCGAACGGCGCCACCTACCACATTGCGCCGAACGTGCTGCGCGAGCTGGGCGCCACCGTAATCGCCATCGCCACGCAGCCCGACGGCATGAATATCAACAAAGAGTGCGGCGCGACCGATCTGCGTATGCTGCAGCAGCGCGTGCTGGCCGAAAAGGCAGATATCGGCCTGGCTTACGACGGCGACGGCGACCGCATCATGATGGTCGACCATCTGGGCGAGAAGGTCGATGGTGACCAGATCCTGTATATCATCGCGCGCGAAGGACTGCGTCAGGGCCAGCTGCGCGGCGGCGTGGTCGGCACCCTGATGAGCAATATGGGCCTCGAGCTGGCGCTGAAGCAGCTCGGCATCCCTTTCGCCCGCGCCAAAGTGGGCGACCGCTACGTGCTGGAAAAGATGCAGGAGAAGCAGTGGCGACTCGGCGCGGAGAACTCCGGCCACGTTATTCTGCTGGATAAAACCACCACCGGCGACGGTATCGTAGCAAGTTTGCAAGTGCTCACTGCAATGGTGCGCAACCATATGAGTCTGCATGACCTGTGCAGTGGCATGAAGATGCTGCCGCAGGTGCTGGTAAACGTGCGCTTCAGCGGCACGAACGACCCGCTGGAAGACGAGACGGTAAAAAGCGTGACGGCGGAAGTGGAAAAGACGCTGGCCGGACGCGGACGCGTGCTGCTGCGTAAATCGGGTACCGAGCCGTTGATTCGCGTGATGGTCGAAGGGGAAAACGAAGCGCAGGTTACCGAGCTGGCGCATCGTATCGCCGAGCAGGTCAAAGCGGTTTAAGGCATGAACGGCGGACGGTTTTACGCCGATCCGCCGTTAAAATCATCAGGATGGCGCTTTTTTCCGCAGTCGATCGCGGCGAAGAAAATTACCCTTGCAGAGGGGTGCGCCTTTGGTTAGTATTCACACCCGCTTCTGATGGGTGATGACGACACGGCCCATCTATACTGGCTGAAGCTTAACTGTGCGGTTATCGCGCAAGGAAACAGGTTGATTATGTACGAAGCTCTTTTAGTTATCTTCCTTATTGTAGCCATCGCCCTCGTGGGTTTGATTATGCTGCAGCAAGGTAAAGGCGCTGATATGGGAGCCTCATTCGGTGCAGGCGCATCCGCAACGCTGTTCGGTTCTACGGGTTCAGGTAACTTCATGACTCGCATGACCGGCATTCTCGCGGCACTGTTCTTCATCATCAGCCTTGTTCTGGGTAACCTGAACACCAATAAGACTTCAAAAGGAAGCGAGTGGGAAAATCTGTCAGCGCCGGCGCAGTCAACGACTCAGCCAGCACAACCGGCAACGCCGGGTAACGATATCCCGAAATAAGTTCGTCATGCTTGCGACGCGACAGATTCAAGTCGCGGTCTGAACAGTGCCGAGGTGGTGGAATTGGTAGACACGCTACCTTGAGGTGGTAGTGCCCGATTGGGCTTACGGGTTCAAGTCCCGTCCTCGGTACCAAATCTGGTTTTACTTGCAAATATCGCAAGATCAGCGTAACATTCGTCACGTTTTCGGACGCGGGGTGGAGCAGCCTGGTAGCTCGTCGGGCTCATAACCCGAAGGTCGTCGGTTCAAATCCGGCCCCCGCAACCACTTTCCCTTAGAGTTCTTTTTCAAATATACTGTGTGCATCGACGGGCGCATCGCAGCGAGTTTTGAAAAAAATTCTTCTGGACAGTGCCGAGCCGCTTAGCGGCGTACAGGGTCCAGTCACAAAAAGCCCCGAATTTTCGGGGTTTTTTGTTATCAGGAAATCGCAACACTGGGCTATTAAGCCCTTTTTTTATGTCTTGGGGGTGGGCTTGTCCACATTAGAGCAAAAATTGACAGAGTTGGTATCGGCTCCGGTAGAAGCGCTCGGCTACGAACTGGTCGGTATCGAATTCGTTCGTGGTCGCACATCAACCCTGCGCATCTATATTGATAGTGAAGATGGCATCAATGTCGATGATTGCGCGGATGTCAGCCACCAGGTAAGCGCGGTGCTGGATGTGGAAGATCCCATCACCGTGGCTTACAACCTTGAAGTCTCCTCACCGGGACTGGATCGCCCGATGTTTACCGCGGAACACTACGTGCGGTATACAGGCGAAGAAGTCAGTCTGGTCCTGCGCATGGCGGTACAGAACCGTCGTAAATGGCAGGGCATCATCAAGTCGGTCGACGGCGAGATGGTGACGGTGACCGTTGAGGGTAAAGACGAGGTGTTCGCGCTGAGCAATATTCAGAAAGCGAACCTGGTCCCCCACTTTTAAAAGTCCGGATTGAGGCTAACCAGGATGAACAAAGAGATCTTAGCTGTTGTAGAAGCCGTTTCTAACGAAAAAGCCCTGCCGCGTGAGAAAATCTTCGAAGCGCTGGAGAGCGCGCTGGCAACTGCAACCAAGAAGAAGTACGAGCAAGAGATTGACGTTCGCGTCAGCATCGATCGCAAAAGCGGCGACTTCGACACCTTCCGCCGTTGGGAAGTGGTAGAAGAAGTGACGCAGCCGACGCGCGAGATCACGCTGGAGGCAGCCCGCTTCGAGGATGAAGCGTTCAATCTGGGCGACTACGTTGAAGATCAGATCGAATCGGTCACCTTTGACCGTATCACGACACAGACCGCGAAGCAGGTTATCGTGCAGAAAGTGCGCGAAGCCGAGCGCGCGATGGTGGTCGATCAGTTCCGCCAGCACGAAGGCGAGATCATCACCGGCGTGGTGAAGAAAGTGAATCGCGACAACATCACTCTTGATCTCGGCAGCAACGCCGAAGCGGTGATTTTGCGCGAAGATATGCTGCCGCGTGAGAACTTCCGTCCGGGCGACCGTATTCGCGGCGTGCTTTATGCCGTACGTCCGGAAGCGCGCGGCGCGCAGCTGTTCGTGACCCGTTCCAAGCCGGAAATGCTGATCGAGCTGTTCCGCATCGAGGTGCCGGAAATCGGCGAAGAAGTCATCGAAATTAAAGCGGCGGCTCGCGATCCGGGTTCACGCGCTAAAATTGCGGTGAAAACCAACGACAAACGCATCGATCCGGTCGGCGCCTGCGTCGGTATGCGCGGCGCGCGCGTCCAGGCTGTTTCCAGCGAACTGGGCGGCGAGCGTATCGATATCGTGCTGTGGGACGATAACCCGGCGCAGTTTGTTATTAACGCCATGGCTCCGGCCGACGTGGCGTCAATCGTGGTTGATGAAGATAACCACACCATGGATATCGCTGTTGAAGCCGGCAATCTGGCTCAGGCGATCGGCCGTAACGGCCAAAACGTGCGTCTGGCTTCCCAGCTGAGCGGCTGGGAGCTGAACGTGATGACCGTCGATGATCTGCAGGCGAAACACCAGGCCGAAGCGCATGCTGCTATTGATATGTTTACTAAACATCTCGACATCGACGAAGAGTTCGCCACCGTACTGGTGGAAGAGGGCTTCTCTTCGCTGGAAGAGCTGGCATACGTGCCGATCAACGAGCTGCTGGACGTTGATGGTCTGGACGAAGAGACCGTAGAAGCCCTGCGTGAACGAGCCAAAAATGCGTTAACCACCCTGGCGCTGGCGAAAGAAGAGAGCCGTGGTAATCAGGAGCCCGCTGAGGATCTTCTGAATCTCGACGGCCTGGATCGTACGCTGGCGTACCGCCTGGCGGCGAAAGGCGTTTGCACGCTGGAAGATCTCGCCGAGCAAGGTGTCGACGACCTGACGGATATTGAAGGGCTGAATGATGAGCAAGCCGGCGCGCTGATTATGGCCGCGCGAAATATCTGCTGGTTCGGCGATGACGCGTAATAACAGGAAGGAACAGCATGACAGATGTAACCGTAAAATCGCTGGCCGCAGAGATTCAGACCCCGGTCGATCGCCTGGTTCAGCAATTTGCTGACGCAGGGATCCGCAAGTCGGAGAACGACGCGGTCACGCAGCAAGAGAAAGAAACTTTATTGTCTCACCTCAATCGCGAGCATGGTCAGACCGGCTCAAGCAAGTTAACATTGCAGCGTAAGACGCGCAGTACCTTGAATATCCCAGGCACCGGGGGTAAAAGTAAATCGGTGCAAATCGAAGTCCGCAAAAAGCGCACCTACGTAAAAGGTGATGCGGAAGCTGAACAGGCAGAAGCAGAAGCCCAGGCTCAGCGTGAAGCGGAAGAAAAGGCGCAACGCGAGGCTGAAGAAAAAGCCCGTCGCGAAGCTGAAGAAAAAGCGCAACGTGAAGCCGAAGAGAAAGCCAAGCGCGAAGCCGCTGAAAAGGCGAAGCGTGAAGCAGCGGAAAAAGAAAAAGTGACGAATCATCAAACCGACGATATGACCAAGGCTGCGCAGTCCGACAAAGCCCGTCGCGAAGCCGAAGCGGCTGAACTGAAGCGTAAAGCGGAAGAAGAAGCGCGCCGTAAGCTCGAAGAAGACGCTCGCCGCGTCGCTGAAGAAGCGCGCCGCCTGGCTGAAGAAAAATCGGCTGAATGGGAAAAACCTGAGGAAGAAGACAAAGGCGACTATCACGTCACCACTTCGACTCATGCCCGTCAGGCAGAAGACGAAAACGACCGCCAGGTAGAAGCGGGCCGCGCACGCGCGCGCACCACTGCTAAAGCGGCGCGTCCGGCGAAGAAAGGCAACAAGCATTCTGAAGCTAAAACCGATCGCGAAGAAGCGCGCGCGCAGATTCGTGGCGGCAAAGGCGGCAAACACCGCAAGCCAAGCGCACTGCAGCAGGGCTTCAATAAACCTGCTCAGGTTGTTAACCGCGACGTCATCATTGGCGAAACCATCACCGTAGCCGAACTGGCTAACAAAATGGCGGTGAAAGGTTCGCAGGTCATCAAAGCGATGATGAAGATGGGCGCCATGGCGACCATCAACCAGGTTATCGATCAGGAAACGGCTCAGCTGGTCGCGGAAGAGATGGGTCACAAAGTGATCCTGCGCCGCGAGAACGAGCTGGAAGAAGCGGTAATGAGCGATCGCGATACCGATGCCGCGCAGGAATCCCGCGCGCCGGTCGTGACCATCATGGGCCACGTCGACCACGGTAAAACCTCGCTGCTGGACTACATCCGTTCGACCAAAGTCGCCTCTGGCGAAGCGGGCGGCATTACCCAGCACATCGGTGCTTACCATGTCGAAACCGACAACGGCATGATCACCTTCCTCGACACTCCGGGCCACGCCGCGTTTACCGCGATGCGTGCGCGTGGTGCGCAGGCGACGGATATCGTTATCCTCGTGGTGGCGGCTGACGACGGCGTGATGCCGCAGACCATCGAAGCGATCCAGCACGCGAAAGCGGCGGGCGTGCCGGTGGTGGTTGCCGTCAACAAAATCGATAAGCCGGAAGCCGATCCGGATCGCGTCAAAAACGAACTGACTCAGTACGGCATCATCCCGGAAGAGTGGGGCGGCGAAAACATGTTCGTCAACGTCTCTGCGAAAGCCGGTACCGGCATCGACGATCTGCTGAATGCGATTCTGCTGCAGGCGGAAGTGCTGGAGCTGACCGCTATTCGCGAAGGCATGGCGAGCGGCGTGGTGATCGAATCCTTCCTGGATAAAGGTCGTGGTCCGGTCGCTACCGTACTGGTGCGCGAAGGTACCCTGAATAAAGGCGACATCGTGCTGTGCGGCTTCGAATACGGCCGTGTGCGTGCGATGCGCGACGAGCTGGGCCGCGAAGTCATGGAAGCGGGTCCGTCCATTCCGGTGGAAATCCTCGGTCTCTCCGGCGTGCCGGCAGCGGGCGACGAAGCGACCGTAGTGCGCGACGAGAAGAAAGCGCGTGAAGTTGCGCTCTATCGTCAGGGCAAGTTCCGCGAAGTCAAACTGGCGCGTCAGCAGAAGGCGAAGCTGGAGAACATGTTCGCCAACATGACCGAAGGCGAAGTCTCCGAGCTGAACATCGTGCTGAAGTCCGACGTCCAGGGTTCTGTGGAAGCGATCTCCGACTCGCTGCTGAAACTCTCCACCGACGAAGTGAAGGTGAAGATTATCGGTTCGGGCGTAGGTGGTATCACCGAAACCGACGCCACGCTGGCTGCGGCGTCCAACGCCATCATCCTCGGCTTCAACGTGCGTGCCGATGCTTCTGCGCGTCGCGTCATCGATGCTGAAAACGTCGACCTGCGTTACTACTCCGTCATCTATAATCTGATCGACGAAGTGAAAGCGGCGATGAGCGGCATGCTGGCGCCGGAGTTCAAACAGCAGATTATCGGTCTGGCTGAAGTTCGTGACGTGTTCAAGTCACCGAAATTCGGCGCGATCGCCGGCTGTATGGTCACCGAAGGCAACATCAAGCGTCACAACCCGATCCGCGTCCTGCGCGACAACGTGGTTATCTACGAAGGCGAGCTGGAATCTCTGCGTCGCTTCAAAGATGACGTCAACGAAGTGCGTAACGGCATGGAGTGTGGTATCGGTGTGAAGAACTACAACGACGTTCGCGTTGGCGATATGATCGAAGTGTTCGAAGTGATCGAAGTTAAGCGCACCATCGAATAAGCATTACGCGATGTGTTGCAATTTGGGAGGCCGCTGGCCTCCCGAATTATTTTGGAGAGATGATTATGGCGAAAGAATTTGGCCGCCCGCAGCGCGTGTCGCAGGAGCTGCAAAAAGAGATCGCAATCATTCTGCAGCGCGAGATTAAAGATCCGCGCCTCGGCATGATGGTGACGGTATCCGGCGTGGAAGTGTCGCGCGATCTCGCGTATGCCAAAGTGTTTGTCACCTTCCTTAACGACAAAGATGAGGAAGCAGTGAAAAATGGCCTGAAGGCGCTGAAAGAGGCTTCTGGCTATATCCGTATTCTGCTCGGCAAAGCGATGCGTCTGCGTATCGTGCCGGAACTGACCTTCTTCTACGACAATTCGCTGATTGAAGGTATGCGTATGTCGAACCTGGTGTCGAACGTCATCAAGAACGACGTCGAGCGTCGCGGTGAAAACCCGGCGGAAGATGACAAGGAGGACTGATGAGTCGTCCTCGTCGTCGCGGTCGCGACGTCCACGGCGTGTTCCTGCTCGACAAGCAGCAGGGCGCGTCGTCCAACGATGTGCTGCAAAAAGTTAAACGTCTGTTTAACGCCAACAAAGCGGGCCACACCGGCGCGCTCGATCCGCTGGCGACCGGCATGCTGCCGATTTGTCTCGGCGAAGCGACCAAGTTCTCCCAGTATCTGCTCGACTCGGATAAGCGTTATCGCGTTATCGCGCGCCTCGGCGAGCGTACCGATACTTCCGACGCCGACGGCAATATCGTCGAAACGCGTCCGGTCTCTTTTAGTCAGCAGCAACTCGACGCGGCGCTGGAGAGCTTTCGCGGCGAGACGCTGCAGGTGCCGACCATGTTCTCGGCGCTGAAGTATCAGGGCCGAAAGCTGTATGAGTACGCGCGCGAAGGCGTGACCGTGCCGCGCGAAGCGCGTCCGATTACCGTCTTCGAGCTGCAGTTTATTCGCTGGGAAGGCGATGAGCTGGAGCTGGAAATCCATGTCTCCAAAGGCACCTATATCCGCACCATTATCGACGATTTGGGCGAGAAGCTCGGCTGCGGCGCGCATGTCATTATGCTGCGTCGTTTGCAGGTGGCGCGCTATCCGATCGAAAAGATGATGACGCTGGAGCAACTGCAGGCCGTCGCGGCGACGGTAAACGCGGCGGAGACGCCCGATTACGCGCCGCTCGATGCGCTTCTGCTGCCGATGGATAGCCCGGCGGACGCGTTTCCCCTCGTTAATCTGCCTTCCGCCGTCGCCGCCTTCTTCAAGCAGGGCATGCCGGTTCAGGCAGCAGATGCGCCGCAGCAGGGACTGGTGCGCGTTACCGAAGGCGATACGCATAAATTTATCGGCATGGCCGAAATCGCCGCTGACGGGCGCGTAGCGCCGCGTCGTCTGGTGGTGGAGTATCCCGCGTAACGTTACGCAACGCTGTATTTGCGTTGCTCTCGGGCGAAGAGTAGAATAGCGCGGCTTTAAAGCGGGTAGCTGAATTAGAGATCGGCGCCCATACATTCATTTATTACTGGAGTTTATTATGTCTCTAAGCGTAGAAGCTAAAGCAGAGATCGTTGCTAAATACGGTCGTGGCGCTAACGACAGCGGCTCAACCGAAGTTCAGGTTGCACTGCTGACTGCCCAGATTAGCCACCTGCAGGGTCACTTCTCTGAGCACAAGAAAGACCACCACAGCCGTCGCGGTCTGCTGCGCATGGTATCTCAGCGTCGTAAGCTGCTGGACTACCTGAAGCGTAAAGACGTTGCACGCTACACCAGCCTGATCGAAAGCCTGGGCCTGCGTCGCTAAGTCTGAAGAATCTGATCAAGGATGTAGCGCAGAGAGTTTGCGAAAAAACGCGTCTTGCGATCAGATTCGTGCGAGTTTCAAGAAAAGGGGGCCTTTACGGCCCCTTTTTTCGAGCAATGCGCAGCAATCCGGACCAAACTCATGTATTGTTGCAGTGAGTGATCTTCGTTTGCAGAGGTTCGCGCGGCTAATGAGAGGCTTTACCGCAGATTCGGTTAAGGGTTGTCATTAGTCGCGAGGATGCAACTGAAGATCGGTAATCCATGGCACGCCAGAAAGGCGCTGCCCCGAAGTTAAGGAATTCATTTTGCTGAACCCGATCGTACGTCAATTCCAATATGGTCAGCATACCGTCACGCTGGAAACCGGCATGATGGCGCGCCAGGCCACCGCAGCCGTTATGGCCAGCATGGACGACACCGCTGTATTCGTTACCGTTGTTGGTCAGAAAAAAGCCAAACCCGGCCAGGACTTCTTCCCGCTGACCGTGAACTACCAGGAGCGTACCTACGCCGCTGGCCGTATCCCGGGCAGCTTCTTCCGTCGCGAAGGCCGTCCTAGCGAAGGCGAAACCCTGATTGCGCGTCTGATTGACCGCCCGATTCGTCCGCTGTTCCCGGAAGGCTTCGTCAACGAAGTTCAGGTTATCGCCACCGTGGTGTCCGTTAACCCGCAGGTTAACCCGGATATCGTTGCGATGATCGGCGCCTCTGCCGCGCTGGCGCTGTCAGGCCTGCCGTTCAATGGTCCGATCGGCGCCGCGCGCGTCGGCTACATCAACGACCAGTATGTGCTGAACCCGACCGCTGACGAAATCAAACAGTCTCGTCTGGATCTGGTAGTTGCCGGTACGCAGAATGCGGTACTGATGGTTGAGTCCGAAGCGGACATCCTGACCGAAGATCAGATGCTGGGTGCAGTGGTGTTCGGCCACGAGCAGCAGCAGGTCGTTATCGAAAACATCAATTCTCTGGTTGCAGAAGCGGGTAAACCGCGCTGGGACTGGCAGCCTGAGCCGGCTAACGACGCGCTGATCGCACGCGTTGCCGCTCTGGCTGAAGCGCGCATCAGCGACGCTTACCGCATCACCGACAAGCAAGAGCGCTACACCCAGGTTGGCGTCATCAAAGACGAAACCATCGCCGCGCTGCTGGCTGAAGACGAAACGCTGGATGACGCTGAAATCGGCGACATCGTTCACAGCCTGGAAAAGAACGTAGTGCGTACCCGTATCCTGAACGGCGAACCGCGTATCGACGGCCGTGAAAAAGATATGATCCGTGGTCTGGACGTTCGTACCGGCGTACTGCCGCGCACGCACGGCTCGGCGCTGTTCACCCGTGGCGAAACGCAGGCGCTGGTCGCCGCGACGCTGGGTACCGCGCGCGACGCGCAGAACCTGGACGAGCTGATGGGCGAACGTACCGACAGCTTCCTGTTCCACTACAACTTCCCTCCGTACTCGGTAGGCGAAACCGGTATGGTCGGCTCGCCGAAGCGTCGTGAGATTGGTCACGGTCGCCTGGCGAAGCGCGGCGTGCTGGCCGTGATGCCGAAGCAGGAAGAGTTCCCGTACACCGTGCGCGTTGTTTCTGAAATCACCGAATCCAACGGCTCGTCCTCTATGGCTTCCGTATGCGGCGCTTCACTGGCGCTGATGGATGCCGGCGTGCCGATCAAAGCGGCCGTTGCAGGCATCGCGATGGGTCTGGTGAAAGAAGATGAGAAGTTCGTGGTACTGTCTGACATCCTCGGCGACGAAGATCACCTCGGCGACATGGACTTCAAAGTAGCCGGTAGCCGCGAAGGCATCACCGCGCTGCAGATGGACATCAAAATCGAAGGCATCACCCGCGAAATCATGCAGGTTGCGCTGAATCAGGCCAAAGGTGCGCGTCTGCACATCCTGGGCGTGATGGAGCAGGCGATCAGCACGCCGCGTAAAGAGATCTCTGAGTTCGCGCCGCGCATTTACACCATCAAGATCAATTCAGACAAGATCAAAGATGTGATTGGTAAAGGCGGTTCCGTGATCCGCGCGCTGACCGAAGAAACCGGCACCACCATCGAAATCGAAGACGACGGCACCGTGAAAATCGCGGCGACCGACGGTCTGAAGGCGAAAGAGGCGATTCGTCGCATCGAAGAGATTACCGCCGAGATCGAAGTGGGCCGTGTGTACAGCGGTAAAGTGACCCGTATCGTCGACTTCGGCGCCTTCGTCGCTATCGGCGGCGGCAAGGAAGGTCTGGTGCACATTTCTCAGATCGCGGACAAGCGCGTAGAGAAAGTGACCGACTACCTGCAGATGGGCCAGGAAGTGCCGGTTAAGGTACTGGAAGTGGACCGTCAGGGCCGCGTCCGTCTGAGCATCAAAGAAGCGACAGAGTCTAAGCCTCAGGGCGAAGAAGCTGCCGTGACCAGCGCGCCAGACGCAGAGTAATTCCCTGTTTGCCTCTCCTTATCCCATCGCGGATGGGAGAGGCGTTTGTGTCATCGCGAGGGCGGGAATCCTTGTGCACAGCAGCCGGATGACAGGAGCGTTATCCTAATGTTTGTATTCGGGAGTGGGAAATGAAGCCTTTTTTGCGCTGGTGTTTTGTTGCGACAGCTATCACGCTGGCAGGATGCAGCAACTCCAATTGGCGTAAGAACGAAGTTCTTGCAGTACCTCTACAGCCCACACTGCAGCAGGAAGTGATTCTGGCGCGCATGGAACAAATTCTTGCCAGTCGCGCCCTTACCGATGATGAACGCGCACAGCTATTATATGAGCGCGGAGTGTTGTATGATAGTCTCGGTCTGAGAGCACTAGCGCGGAACGATTTCTCGCAAGCGCTGTCTATAAGACCAGATATGCCGGAAGTGTTTAACTATCTCGGCATATATTTAACGCAGGCAGGCAATTTTGATGCTGCCTATGAAGCGTTTGATTCTGTACTTGAGCTTGATCCAACTTACAATTATGCGCATTTAAACCGTGGTATCGCCCTCTATTACGGCGGTCGATACAAGTTAGCGCAAGATGATCTGCTGGCGTTTTATCAAGACGATCCCAACGATCCTTTCCGCAGCCTGTGGCTCTATCTCGATGAACGCGAGATGGACGCTGATAAGGCGAAAGTTGCGCTGCAGCAGCGTTACGACAAAGCGGCCCGTGATCAATGGGGATGGAACATTGTCGAATTCTACCTTGGCGACATCAGTGAAAGCACGCTGATGGAACGTCTCAAGGCAGACGCAACGGATAACACCTCGCTCGCTGAACATCTCAGTGAAACCAACTTCTATTTAGGTAAGCACTACCTAAGTCTGGGGGAGAAGGACAACGCGAAAGCGCTGTTCAAACTGGCGGTGGCCAACAACGTCAATAACTTTGTTGAACACCGATACGCATTGTTGGAACTGGCGCAACTCGGCCAGACACAAGACGATTTATCAGAATCTGACCAGCAATAGCTGACGAACTTTTATTGCCTGAAGTACCCGTTATGTCATCATCTTCCGGGATGAGGGCCTTTCTGTTCGTCAAAACTTCTAATTTGAGCCGGTTCACACTTTTTGATGAAAATGACTGAAAATTTTCACGACGAGTTATGTAGACTGGCCGCCGCAATCTAAGAGGCACGTGTACTACATGACTGATATCCAAACCACTTTTGCTGACCTGGGCCTGAACGCCGACATCCTCGAATCACTGAACGGCATGGGCTACGTTAAGCCTTCTCCGATCCAGGCTGAGTGTATTCCTCACCTGCTGGCGGGCCGTGACGTACTGGGCATGGCGCAGACCGGCAGTGGTAAAACCGCGGCGTTCTCGCTGCCGCTGTTAAACAACATTGATCCTTCTCTTCGCGCACCGCAGATCCTGGTGCTGGCGCCTACCCGCGAACTGGCGGTTCAGGTTGCTGAAGCGATGACCGAATTCTCTAAACATATGCGTGGCGTCAACGTCGTGGCCCTTTACGGCGGCCAGCGTTATGACGTGCAGCTGCGCGCGCTGCGTCAGGGCCCGCAAATCGTGGTGGGCACCCCGGGTCGTCTGCTCGACCACCTGAAACGCGGTACGCTGGATCTCTCTAATCTGCGTGGCCTGGTGCTGGACGAAGCTGATGAAATGCTGCGTATGGGCTTCATCGAAGACGTTGAAACCATCATGGCGCAGATCCCGGAAGGTCATCAGACCGCGCTGTTCTCAGCGACCATGCCGGAAGCGATCCGTCGCATCACCAGGCGTTTCATGAAAGATCCGCAGGAAGTGCGCATTCAGTCCAGCGTCACTACGCGCCCGGACATCAGCCAGTCTTACTGGACGGCGTATGGTCGTAAAACCGACGCGCTGGTGCGTTTCCTGGAAGCGGAAGATTTCGATGCCGCTATCATCTTCGTGCGTACCAAAAACGCTACGCTGGAAGTGGCTGAAGCGCTGGAGCGCAGCGGCTACAACAGCGCCGCGCTGAACGGCGACATGAACCAGGCGCTGCGTGAGCAGACTCTGGAGCGTCTGAAAGATGGCCGTCTCGATATCCTGATCGCCACCGACGTTGCGGCGCGTGGTCTGGACGTTGAGCGCATTAGCCTGGTCGTTAACTACGACATTCCGCTGGACGCTGAGTCTTACGTTCACCGTATCGGTCGTACCGGCCGCGCCGGCCGTGCTGGTCGCGCGCTGCTGTTCGTCGAGAACCGCGAGCGTCGTCTGCTGCGCAACATCGAGCGCACCATGAAGCTGACCATTCCGGAAGTCGAACTGCCGAACGCTGAACTGCTGAGCACCCGTCGTCTGGAGAAATTCGCCGGACGCGTACAGCAGCAGCTGGAAAGCAGCGATCTGGACCAGTATCGCGCGCTGCTGGAGAAACTCTCTCCGCAGGACGAGCTGGATATGGAAACGCTGGCCGCCGCGCTGCTGAAAATGGCGCAGGGCGAACGTCCGCTGATCGTCCAGCCGGACGCGCCGCGTCCGCAGCGTCGCGAGTTCCGCGATCGTGACGACCGTCGTGATGACCGTCGCAGCCCGCGTGAAGCACGTGACAACCGCGAAGGCGGCGATCGTCCGCGTCGCGAACGTCGCGACGTCGGCGAAATGGAGCTGTACCGCATTGAAGTGGGCCGCGACGACGGCGTTGAAGTGCGTCACATCGTCGGCGCTATCGCCAACGAAGGCGACATCAGCAGCCGCTACATCGGCAACATCAAGCTGTTTGGCACCCACTCGACTATCGAGCTGCCGAAAGGCATGCCGGGCGATATCCTGCAGCACTTTACCCGCACGCGTATTCTCAATAAACCGATGAATATGCAGCTGCTGGGCGATGCGCAGCCGCAGAGCGAAGCGCGCGGCGAACGTCGCGGCGGCGGCCGTGATTTCGGCGGCGAGCGTCGTGGCGGCGGCAACCGTGAAGGCGGTCGCGAAGGCGGACGTCGTTTCTCTTCCGAGCGTCGCGAAGGCGGTCGTGAAGGCGGACGCAGCAGCTTCAGCCGTGAAGGCAGCCGCGGTCCGCGTCGCGAAGAGGGCGCTGCTGCAGCGCCGCGTCGTCGCGAGTTCTGATAATCAGCCTGGCTGATTGATAAAAAGGGAAGCCCTTGGGCTTCCCTTTTTTTATCTTCAATTTTCGCGTTACGCGCCGCCGGCGATCAGAACGCGCTCGCCGCTGATATAGGCGGCCTCCTCCGAGGCGAGAAACAGCGCCACCTGCGCCACATCTTCCGGTAGTCCGAAGCGCCCCAGCGGCGTCGCCGCCAGCAGCTGCGCCTTGAGCTGCGGATTGAGTTTCTTCGCCGTCAGCAGCCCTTCCGTCATAATGATGCCCGGCGCCAGCGCGTTAACGCGAATATTGCGCGGGCCCAGCTCGCGCGCCAGCCCCTGCGTCAGCGTATCGATCGCGCCTTTGGTCGTTGCCCAGAGCACCGAACCCGGCGTGCTCTGCTGGCTGTTCAGCGCGCTGAGATTGATGATGCAGCCGCCGTGCGCCGGGAAACGTCGCGCCGCCTGCTGGCAAACCAGCAGCGTGCCGAGCAGATTCACGTTGAGCTGCTGCTGCATCTCCAGCAGGCTCAGGGCGCTGAACTCGCCGTGATGAAACTGCCCGGCGTTATTGACCACAATATCGGGCGCGCCAAAGTGCGCCTGCGCGGTGTCGAACAGCCGCTCGACGTCCGCTTCGCGGGAAATATCCGCCTGTACCGACAGCCCTTCGCTGCCCAGCGTACGAATATCGCTCACCACATCCGCTGCGCCCACTTCATCCTGGCGGTAGTTGACGACTACGCGCGCGCCGGCCGCGGCGAACGCCGTAGCAATCGCCGCGCCAATGCCCTTCGAGGCGCCCGTCACCAGCGCAATTTTTCCGTCAAGTGCTTTCATCTTGTCTCTCCACCTGAGTATCGCGTCTGCAAAATATGCGCTTTCAGGTCAATTGGGCGGTAGCGCAATCCTGCAAGTCTCTTGCACAATCCTGCAAATCTGGCGGCGAGGCGGCTGCCTTCGTCGCGCGTTCGGGTAACATGTTCACCACACTTTACTCGCGGAGAAAAGGAAGAGGATATGGCGGAACCGGCACAGCTGGCGCATCTGGCGCAGCTCATCGCGCGGCATGCAGCCGACGATGGCCGTCACGACAGCGCGATTGATTTTCTCTTTTTCGGCCGCAGCTCTCGGCCGTCCGAACCGACCTATCATGCTCAATGGGCTAGCTTCGCGCTGGTGGCGCAGGGCGGAAAAGCGCTGCGTATGGGAGAGGAGATTATTCACTACGGCCCCGGCGATCTGCTGCTGGTGACGATGGATATGCCGGTGCGCTCCTGCGTAACGGTCGCCACGCCCGAGAAGCCGAATCTCGGCATCGGCATCGCAATAAACGAAGAGAGACTGATGCGCTATCTCGATACGTTTCCGCTCACTTCGCCGCTGGTGGAAGCGCGCACCGAGCGCGGCATCGCCGCGCACAAAGTGTCGCCGCTGCTGGTGGATGCGGTTATCCGCCTGATTCGCCTGCTGGATCAACCGCAGGATATCGCCGCGCTGGCGCCGCTTATCGAGCAGGAGATCTTCTATCGTCTGCTGACCGGTCCGGAGGGCGGGCGCATCCTCAATATGGCGCTGGCGGAGCGGCCGGGCAACAAGGTGGCGCGCGCGGCGCGCTGGCTGCGTGAGAATTTTCATCAGCCGTTGAAAATCGGCCGGCTCGCCAGCAGCGTCGGTATGAGCGCCTCTTCGCTGCACCATCATTTCAAAGCGGTCACCGCGATGACGCCGATGCAGTATCAGAAGCAGCTGCGTCTCAACGAGGCGCGACGGCTGATGATGGTAGAGAAGCTGGATGCCGGAACGGCGGGCTATCGCGTGGGGTACCAGAGCGCGTCGCAGTTCAGCCGGGAATACAGCCGTTTTTACGGCCGGTCTCCTGCGCGCGACGTGCGCCAGCTGACGGTGGGGCCGGAAGCGTAGCGCCCACCGCAGAAGAGCTTACAGCGAGCGGGCCGCTTCCATCGCGATGGCGAAAGAGCGCAGACGCGCCTCGGTATCGAAGATTTGGCCGTTGACCATGATCTCGTCCGCCTGGGTTTCGCGCATCAGTCCGGCCAGGCCGTGACGCACTTTATCGGCATCGCCGACCAGCGACATGCTCAGCGCCTGCTGCACGCCATACTGCTCCGACGGCGACCACAGATTATCCATGTTTTCCACCGGCGCAGGCAGCGGGCCCGGCTTGCCGCGGCGCAGGTTGATAAACTGCTGCTGCTGCGAAGTGAACAGGAAGCGCGCGTCGCGCTCGCTGTCGGCGGCGACGACGTTGATGCAGACCATGGCGTACGGCTTGTCCAGACGCGCCGAAGGCTGGAATTTTTCACGATAGAGATGCAGCGCCTGGAACAGCTGATCGGGCGCGAAGTGCGACGCAAAGGCGAACGGCAGGCCGAGCTGCGCCGAGAGCTGTGCGCTGTAGAGGCTGGAACCAAGCAGCCAGACGGGAATCTTCATGCCGAGGCCAGGCACGGGCTGAACCGGCGGCTGCGCATCTTCGTCGGCGTCGAACCAGTTAATCAGCTCCTGAACATCATCCGGGAAGGTATCCGCATGGATGCTGGAGAGGTGGCGGCGCAGCGCCATCATGGTGCGCTGGTCGGAGCCCGGCGCGCGGCCCAGGCCTAAATCGATGCGGCCGGGATAGAGCGACGCCAGGGTGCCGAACTGTTCGGCGATCACCAGCGGCGCATGGTTCGGCAGCATAATGCCGCCCGATCCCAGATGCAGGGTTGTGGTGTTGGCCGCCAGATAGCCGATCAGCACCGAGGTCGCCGCGCTGGCGATGCCGGTCATATTATGGTGCTCAGCCAGCCAGTAACGTTCGTAGCCCAACGCTTCCGCCTGACGCGCCAGCGCCAGCGAGGTATGAAAGGCATCACGCGCGGTGGAACCCTGCGGAATTGGCGCCAGATCCAGCACGGAAAGACGAAGGGGTTTTTTCTCAGACATGGGCACTCCAGTTGGGTATGGCGCAGGTGATGATTGACCTGCACCAACCAGTATTACGTAATAATGCCCATATTAAAACTGCTAACAAAGGCAGGCGGCTAGCCTGTATGTGCCTTTCAGGAGGATAACAGCGTCATGCCGGCCACTTTACGCCAGTAGCCGTTGCAGTCGTTGCCGTTGGCCATCATCAGCGGCGACTGCCCCTCTTCATTGGCGCGGAAGCGGGCGATCTCATCCAGCGTCGTGGTGCTTTGCGGCGACAGACGCAGAATATCGACCCAGCCACGCATGCCGACCAGATCGTTGCCGAGGTTGTAGCAGTAGCCGCTCATCGTCTGAATGCCGTTTAGCACGAACACCTGCTGGCCTTCCTGCGAGTGGACGCGGCGTCCGTTAGGATAGTTAATGCAGCAGGTCTGACAGTCGTCTTTGGCGCGATGTTCGGCGCGGGCGGTAAAGCAGCGCGCCGACAGCGCCAGCGGCAAATAGCCGTAGCCCAACACTTCGACCTCGAACCGGCTGCGGATGTTACGCTCTTCGCTCTGCTGCAGCAGCTGCAGCAGCCAGTCGCGCGACATCTCCACCGGCATGCACCAGCGCGTCATGCCCTCTTTTACCAGCAGATGCAGGGTTTCAACGTTATAGACGTTAAGTGTGGGCCCGGCGACAAAGGGCAGCTTGCGCTCGGCCGCCATATTCACCGTGCCGATGTCGTTGGCCTCGATGAGAAATTCGCCGTTATCGACGTAGCGCTTCAGCTCTTTCAGCTCCGAAGGCGACTGCAGCAGCGCCAGCGTGCTCAGCACTACCTGCTTGCCGCTGGCCGCCAACTCGCGCGCCAGCTCCATCCAGCGCTGATACGAGGTGGCGCGTCGTTTGCTGCACACCGCTTCGCCAAGGTAGACGATATCCGCGCTGCTGTTCGCCGCCTGCTGGTAAAAGCTCGCCAGCTGCTCTGTCGGCCAGTACCACAGCACCGGACCGATTGCGTATTGCATTCTCTTCTCCTTATTGCCATTCACGGTGGTAAGCGCCAAGCGTGGTCTGCGAGCCTTCGGAGAGCTCATCGAGCGCCGCCGTCCAGGCCTCGGTAACCGCAAAGTTCTCCGGCTCGCGCCTGCAGCGATCGATCGCCTGTCGCCAGACGCGCGCCACCTGCGCCACATAGGCCGGACTGCGCTGACGTCCCTCAATCTTCACCGAGGCGACGCCCGCGCGCAGCAGATCCGGCAGCAACGTCAGGGTATTGAGGCTGGTGGGCTCCTCCAGTACGTGATAGCGCTGGCCGTCGACCTGATAGCGGCCTTTGCACAGCGTGGGATAGCCGGCGCTCTCATCCGGCGCGTAGCGATCGATCAGCACGTCGTTAAGACGCGACTCCATGCCGTTGGGCGTTTGCTGCCAGCGCACGAACTTCGCCGGCGAACAGGCGCCTGCGCTGTTGGGCGACTCGCCGGTCAGCCAGGAGGAGAGATAGCAGCGGCCTTCCGCCATAATGCAGAGGCTGCCGAAGGCGAACACCTCGAGCGGCACCGGCGTCTCGCGCGCCAGCTGCTTCACCTGATGCAGCGACAGCACGCGCGGTAGCACCACGCGGCTCAGCGCGAAGTGACGATGGTAGAAGCGCACCGCTTCCAGATTGGTGGCGGAGGCCTGTACCGACAGATGGCGTTCAACCTCGGGATAGCGCTGCGCGGCGTACTCCAGCGTGGCGATATCGGCAAGGATCAGCGCGTCCGCGCCGTTCTGCGCCGCCACGTCGATGGCGCGTTGCCAGCGGCCCATGCCGTCAGGATGAGCGAAGGTATTAATAGCGACATGTAATTTACGGCGATGCTGATGCAGATAGCGCGCCGCTTCCGCCAGCTTCTTGTCGGTAAAGTTCAGCCCGGCGAAGTGGCGCGCGTTGGTGTCATCTTTCAGTCCGACATACACCGCATCGGCGCCATTCTCCACCGCTGAACGCACGGCAGGCAGATTACCGGCCGGACACAGCAGTTCCATAGTGATCCCTCGTCGACAGGATAAGGCGACGAGTCTAGGCAAGCGGCCGGGCGGAAATGTTGATTTGGGGCAGTGAATCGCCAGTTGACGAGACGGATAGCGGAAATTTCGCGCAGCATGGCGGTGAAATTATTGATCTCGGCTGCAGCGTGCGGCGGCGGATGTGGCAATATACCTGAAATTTTCTAAAGGGAGAGACGCCCGTGTTTCAACAGTTACGTGCTGAGTTAGTGAAAAAAGGCCCGAAATTCCTTGCTTTACCTGTTTCGCTGACCCCGTTCCCGTTAAAAAAAGCCTTTCTGCAACAACTCCTAAACTGGCAATTTCGTCATGCTTTGGCGGAAGGTGAGTTAGACTTTCTGCAGGCGCGTCATCTGGGTATCGAGATTGCGGATGTGGGTTTACGCTGGATTACCACCATTGAAGAGGGCCAGCTCAGGGTCGTACAGAATGCCGAAGCGGACGTCTGGTTTCGCGGCAATGCTAACGATCTGCTGCTGGTCGCCGCCCGTAAAGCGGATCCGGATATGCTGTTTTTCCAGCGTCGTCTGCTGATCGAAGGCGACACGGAGCTGGGACTGGAGATAAAAAACCTGATGGATGCTCTGGAACTCGAGGCCATGCCCACGGCGTTGCGCACGGGACTGCAGCAGCTGGCTGCGTTTGTCGAAGCGGGAATGAAACAGGACGCGAAGGCCGCACAGGCGCGCGCGGAGAGTGTATGTTAATTCGCACAGAAATAGGCGTGGATGCGGCAAGCATCGACAGTTTGTTAAGACGCAGCTTCAAGACCGAAGCGGAAGCCGAACTGGTTCAGCAGCTGCGGGAAGACGGGCTGCTGACGCTGGGCGTGGTGGCGACGGACGACGAAGGCCAGGTGCTGGGCTACGCTGCCTTCAGCCCGGTAACCTTACAGGGCGAAGATCGCAACTGGGTCGGCCTGGCGCCGCTGGCGGTAGACGAAAGCGTGCGCGGCCAGAAAATCGGCGAGCAGCTGATCTACGTCGGGCTGGATACGCTGAATGAGTTCGGCTACGGCGCGGTGGTGGTGGTGGGCGATCCGGCATACTACCATCGCTTCGGCTTCGAGCCGGCCGCACGCCACGGGCTGCGCTGCCGCTGGCCAGGCGCCGAAGCGGCGTTTCAGGTCTATCGCCTGGCGGACGACGCCTTTGTCGGCGCGGAAGGCGAGATCGATTTTGCCGAGCCGTTTAGCCGGCTTGCGTAAGCCAGCTGACGAGGCAGTCCGGCTGTTGCGCCACCAGCCGCAGCTTCTGCTGGCGGCTGAGCTGCTTGACCTGGTACTCCAGCCGCGACGCCGCGGCGCGGTCGCCGGCGTCGCAGCGATACACCAGCGCCAGCGGGCCTCTGCCGCGCAGCGCGCGCGCGCCGCGTCCGGCTGCATGCTGTTCGACGCGCCGCGTCACGTCGGTGGTAATGCCGGTGTAGAGCGCGCCGGCGGCGGTCTGGACGATATAGAGCTGCCAGCCCTCATTCATAATCTGCATCCCTGAATCTTTACTGCCGGGCAGTGTAGCGCGCCAGCGGCGCGGCGGCTATCCGGCGATCTTTGCACGGAGCAATAGAACGTGTCTGACCATTCTCATCTGGTGCGTTACCTGAAAAAACAGCATGTCCTCTCTCTTTGCTGTCAGGCCGACGGCGATCTCTGGTGCGCCAACTGTTTTTACGTCTTCGACGAGGCGCGTATGGCGTTCTGGCTGATGACCGAACCCGACACGCGCCACGGCGCGCTGCTGCAGGCCAATCCGCAGGTCGCGGGCACGGTGAACGGCCAGCCGAAAACCGTGCTGCTGATTAAAGGCGTGCAGTATCGCGGCCATATCGCGCTGCTCGACGGCGACGCGGAAGCGCAGGCGCGCAAGGCGTATCAAAAACGTTTTCCGGTGGCGCGCAAAGTCTCTGCGCCGCTGTGGGAGATTCAGCTGGATGAGGTCAAGATGACCGATAATGCGCTGGGATTTGGCAAAAAAATTAGCTGGCGGCGGGAAGAAAATGAAATCCCTTTCCCCTGAGGGAAAGGGAAACCGGCATTACGACGCCTGCAGAATACGCAGCGACTCGCGGTTAAAGGCCGGGAGATCGTCCGGCGTGCGGCTGGTGACGAGACGATCGTCATCCACAATCACCTCTTCGTCATAGAAGTCCGCGCCGGCGTTGCGCAGATCGATAGCGATCGCCTTCACGCAGGTCATCTTGCGGCCGCGCACGCCGTTCGCGCTGATCAGCAGCTGCGGGCCGTGGCAGATAGCGAAAATCGGTTTGCCGCTGGCGACGAACTCTTTGGTAAAGGCGACGAAACGATCGTCGCTGCGCAGCGAATCGGGCGAGTGGCCGCCTGGCAGCAGCAGCGCGTCGAATTCGGCCGGGCTGACTTCATCGATGGCGCGGTCGATTTTCACCTGCGCTTCGCCCTGTTTGCCGGTAACGGTTTTACCCGCCTCTTTCTCAATGGTCACCACCTCAAAGCCCGCCTGTTTATAGGCGTCGGCCGGTGAGGTGAACTCTGAGTCTTCAAATTCGTCGGTAATCAACACCGCAATCTTCTTGCTCATTTTTCCCCTCCTCATGATGGTTTGCGCACGATGCGCTCTCCTGGTGAACAGGTTAAGCCTGGTTGTTTGTGCTGAAAATGCAAGCCGGACGGCGAAAGCTGACTATATTTCAGAGTAATGGCAACAGCTTAGCGGGAGACGAGATGCATCGTGTATTGGTAACCGGCGCGACAGGCCTGGTGGGCGCGCATCTACTGCGCTTGCTGGTGGCGGATGCGCGCGTCGACGAAATCATCGCGCCGACGCGTCGCCCGCTGCCGCCGATGAATAAAGTCATCAACCCGGTGGAGGCGGACCTGACCGACGTGCTGCGCCCGCTCAGCGTCGCTATCGACAGCGTATTTTGCTGTCTCGGCACCACGCGCAAAGAGGCGGGCAGTAAAGAGGCGTTTCTGCACGTCGACTATACGCTGGTGGTGGATACCGGCCTGAACGGGCTGCGGCTGGGCGCGAAGCAGATGGTGGCGGTCAGCGCGCACGGCGCGAACCGCCATTCACCCTTTTTCTATAACCGGGTAAAAGGCGAGATGGAGACGGCGCTGCGTCATCAGGGCTGGCCGCGTCTGACGCTGGTGCGGCCTTCGCTGCTGCTGGGCGAGCGCACGCGCAAACGTCCCGGCGAAAGCCTGATGGCGCCGCTGTTCAGCGTGCTGCCCGGCAACTGGCGTTCGGTCTCTGCGCTGGCGGTGGCAAAATACATGCACGCCTGCGCCTTTCAGCCAGCCGGTGATAGCGTCGAGATTATCGAGTCGGGGCAAATCCCGCGTTAGTCGCGCTCTTTGCTCAGATCCCAGATAATCTGATTGCGGCTGCCGCGCCACAGCAGCGTCGCATCTTTTTCCGCCTCGACGAAGCGCCCGTCAATCAGCACGTCGATATAACTCAGCACCTCGCGCTGGGCGCAGCTGAGCTCGGCGCGCTGATAGCCGGTCCAGAGCCAGATATCTTTGCCGGGACACTCGGCGCGCACGCGTTTCACCAGCCGACGGATATGCGGCACGTTGTGCGGATGCAGCGGATCGCCGCCGCTCAGCGACAGGCCCTGACGCCGGATACGCCTGTCCTGCAGATCGGCGATCAGGCGCTCCTCGTGTTCAAGGGTGAAAGGCGTGCCGGAGTCGAGCCGCCAGGTGCTCTGGTTATAGCAGCCGCGGCACTGATGCTCGCATCCGGCCACGAACAGCGTGCAGCGCGTGCCGGGGCCGTTAACGATATCGACATCATAGTAGCGATGAAAATGCATCATCCCAGCGGTCCGCTCTCCAGATGTTTAACGCGTCGCTGCACCTCTTCCTGCTTGCCGGCGTTGAACGGGCGTGCGTCGGGGCTGCCGAGATAGCCGCAGACGCGGCGCGTTACCGACACGCGCGCCGGATCGTGATTGCCGCAGTTCGGGCAGGTAAAGCCGCGGCTGGTGCAGCTGAACTCGCCGGTAAAGCCGCACTCATAGCATTCGTCGATCGGCGTATTGGTGCCGTAATAGGGCACGCGATCGTAGCTGTAATCCCATACATCCTCGAGCGCCTTGAGATTATGCTGCACGTTGGGGTATTCGCCGTAACAGATGAAGCCGCCGTTCGCCAGCGGCGGATAGGGCGCTTCAAAGTCGATCTTGTCGTAAGGGTTGACCTTCTTCTCGACGTCGAGGTGAAAGCTGTTGGTGTAGTAGCCTTTATCGGTGACGCCCGGCACCACGCCGAATTGCGCGGCATCGAGGCGGCAGAAGCGGTCGCAGAGGTTTTCGCTCGGCGTGCTGTAGAGGCTGAAGCCGTAGCCGGTTTCCGCTTTCCAGGCGTCGGTCGCGGCGCGCAGGCGCGAGACAATCTCGATCCCTTTGGCGCGCAGCGCGGGATCGTCATAGGGATGGCGCGCGCCGCCGCTCAGCGCGTTCAGGGTTTCATGCAGGCCGATATAGCCCAGCGACAGCGAGGCGCGCCCGTTGCGGAAAATCGGCCCCACTTCGTCATCGGCGTTAAGCCGCACGCCGCAGGCGCCCTCCATGTAGAGGATCGGCGCCACGCGCGCTTTGGTTTTTTCCAGGCGGGCGATTCGCGTCATCAGCGCGCGCTTCGCCAGCGCCAGCCGCTCGTCGAGCAGCGTCCAGAAGCGCGCCTCGTCGCCCTGCGCCTCCAGCGCGATGCGCGGCAGATTGAGGCTGATGACGCCCAGATTGTTGCGGCCGTCGTGAATTTCGACGCCGTTTTCCTCATAGACGCCGAGAAAGCTGCGGCAGCCCATCGGCGTTTTAAAGGAGCCGGTAACTTTTACTACCTGGTCGTAGTTAAGAATATCGGGATACATGCGCTTGCTGGCGCACTCCAGCGCCAGCTGTTTGATATCGTAGTTGATATCGCCCGGACGGCGATTGAGCCCTTCGCGAATCGCGAAGACCAGCTTGGGAAAGACGGCGGTCTTGTGGTTTTTGCCCAGTCCGGCGATGCGGTTGCGCAGGATCGACTGCTGGATAAGCCGCGCCGCCCAGCTGGTGCCGAGCCCGAAGCCGAAGGTGACGAACGGCGTCTGGCCGTTGGCGGTGTGCAGCGTGTTGACCTCGTACTCCAGCGACTGAAAGGCGTCGTAGCACTCTTTCTCGGTGCGCGCCCGCGCGTAGGCCTCGACGTCGGCAATCTGCCATTCGGCGGCGATAGCGCGATGCTTTTCCATGCTGAGCTCAACGAAGGGCGCCAGCACCTCGTCGATGCGGTTAATGGTGGTGCCGCCGTAAATATGGCTGGCGACCTGCGCGATAATTTGCGCGGTGACCGCCGTGGCGGTGGCGATCGATTTCGGCGGTTCGATCTCGGCGTTGCCCATCTTGAAGCCGTTGGTGAGCATGCCTTTCAGATCGATCAGCATGCAGTTGAACATGGGGAAGAACGGGGAGTAGTCGAGATCGTGATAGTGGATCTCGCCGCGCTCGTGCGCCTGCACCACGTCGCGCGGCAACAGCTGCTGCTGCGCATAGTGTTTCGCGACGATGCCCGCCAGCAGGTCGCGCTGCGTCGGGATCACCTTGCTGTCTTTATTGGCGTTTTCGTTCAGCAGCGCGGCGTTGGTCTGATCGACCAGGCCGCGAATGGCGTGGTGCAGCTTGCCTCGCTGCTCGCGCGCCACGTCGCGATCGTGACGATATTCAATATAGGCGCGCGCCAGCTGCGGATAAGGGCCGCACATCAGCGTCTCTTCAACCGCGAACTGAATATCGCGGATATCCACTTCGGCGCGATCGGCCAGCTTCTCGCTGACGCGCTGAGCCACCGTTGCGCACCAGGGCGCGTCGTCGACCTGCGCCGCGCGCGCCGCAGCGGCCACCGCCGCCTCGATTCTTGCTGCGTCAAACTCTGAGCGACAGCCGTCGCGCTTCACCACTACCTTTGCCATGCTCTCTCCATCCGCTACATGTTGTGCTGCGGAAGATTCTAGCCACTATATATGGATGTCAGGAGAATATAATCGCCGCGGTTTTGACCTGAAACAAAGAAGATTGGGTCGTGGCGCAAAGCCAGGCAGAAGAGAAAATGGAGGGCTAATCAGCGGGGCACGAGATGCGCGCTGCGGGCGCAGCGCGCAGCGGATCCTTAGCGGCGCAGGGCGATCGCTTCGATCTCGATCTTCACATCTTTCGGCAGACGCGCCACTTCCACGCAGGAGCGCGCCGGGAAGCTGGCGTTATGCTCGGCGAAGAAGGCTTCGTAGGTGGCGTTGACGGTGGCGAAGTCGTTAAGGTCTTTGACGAACACCGTGGTTTTCACTATGTCGCCAACCTGCAGGCCAGCCGCTTCGACGATCGCTTTCACATTTTCCAGCGACTGACGCGCCTGGGCGTCGATCGCGTCTGGCACCGTGCCGGTCGCCGGATCTACCGGGATCTGGCCAGAGGTGATGATCATACTGCCCAGATCCACGCCCTGCACATAGGGACCGATCGCCGCTGGCGCTTTTTCCGTACTGATTTCGCGAGACATACTTGCTCCTTAAGAGTGACGCAGCGGCGGCAAGCCGCCGCTGGCGAGAAACATCGCCCCATTATAGGGACGAGCAGAGCGATTACCAGTGACCGAGCACCACGTGGTGCGCAAAGGCTTTCTCGCAATATTTGCAGGTCAGCAGCACTTCGGCGTCGCGCTTTTTCACCGCAAAGCTGGAGAAGACCGGCTCGCTGCGGCTGATGCAGTTGCCGTTGGGACAGGTCAGTACGCGCTCGATGCGCTCCGGCAGCGTCGGCGCGATTTTCGCAACCACTTCATAGTCGTCGATGCGGTTGACCGTGGCGTGCGGCGCATAGACCGCCAGCTGATTGATCTGATCCTCGGTAAGAAAGGTGTTCTCAATCTTGATCAGATCTTTGCGCCCCAGCTCGCCCGAAGGCAGGTTAAGGCCGATGGTGATGCGCTGGTCGGTTTCGGTGAGGCGAAACAGCGAGAGCAGCTTAAACCCGACCTGCGCCGGAATATGGTCGATGACCGTGCCGCGCTTGATCGCTTCTACCTGCAGTTTGTTGTCGTGAGTCATGGCGATTGCTCCTTACAGATCCTGTTCGCTGTTGAGTACCAGCGCCAGCAGAGCCTGACGCGCGAAGATGCCGTTGCCCGCCTGCTGGAAATACCAGGCGTAGGGCGTTTTATCCACGTCGGTGGCGATCTCGTCAACGCGCGGCAGCGGATGCAGCACTTTCATATTGTCGCGCGCGCCGGTCAGATCCGCCGCGCGCAGAATAAACTGCGCCTTGACGTTGGCGTATTCCGACGGGTCGAGGCGCTCTTTCTGCACGCGGGTCATATAGAGAATATCGGCGTGCGGGATCACCGCTTCGATGCTGTCGTGGCGCGACCAGACAATGCCGCGCTCGTCCAGCGTATCGGTGATATAGGCCGGCATCGCCAGCGCGTCGGGCGCGATAAAGTAGAAACGGTTGCCGTCGAACTTCGCCAGCGCCTGCGTCAGGGAGTGCACCGTGCGGCCATATTTCAGGTCGCCGACCATGGCGATGCTCAGGTTGTCCAGGCGGCTCTGCGTCTCAAGAATGGTAAAGAGATCCAGCAGTGTCTGGGTCGGATGCTGATTGGCGCCGTCCCCGGCGTTGAGGATCGGCACGCCGCCGGAAAATTCCGTAGCGAGCCGCGCCGCGCCCTCTTGCGGATGACGCATCACGATGGCGTCAACGTAGGTGCCGATAACGGAAATGGTATCCGCCAGAGTTTCGCCCTTTTTGCCGAGCGAAGTGTTGCTGCCGTCGGCGAAGCCCACCACCGACGCGCCCAGCCGGTGCATCGCCGTTTCAAACGACAGGCGCGTGCGCGTCGAGGCTTCAAAAAAGCAGCTGGCGATGACCTTGTGCTTCAGCAGTTCCGGCTGCGGGTTGGCTTTCAGCCGCGCAGCGGTATGCAGCACCAGCTCTAGTTCATCGCGGCTGAGATCGTTAATAGAAATAATATGTTTGCGATATAACGGGTTAGCCATAGTTCGCCTCTCTGAGCTGCCGAATTGCGGACAAAAAAAAGCCCCTGCTTAAGGGGCTTTTTTTACGATCGGGTTGATGACGGAAAAAACAGGGGCGCCGCCTGCGTTCAGGCGTGATGTCGCGTGAATGTTTGCGCTGCGCTGTTGCATGCTTCCTCCGGCAAATTGGGGCGCATTATACCCGTCCGGCGTTTTGCATCAAGGGAAACGTTTGCGGATCGGCTGGCTGAGCGGCTACGCCTGGCTCAGCGTCGCCACCATGACCGCTTTAATGGTGTGCATACGGTTCTCCGCCTGGTCGAATACGATGCTGTGCTCCGATTCGAAAACTTCGTTGCTCACCTCCATGCCGCCGTGCAGACCGTACTGCTCGGCCATCTGACGCCCCAGCGTGGTCTGATCGTCATGAAACGCCGGCAGACAGTGCAGAAACTTCACCTGCGGGTTGCCGGTCAGCTGCAGCATCGCCTGATTGACCTGATAGTCGCGCAGCAGCGCAATGCGCTCTTCCCATACCGCTTTCGCTTCGCCCATCGACACCCAGACGTCGGTATAGATAAAGTCCGCGCCCTTGACGCCTGCGGCGATATCCTCGGTCAGGGTGATGCTGCCGCCGGTTTGCTGCGCCGCCTGGCGGCAGGTTTCGACCAGATCGGCTTCCGGCCAGCAGCCTTTCGGCGCGACCAGACGCAAATCCAGGCCGGTCACCGCTGCCGCTTCCAGCATGCTGTTGCCCATGTTGTTGCGGGCGTCGCCGACGTAGACCAGCGTCATCTCGCTCAGCGCCTTGCCCGGCAGATGCTCCTGCATGGTGAGCAGATCCGCCAGCAGCTGGGTAGGGTGGAACTCGGTTGTGAGACCGTTCCACACCGGCACGCCGGCGAATTCCGCCAGCGTCTCTACCAGCGCCTGGCCGTAGCCGCGGTACTGGATGCCGTCATACATGCGGCCCAGCACGCGGGCGGTATCTTTCATCGACTCTTTATGGCCGATCTGGCTGCCGCTCGGGCCGAGATAAGTGACATTAGCGCCCTGATCGTATGCGGCAACTTCGAAAGAGCATCGGGTGCGGGTCGAGTCTTTTTCGAAGATGAGCGCGATGTTTTTGCCCTTCAGGCGCTGGGTTTCGCTACCGTTTTTTTTAGCGCGTTTTAATTCAGCGGCGAGGTCGAGCAGGGAGGTGATATCGGCCGGGCTAAAATCGAGCAGCCGAAGGAAGTGGCGTTGAAAAAGGTGACTCATAACGGGCTCCAGTGCGTCCATTCTGATTGAATGAAAATTCAATCTAAACGTATGAATATTCATTTTCAACCCCAGCGTAAAGAAACTTTCCGTTTTGAGTAGTGGCGCGCCGGGCAGTGTGGGAAAATACTTGTTTATTGCCGAACACTGAGGGGAATTCGCCATGGCATATGAAGCATTGCTGGAAGAGCAGCGTGAAGAGACACGCCTGATCATTGATGAGCTGCTGGAAGACGGCAGCGATCCGGATGCGCTCTATACCATTGAACATCATCTCTCCTGCAACAACTTCGACTCGCTGGAAAAAGCGGCCGTCGACGTGTTTAAGCTGGGTTATGAAGTGACCGAGCCAGAAGAGCTGGAGCTGGAGGACGGCACCACGGTGATGTGCGTCGATATCCTCAGCGAGTCGGCGCTGAAGCCTGAGCTGATCGACGCGCAGGTTGAGCAGCTGGTCAATCTGGTGGGCAAATACAACGTCGACTACGACGGCTGGGGCACCTACTTCGAAGATCCCGACGCCGAAGATGAAGATGACGACGAAGATGGCGACATTATCGACGGCGACGAAGATACCGGCGTCCGCCACTGATTTCCCCTGGCGGAGCCGCGCGCTCCGCCTTTCCGTTTCCTGCCTTTTGAACAGACATGAACTACGCACCGCTGCTTGAGCCTATCTATCAGTTTCTACACTGCCGCACGCCGCAAGCCTGGATTGACGAGGCGCGCAAACCGGAAAACCTGACGCTGCTGCTGACCGACCATCTGGTTTGCGAACTGAAAGCGGCGCAGACCGCCACCTGGCTGATCCGTAAGTATGTCGCCGACAAGCCGAGCGGCGAGGCGATCCTCGCCTGGCTGAAGCCCTACGAAGATTTTATTTTCCGCGAGCACCCCGACAGCCAGTTTATTCAGGCGCATAAAAGCCTTTCTAAAAGCATCATTGTGCGCAACGAGCTGCCCTGGGCGGACGATCTGGTGGAGAAGATGGTGCTGCTGATTAAAGAGGAGCTGCACCACTTTTATCAGGTATGGGAGATTATGCAGGCGCGCGGCTTGCCCTATAAAAAGATCACCTCCAGCCGCTATGCCAAAGGGCTGCTGCGGGAGATCACCACGCACGAGCCCGATACGCTGGTGGACAAGCTGATCTGCGGCGCCTATATCGAAGCGCGATCCTGCGAACGCTTCGCCAGCCTGGCGCCCTGGCTGGATGCGGAGCTGGAGAAGTTCTATATCTCGCTGCTGCGTTCGGAAGCGCGCCACTATCAGGACTATTTAGCCCTGGCGGCGCAGATCTCGCCGAAGGATATCGCGCCGCGCGTGCGGGCGATTGGTGAAGCGGAGGCGAAGCTGATTAGCGAGCCGGACGCGGAGCTGCGCTTTCACAGCGGCGTGCCGGCCTTCTGACCGGGAAGGCGCGCTTATAGCGTCTTCAGCATTCTGTATTCGCAGTCGCCGTGGCCGGTACAGCCGAGCACCTCGTCGATGCGTTCAAAGCCCAGCGACTCGTAGAGTTTAATGGCGCGCGTCAGAGTGCCTGTGGTTTCCAGATAGCAGCGGCGGAAGCCGCGCTGGCGCGCATGCTCCATCGCGCGCAGCGCCAGCTCGCGCGCCACGCCGAAGCCGCGTACCTCCGGCAGGAAATACATTTTCTGCAGCTCGCAGATATCAGGCGCACTGCAGGCGAGCGGGGCGATGCCGCCTCCGCCTGCGACTTTCCCCTGGTGCTCCACAATCCAGTAGGCGCTGTGCTCGGCGCTGTAAAGTTCATACAGGCTGTCGAGCTGCGGATCGGCCACGGTATAGCCTTTGTCGGCGGTCAGGCCGAACTCTGCTGAGACGGTGCGGATAACCTGGGCGATATGGGGATTGTCGGCGGCGCTGATAGGGCGCAGCTTAAGTGAAGGCTGAGTATCAGGGATCATGGCGAAATAGCGTGGTTAAAATCGGTTAGACATTCACCAGAAATAGCATTATCGTCAGTGAAAAGCAATATAACTGATAATGCAAGGAGGCATGGAATGGCAGCATTACGCTGGTTATTTAAAAACTATAAAAACTTATCTGTTCTTTTTATTGTAATGGGGTTTATAAACGTATGGGCTTATTTCCAGTGGATCGGCCGCTTAGATTTCTTTCCCTTTATTATAAGTAATGTTGCAGGAAGCCTGGCGATATTAATATGTTCGCTGGTGTTCTTTGTCGCTACATCTTTTATGTTTGTCATGCCATCTGCGCTTTGTGCTTTAACGGGGCTAAAAAGCACGATTAAAGATAAAAAGAAGCGGGGGCTCAGTGAACGACTTGAAGTTTACTATAATGAGGGATGTGCTGCTGCAACTGCTTTAGTGGCAGTGATCACCGCGGTGACAGTGCTTTTTCTAAAAGAAAAAATCAGCATAGAGTTATTGTATATTCCTTCTGTTACCGCTTTTGTCAGCCATGTATTCTTCAACTTTTTTATAAATAATAAAAGACAAAAGTACTTGAGAGGTTTCATTACTCGCTTACAGCGTCTGCACGAGCGAAAAAACAAACCAGATCGTGCCTTGTCACGCTGGTTTAGGTGGGAAAGTTTCAAAGCCAATACAATAATAATAAACATCTTTTACTGCTTGATATCACTGATGATCGCCTTCGTTTCAATTGTTCCGCTTTATATTTTAACAGGCTCGAAGATATACTTCGCAAGTGAAAGTCTGTTGGTGCAATATGCTATTGTGGTCGTGCTGTATTTTTTTCTTTTTATGCCTGCTCTTGTTGGGGTTTTTAAGAGTAAGCCTGCTCAGGTGCAGGCCGTACACCCCACTCTGGCATTGGCGCCAGCCGTGCTTATTTTTATTTTTGTTGTTTTTTCTTCCTTGCTCGTCCAGATTAACCAGCGTGGAATTGAATTGGTTGGAATGTCTTCCTGGCAGACAAAGGTTTTTGCCTTTAACGCAGATCAATTTCCCGCATACTATTTCCCCGAAGAACAGTGGGGGGAATCGCGGAAATGGAATGAGGGTAATATTCGCCTCGTTAAAGGAATCGAAGTCTTTTCCAATGGCGATGTCTTACTTGTGTGTCCTTCATTTTTGAAAGAATTAAGGCAAAAGGCTCTGGAGCATAATGGTTTACTCTGGAAAACAGACACAAAGTCTAAACTTGCAGTAAATGAGCTAAGTCAATTTTGTTTGATAGCTAAAAGCGATCAGGTGAGAACAGGCGAGGCGTTAAAAGTTTTATTTGAATCTTTGCACGATGAAACTGATTTTTTTAAAGCATAAATAAACATCGTGCGCAAAATCGCCAATAAAAAACCCCGCACCGAAGCGCAGGGTTTTTCTACAGACGCGGCGTTAAATCAGAGCGCCGCAATCACCGCCTGCTGTTCAATCAGTTTCGCTTTCGACTGCTCCAGCTCGGCAACGCGCTCGCGCTCTTTCGCTACTACCGCTTCCGGCGCGCGCGAGACAAAGCCTTCGTTCGCCAGCTTGACCTGAATCTTCTCGATTTCGACGTCGAGCTTGCCCAGCTCTTTCGCCAGACGATCCAGCTCTGCCGCCTTGTCTACCAGGCCCGCCATCGGGATCAGCAGCTCGGCGCCTTCGACGATTTTCGTCACGGACACCGGCCCTTTCTCGCCCGCCGGCAGGATGGTCAGGCTCTCCAGACGCGCCAGGCGCGACAGGAAAGTGCGGTTCGCTTCCACACGGCGCAGCGCCGCAGGAGAACAGTCGCGCAGCAGCACGTCGAGCGGCTTGCTCAGGGCGATATTCATTTCGGCGCGGATATTACGCACCGCGACGATCGCCTGCTTCATCCACTCGATATCCGCCATCGCTTCCGCATCCACTTTCGCCGCGTCGTACTGCGGGAAAGGCTGCAGCATAATGGTGTCGTCGCTGATGTTCTTCAGCACCTTCACACGCTGCCAGATGGTCTCGGTGATAAACGGAATGATCGGATGGGCAAGGCGCAGCAGCGCTTCCAGCACCGTCACCAGCGTATTGCGCGTGCCGCGCAGCTCCGCTTCGCTGCCGTTGTTCATTACCGGCTTAGTCAGCTCCAGGTACCAGTCGCAGAACTGGTTCCAGGTGAAGTCATAGAGAATATTCGCGGCGATATCGAAACGATAGCTGTCCAGCGCCTCGCGGTACGCTTTCACCGTGTTATTGAACTCGGCGAGGATCCAACGATCTGCCAGCGACAGCGTCATCTCGCCGCCGTTCTGACCGCAATCCTGATCTTCGGTGTTCATCAGCACGAAACGGCTGGCGTTCCACAGCTTGTTGCAGAAGTTGCGGTAGCCTTCAAGACGCTTCATATCCCAGTTGATGTCGCGGCCGGTCGAGGCGAGCGCCGCCAGGGTAAAGCGCAGCGCGTCGGTGCCTGACGGCTCGATGCCGTCCGGGAACTGCTTCTCGGTGCGCTTGCGGATCTTCTCCGCCAGCTGCGGCTGCATCATGTTGCCGGTACGTTTTTCCAGCAGATCTTCCAGCGAGATGCCGTCGACCATATCCAGCGGATCGATAACGTTGCCTTTGGATTTCGACATCTTCTGGCCTTCTTCGTCGCGGATTAGACCGGTCATATAGACGGTCTTGAACGGCACCTGCGGCTTGCCGTCTTCATCTTTGAGGAAGTGCATGGTCAGCATGATCATGCGGGCGATCCAGAAGAAGATAATGTCGAAGCCGCTTACCAGCACGCTGGTCGGGTGGAACTGACGCAGCGCTTCGGTGTTCTCCGGCCAGCCGAGGGTCGAGAAGGTCCAGAGGCCAGAGGAGAACCAGGTGTCGAGCACGTCTTCGTCCTGACGCAGTGCCACGTCCGCGCCCAGGTTGTTTTCGCTGCGCACTTCCTCTTCGCTGCGGCCAACATAGACGTTGCCGTCGTTGTCGTACCAGGCCGGAATGCGGTGGCCCCACCAGAGCTGGCGCGAAATACACCAGTCCTGAATATCGCGCATCCAGGAGAAGTACATGTTTTCATACTGCTTCGGCACGAACTGGATATCGCCGTTCTCGACCGCCTCGACCGCGACTTTCGCCAGCGGCGCGGTACGCACGTACCACTGGTCGGTCAGCATCGGCTCGATGACCACGCCGCCGCGATCGCCGTAAGGCACGGTCAGGTCGTGCGGTTTGATCTCGTCCAGCAGGCCCAGTTCGTCCACGGCGGCGACAATCGCCTTACGCGCGGCGAAGCGCTCCATCTTTTGGAACGCCGCCGGGATCTCGTCCGAGCAGGCGTCGCTCACTTCACCGTTGGTGTCGTAAACCTGGGCGCGCTCGCGGATATCGCCGTCGAAGGTCAGGATATTGATCATCGGCAGCTTGTGGCGACGACCGACTTCATAGTCGTTGAAGTCGTGCGCCGGCGTGATTTTTACGCAGCCAGTGCCTTTCTCCATATCCGCGTGCTCGTCGCCCACGATGGGAATGCGACGGTTCACCAGCGGCAGGAGCACCTCTTTGCCGATCAGATCTTTGTAGCGCGGGTCTTCCGGGTTGACCGCCACGCCGGTATCGCCCAGCAGGGTTTCCGGACGCGTGGTGGCGACCACCAGATAATCTTTGCCTTCGGCGGTTTTCACGCCGTCCGCCAGCGGATAGCGGATGTGCCACATCGAGCCTTTGCTCTCGCGGTTTTCCACTTCCAGATCGGAAATCGCGGTGCGCAGTTTCGGATCCCAGTTCACCAGGCGTTTGCCGCGGTAGATCAGATTCTCTTTATGCAGGCGAACAAACACCTCTTTCACCGCATTGGAGAGGCCGTCGTCCATGGTGAAGCGTTCGCGCTCCCAGTCCACGGAGTTGCCGAGGCGGCGCATCTGGCGGGTAATGGTGCCGCCCGATTCCGCCTTCCACTGCCAGATTTTCTCGATAAAGGCGTCGCGGCCGTAGTCCTGGCGCGTTTTGCCCTCTTCGGCGGCGATCTTGCGCTCTACCACCATCTGGGTGGCGATGCCCGCATGGTCGGTGCCGACCTGCCACAGCGTGTTTTTCCCCTGCATGCGCTGGTAGCGGATCATGGTGTCCATGATGGTCTGCTGGAAAGCGTGACCCATGTGCAGGCTGCCGGTGACGTTCGGCGGCGGGATCATTATGCAGAAGCTTTCCTGGCTGGTATCGCCGTTAGGCTTGAAATAGCCTTGCTCTTCCCAGTGCTCGTAAAGCGGCTGCTCGATGTCTTGCGGGTTATATGTTTTTTCCATTTCTGCTATGTCGTTTGCGGCTGCGGCGGCGTGGCCGTATTCAATTGGAAACCAACGCTGCGGTACGCTTTATAGCGGTCGCGCGCCAGCTGTTTCTGAGACTCTTCGTAGGGTACGAAGTCTATCACTTCATGGAAAGCAGTAGCAAAATCTGCAAACTGCGGCAGCAGGCTGATCAGCAGATCGCGCGGCGAGCTGCCGCGACGCTGCGGCCAGGCGAGCTCGACCGGCGCGCCGTAGCGCGGACCTTCGCCCGCCAGATTATGCGGCACGAAGGCGTTGGCCGGGCGCTGCCACAGCGCCTCGTCGAGGCGAATGGCCTGCTGTTCGTCTTCACAGGCGATCAAAATGCGTTTGCCCGCCCGCCAGCGCGTTTCCGCCAGATCGCACACCAGCGCCTCGATGGCGCTCAGCTCTTCGCTGGGCGAGTCCGTTTCCATTACGTAGAAGGTTGCGTTTTTCATGGAAATGCCTTGTGGGTGAGAGGTGTCGATGTTACCAGCTAAGGCGCGCGGTAGCACTTCCCGATGAGATGGATATGGCGTCTGCGGTGGTATAAATCAATGCGCGCCGCCCCTGAGAGCGGCGCGCAGCGGGACTTAGTCGTCGCCGTTCAGGCCGGCGCGGTTCAGCAGGAACTGCGACAGCATCGGCACCGGACGACCGGTTGCGCCTTTGGCTTTGCCGGAGCGCCAGGCGGTGCCGGCGATATCCAGGTGCGCCCAGTTATATTTACGCGCAAAGCGCGCCAGGAAGCAGGCGGCGGTGATCGCGCCGCCGGGACGGCCGCCGATATTCGCCATATCGGCGAAGTTCGATTCCAGCTGCTCCTGATATTCGTCCGCCATCGGCAGGCGCCAGGCGCGGTCGCCGGACTGCTCTGACGCGCCGATCAGCTCGTGCGCCAGCGGATTGTGGTTCGACAGCAGGCCGCTGACGTGGTGGCCGAGCGCGATAACGCAGGCGCCGGTCAGGGTCGCCACGTCGATCACCACTTCCGGATCGAAGCGCTCTACGTAGGTCAGCGCGTCGCACAGCACCAGGCGGCCTTCCGCATCGGTATTCAGCACTTCTACCGTCTGGCCAGACATGGTGGTCAGCACGTCGCCCGGACGCATGGCGCGGCCGTCCGGCATGTTTTCACAACCCGCCAGCACGCCGACCACGTTAAGCGGCAGGTTCAGCTCGGCCACCATGCGCATCACGCCGTAGACCGACGCCGCGCCGCACATGTCGTACTTCATCTCATCCATCGATTCCGCTGGCTTGATGGAGATGCCGCCGGAGTCGAAGGTGAGCCCTTTGCCCACCAGCACGATAGGGCGCGCTTCCGCGTCCGGGTTGCCTTTGTACTCGATGACCGACATCAGCGACTCGTTCTGCGAGCCGGCGCCGACCGCGAGATAGGCGTTCATGCCCAGCTCTTTCATCTGCTGTTCGCCGATGACGCGGGTGGTGACGTTTTTGCTGTAGGCGTCCGCCAGCTGGCGCGCCTGCGAGGCGAGATAGGCGGCGTTGCAGATGTTGGGCGGCATATTGCCGAGATCTTTCGCCGCCTTCACGCCGGCGGCGACCGCCAGACCGTGCTGGATAGCGCGCTCGCCGCTGGTGAGTTCGCGGCGCGTCGGCACGTTGAACACCAGCTTACGCAGCGGACGGCGCGGCTCGGTTTTGTTGCTTTTCAGCTGGTCGAAGTTATAAAGCGCTTCTTTGGAGGTTTCGACCGCCTGACGCACTTTCCAGTAGGTATTGCGGCTTTTTACATGCAGCTCGGTCAGAAAGCAGACCGCTTCCATCGAGCCGGTGTCGTTCAGCGTATTAATGGTTTTCTGGATCACCTGCTTATACTGGCGCTCGTCCAGCTCGCGCTCTTTGCCGCAGCCAATCAGCAGAATGCGCTCGGAAAGAATGTTGGGTACATGATGCAGCAGCAGGGTCTGGCCCACTTTGCCTTCCAGCTCGCCGCGGCGCAGCAGGGCGCTGATGTAGCCATCGCTGATTTTGTCTAACTGCTCGGCGATCGGCGACAGACGACGCGGCTCGAAAACACCGACAACAATGCAGGCGCTGCGCTGTTTTTCCGGGCTTCCGCTTTTTACACTGAACTCCATGCACTCTCCTGAATCTTAAAGACAACGGCCGCGGCTGTCGCTAGAATGGTCCGCTTGATACCACAGAGGTAAAAAATTTTGTTGGTAATCAGCGTTCGAACTACGTTTAGTGTGGCAATGCGTTAATTTTCACCACCCTGACGCGTTTGTCATACCATTTTAGCTGCGACGCAGGCCATTGATGAAGAAAAATGGCTAATAAGCGTTGAAACTAGCGATTTTCCTGCAAAAAGACAAGTTATCACAGGCGTACTAAGCGTGATCATCATTAGATATCTGGTTCGGGAAACGCTCAAAAGCCAGCTGGCTATCCTTTTCATCCTGCTGCTTATCTTCTTTTGTCAGAAGTTAGTGCGGATTTTAGGGGCTGCGGTGGACGGCGAAATCCCAACAAATCTCGTTCTGACTCTGTTAGGGCTTGGCGTGCCTGAAATGGCACAACTTATTCTGCCGTTAAGCCTGTTTCTGGCGATCCTGATGACGCTGGGCAAGCTCTATACCGACAGCGAAATCACCGTGATGCACGCCTGCGGATTAGGCAAAAGCGTGCTGGTGAAGGCGGCGATGGTGCTGATGCTGCTCACCTCCGTCGTGGCGGCGGTCAACGTTATCTGGCTGGGTCCCTGGTCCTCGCGCTATCAGGACGAGGTGACGCAAAACGCCAAAGCCAACCCTGGCGCGGCGGCGCTGGCGGCCGGGCAGTTCCAGAGCTCCAGCGACGGCAGTTCGGTGCTGTTTATCGAAAACGTCAAGGGCAACCAGTTCGGCAACGTCTTCCTGGCGCAGCTGCGCGCCAAGGGCAACGCGCGGCCATCGGTGGTGCTGGCGGACAGCGGCCATATGGAGCAGCACAAAGACGGCTCGCAGGTGGTGACGCTGGATAAAGGTACCCGCTTCGAAGGCACGGCGATGCTGCGCGACTTCCGTATTACCGACTTCACCAACTACCAGGCGCGGGTCGGCTATAAAGAGGCGACGCTCGATCCGAACGACGCCGAGCAGTCCGATCTCACCACGCTGCTCAGCAACGACACGCCGGCGTTCCGCTCCGAGCTGCACTGGCGCTTTACGCTGATCTTCTCGGTGCTGGTGATGGCGCTGATGGTGGTGCCGCTCAGCGTGGTCAACCCGCGTCAGGGACGCGTGCTGTCGATGCTGCCCGCGATGCTGCTCTATCTGATCTTCTTCCTGCTGCAGAGCTCGCTGAAGTCGAATGCGGCGAAAGGGCGGCTCGATCCGGCGATCTGGATGTGGGTGGTGAATATCAGCTATCTGCTGCTGGCGGTAGCCCTTAACCTGTGGGATACGGTGCCGATGCGCCGCGTGCGCGCCCGCTTCAGCCGCGGAGGTTCCGTCTGATGTTTCGCGTTCTCGACCGTTATATCGGTAAAACCATTTTCAATACCATCATGCTGACGCTGTTCATGCTGGTGTCGCTTTCCGGCATCATCAAGTTCGTCGATCAGCTGCGTAAGACCGGGCAGGGCGCCTATACCGCGCTCGCCGCCGGTTACTACACGCTGCTCAGCGTGCCGAAGGATATTGAGATCTTCTTCCCGATGGCGGCGCTGCTTGGCGCGCTGCTGGGACTGGGCACGCTGGCGCAGCGCAGCGAGCTGGTGGTAATGCAGGCAGCGGGCTTTACCCGCATGCAGGTGGCGCTGTCGGTGATGAAAACCGCTATCCCGCTGGTGCTGCTGACCATGGCGATCGGCGAGTTTCTCGCCCCGGCGGGCGAGCAGATGGCGCGTAACTACCGCGCGACTCAGCTCTACGGCGGCGCGCTGGTATCGACGCAGAACGGCCTGTGGGCGAAGGACGGCAATAACTTTATCTATATCGAACGCGTGCGCGGCGATAACCAGCTCGACGGCGTCAGCATCTATAACTTCAGTGACGACCGTCGTCTGAAGAGCGTGCGCTACGCCGCCAGCGCCACCTGGGACCAGGCGAACAAGCGCTGGAATCTGGCGCAGGTGGATGAGTCGGATCTCAACGATCCGAAGCAGATTAGCGGCTCCCAGAGCCTGAGCGGCGAATGGAAAACCAACCTGACGCCGGACAAGCTCGGCGTGGTGGCGCTCGATCCCGACGCGCTGTCGATTCGCGGCCTCTATAACTACAGCAAGTACCTGAAGCAGAGCGGTCAGGAGTCGGGACGCTATCGGCTCAATATGTGGAGCAAGATTTTCCAGCCGCTGTCGGTGGCGGTGATGATGCTGATGGCGCTGTCGTTTATCTTCGGACCGCTGCGTAGCGTGTCGATGGGCGTGCGCGTGGTGACCGGCATCAGCTTCGGCTTTCTGTTCTACGTGCTGGACCAGATCTTCGGCCCGCTGAGCCTGGTGTACGGCCTGCCGCCGATAATGGGGGCCATCCTGCCCAGCGCCGCCTTCTTCGCCATTAGCCTGTTCCTGCTGGTTAAGCGGCGTTAAGCCCGGGCAACAACACAGAAGCAAAAATGAGGCCGCAAATAGCGGCCTCACTCTTATAACTCGCTGAAAACCGGTAGCCTTTACCGGTATCGCTAATGACTCGCTTTTTCAGCTATGCCAGGCTCTGTGGAGGTTTTTTTCAGAGTCAGGAAAGATGAAAATGCAGCTGCCGCGCGACACCATCTTGCAGGCGACCGGGCTGACGGAAGAAGAATTAGACCGCCTCGACGACCAGTAACCGTCCTAAGCTGTACTCCACACCGATCAACGTAATAAAAGATCCCGCCTTAAAAAGCGGGTTCAGTCTGTCGCGTTGCGGGGTTTTAACGCGCCAGCAGCGGCAACAGCGCCGGAAGCTGCGACAGCAGATAGAGGATCAGCCCGATAGTGCCGCCCACCAGCGTGCCGTTGATGCGGATAAACTGCAGATCCTTGCCGATATTCAGCTCAATCTGCTGCGACATATCGCGCGCGTCCCAGCTCTTCACCGTATCGCTGATATGACGCGTCAGGAAGGCGGCGAACTCCGGCGCGACGCTGCGCGCAGCCTCCTCCAGATGACGGTTCATCGAGGCGCGCAGCGCGTCGTCGCGCGCCAGGTTCTCGCCCAGCCACAGCGCCGCCTGGCGCACCTTCTCCTGCACGCGCGAGTCGTCGCTGTTGAGATCGGTTTTCAGCCAGGTGCGCAGGTCGTTCCACAGCTCGCCGATATAGCGGTTCAGCGACGCATCCTCTTTGATCCAGCGCTTTATCTCCTCTGCGCGCGCCGCCATCTCGGGATCGTGCTTCAGCTTCTCAATCAGCCGATCCACCGCGCGGTTAAAGCCGAGGCGCAGCTCGTGACCCTGATCGGCCGCCACGTCGTCCAGCACCGAGTCCACCGCGTTGGCGACCAGCTCGGCGCTGTGCTCGCCCAGCCAGTCGGTCGGCAGCATTTTGGCCTTAATCGGATGCTCGCGCTTCAGCCAGCGCACAATCTGCATGGCGATAAAGTCGCGCGTGGCGGGCTTGTGCATCAGGCGCAGCAGCTGATCGATCGCCGCGTCGAGCAGCTCCTGATGGCGGTTGTTTTTGGTCAGGCTCTCCAGCAGCACCGCGCTGGTCTGCGACAGATCGACCTTGTCGATGGCGCGATGCACCGCGCGGCGCATAAAGGCCTGAATGCGCGCGTCGTCGGTGAGATCGAGGAAGCCGCGCATCACCTGCAAAAGATGACGCCCGACGCGGTCGGCATTGCCCGGCGCGTTAAGCCACTGCGCCAGCATCTGCGCCGGATCGTGGCGGCGGATCAGCGCCAGCAGCGAGTCGGTATCAAGAAACTTCTCCTGCACGAAGCGGCCAAGGTTGTCGCCGATGCGATCTTTATTGCGCGGGATAATCGCCGTATGGCGCGAGATAAAGGGCACCGGCACGCGGCGAAACAGCGCCACCACGGCGAACCAGTCCGCCAGCGCGCCGACCATCGCCGCTTCAGCGATCGCCTTCACGCCGCTGACCCAGAAGTTAGGCGGCAGAAAAAGGGTGGTGATAAAGGTGGCGGCGGCCAGCAGCAGCAGGCCGAGCGCCAGACGTTTTGTCCGTTTAAGTTCGCGTAATTTATCCATGCTCACAGCTTAGCAGAGGCCAAACCGCTGCGGAAACCGCCTTAGCGACGGCGTCCGCCCAGCAGGCTGCCGAGCACCCCGCGAATAATCTGGTTGGCGATCTGCCGCGTGGCGCTCTTCGCCACGCTCTGCACGATGCCGTCATGCTTGCCGCCGCGCGGGCCGGTATGGCCGAACAGCACCTCTTTCAGCCCGCCGAGAATGCCATCGTCAACCTCGACCTTGTTGCCCTTCGCCTGCGGCGCGTCGGCCTGCTCGCTGGCGCCTTTCACGCCCTGATGCAGCTTCTCATAGGCGGACTCGCGGTCGATCTCCTCGTCATATTTGCCCGCCAGCGGCGAGTGGTTGATCAAACCGTTGCGCTCGTCGAGGGTAACTGGCCCCATACGCGAGCCGGGCGCGATCACCATCGCGCGCTCCACCACCGACGGGCTGCCTTTTTCATCAAGGAAAGAGATCAGCGCTTCGCCGGTGCCCAGCGCCTGAATCGCCTCGACGGTATTGAACGCCGGGTTGGCGCGCAGGGTGTCGGCGGCGCTCTTCACCGTCTTCTGATCTTTCGGCGTAAAGGCGCGCAGCGCGTGCTGCACGCGGTTGCCGAGCTGGCCGAGCACGCTCTCGGGCACGTCGGCGGGGTTCTGGGTGACGAACCAGACGCCGACGCCTTTCGAGCGGATCAGACGCATTACCTGTTCGACCTTCTCCAGCAGCACCGGCGGCGCGTCGTTGAACAGCAGATGCGCCTCGTCGAAGAAGAACACCATCTTCGGCTTCTCCAGATCGCCCGCCTCCGGCAGATGCTCGTAAAGCTCCGACAGCAGCCACAGCAGGCTGGTGGCGTAGAGCTTCGGCTGTTGATAGAGCTTGTCCGCCGCCAGAATATTGATAAAGCCTTTGCCGTCGGCGTCGACGCGCATCCAGTCGCGGATATCGAGCATCGGCTCGCCGAAGAAGTGCTCCGCGCCCTGCTGCTCCAGCGCCAGCAGCCCGCGCTGGATGGCGCCCACCGACGCGCTGTTAATATTGCCGTACTGCGTCTGGAAGCTTTTGGCGTTGTCGCCGATGTACTGCGTCATCGCGCGCAGATCTTTAAAGTCGAGCAGCAACAGTCCCTGATCGTCAGCGACACGAAAGATAATCTGCAGCACGCCGCTCTGGATCTCGTTGAGATTCAGCAGGCGCGCCAGCAGCAGCGGGCCGAGGTCGGAGACGGTGGCGCGCACCGGATGGCCCTGTTGGCCGAAGATATCCCACAGCATCACCGGACTGCGCTGCGGCTGCCAGTCGGTGACGCCGATCTTCGCCAGCCGGGCCAGCAGTTTCTCGCTCTGCTGACCTTCCGCCGCGATGCCGGTCAGGTCGCCTTTCACGTCCGCCATAAATACCGGCACGCCGACAGAGGAGAAAGATTCAGCCAGCTTCTGCAGCGTCACGGTTTTGCCGGTGCCGGTCGCGCCGGTGATCAGCCCGTGGCGATTCGCCATGGCGGGCAGAAGGTGGAGTTGCACATCGGGCGTCTGGGCAATAAGCAGCGGGGCAGTCATAGGTTCACTCTCTGACAAAGGACATTGTCTGAAGGATAGCAAGCGCGGCGGGGGAAAGAGAGAGTATTGCGCTGAAACGGCTGTGCGATATAAGCGCCGTTGAGGCTGGCGCGCGGGACGATGCCCGCGCGCCACAAGCGTTATTTTTGCACCTCGTCCAGCAGCAGCATGCTGACGCCGATGCCCTGCTTAACGTTGCTAAGATTCTTGCGCACCGCCACCTGCTGCGCGCCCTGCAGAATAGTGACGAAGGGCGAACTCTGCTGCACCTCGGTCTGCAAATGGGTGTAGAGGGCGCGACGCTGCGCGGCATCGCTTTCGCCCGCCGCCTTGCGCGTCTCGGCGCTCAGCGCAGGGATATCCCAGCCGACGCGCCACGCCAGGGTTTTCGAGCCGCCCGGCACGTTATAGGCGAAGGCGCTGGCGTTGGTGTTCGGATCGATATAGTCCGCGCCCCAGTAAACGAAGATGGACTGGAAATCGCGGGCGCGCATTTTGCTCCACAGCTCCGACTCGGCCACCGGCTGAATATCCAGACTGACGTCCGCCTTTGCGAAGCTCGCCTGCAGCGCCTGCGCCACGTCGATATAGGGCGGCTGGTTCACCACCGTCAGGGCGATATGGGTGCCCGGCGCGATGCCGCCATCCTTCAGGATCGCCTTTGCCTTGCTGACGTCGTAGTGGAACGGCGTGGTATTGAGCGCGCCGTCAAAGCCGTCCGGCAGGAAGCTCTGATGAATGCGGTACTGACCTTTCAGCAGCTGGTTGGCGAGACCGTCGTAATCCACCAGCCAGCGCGCCGCCTGCCACAGCGCCGGGTTGCCGAGCGCCGGCTGCTGCGCGTTTTTGGTGTTGAAGCCGAGGTAGTAGACCAGGCTCGACGGGAAAGCGTCGATACGCACGTTGGTATCGCTCTTCAGCGCGGCGATCTGATCGGGGCCGAGCTGGTAGGCGACATCGACGTCGCCCTGCTGGATCAGCAGGCGACGGGTGCCGGGATCGGCGACGCCCTTCAGCAGCACGCGCTTCAGGCGCGGCTGCGGCGCGGCGTGCGGATTGGCTTCCAGCACCAGCGCCTGCAGCGGCACAAACTGTTTGATGGAAAACGCGCCGCTGCCCGCGGAATGCGTCTTCAGCCAGCCGTTGCCGGTGTCGTTGTTGCTGGCGTGCTGCAGCGCGGTTTTGCTGTCGACTACTGAGCTAACCGGCGCGGTGAGCAGGCGCAGCGCCAGATCCTGGCCGATTTGCGCCGGCCAGCGGATCTCCAGCTGGTGGTCATTGAGCGCCGTGAACTGGCTGTCGATATTGTCAGGCGTCCAGCCGAACTCGCCGAGAATAAAGGAGGGCGCTTTGTTGAGCTTCACCGCGCGCGTCAGCGAGAAGATGACATCCTGCGCGGTCACCGGATTGCCGCTGACGAAGCGCGCATCGGGATTGAGGTTGAAGATCAGGCTGTGGGGCGTTTCGCCCTGCTGCCAGCTGCGCGCCAGCAGCGGCGACAGCTTCTGCGGATCGTCTTTATTCGGCTCTGCCAGCGTCTGGTAAACATTACGCAGGCTGCTGTTGCTGACCGTTTCAAAGCTCTCTGCCGGATCGAAACTGATAATGCCGTCGAGCGGCACGGCGATAACCAGCGTATCTTTCGGCGTCCCGGCGTGCGCCATCGGCGCTAAGGCCAGCGCGCTTAATATCACAAGCAAAATGCGTCGCATAGAAGTTTATCCTGAGTCGTTGATAAACCGACTATATCCGCGGCGCGCCAGAGTCAAAATGCCTCTTTGTTATGAGCTTTGCATAAAAAGATCGTCTGCTATTTTCGCGCTTTTCACTGTTTTAGCGCGGCGGGGATGAGGGAAATCCATTTATTTAGCGCCCGCCCAAAAATAGCTGTTTGATAAAAGAGCGATCACATTTTCCGCAATATGTCATTGCTGCTGTAAATAAGTGAATATATTGTTGCCGATGAGAATAGTTCTCTTGTATGGAAGTATGATTTTTTTTGATTGATTATTTTCGGCAACAGTCACCCACCGCAAATAAAAATGGTCCTGCGCACAAATTTTCTGGTTAATAAATCATCAATTGTGCGATTTTAAACAAAATTCCCGCTTTCACAGCCTGTTACCCGCCTGTAACCATCCAATAACACAATTATAAATTTTCACTAAAATACATTTTTACTTTTATTGTTACATTTAGACATATCTATATCCCTAATATTGCCGCGGAAATGACCGATAAGATTTGTGTTTAACAAATATATTACTTTTACAGCAAGTGAGAGTCGTGCCGCTATGCTTCTTGAAAAACCCACCACCAGACGAAAGTTTTTGCTCGGGTCTCTACTGGCGTTGCCGCTAGGTGACCTGGTTTTAAAAGGGCTGACCGCAGCGCAGGCGGCAGAAATGGCCGCGCCGGAACTGGCCGACTATAAACCGGGCTTTTTTAGCGCGGACGAGTGGCAGTTTATTCTGGCCGCGACCGATCGCCTGATCCCGGCAGGCGGCAAAGGCAAAGCGCCAGGCGCGCTGGAAACCAACGTGCCGATCTTTATCGACCAGCAGTTGCAGACCAGCGAGTTCGGCGATGAGATCTACATGCAGGGCCCGTTCAACGTCCACGCCGATCCCACCTTCGGCTACCAGATTCCGTTTACGCCGCAGCAGATGTACCACACCGCGATCAAGCTGGTGACGCAGTGGGTGCAGACCACCTACAGCAAGCCGTTCCAGCAGCTCACGCTGGAAGAGAAAGATGACGTGTTGACCAAACTCAACAAGAACGGCATCGACTTCGCCGCGCTGGGCGAAGGCAATCTGAAAGCGTCGCAGTTCTTCAGCCAGCTGCTCTCTGATACCAAGCACGGCTATCTCGCGGATCCGATGTACGGCGGCAACAAAGGCATGAAAGCCTGGATCGCCATCGGCTTCCCGGGCGCGCGCGCCAGCTTCACCGAATGGGTGAAGCAGCACAACGTGCCTTATCCGCTGGGACCGGTCAGCCTTTTGGGTGAACGCGCTTAACGGCGTTGAATCAGGTATTTGAGACAGGATTATCATGGCACAGATTACTAAAAAAGAAGTCGACGTCGTCGTTTGCGGCCTCGGCTGGGCCGGCTCGCTGATGAGCATCGAACTGGCGCTGGCGGGCCTTGAAGTGCGCGCCTTAGAGCGCGGCGGCGAGCGCGACTACCCCGATTTCGCCTACCCGAAACCGGCTGACGAATACGCCTATAACGTGCGCAACAAAGTGTTCGCCACGCCGAAAGAAGTGGCGGTCACCGTGCGCTACGACACCACCCAGACCGCGCTGCCGACCCGTAAATGGGGCGCGTTCGCGCCAGGCACCGGCGTGGGCGGCGCAGGCATGCACTGGACGGCGGTACTGATCCGTCCGACGCCGACCGACATCAAGCTGAAAACCTACGTGGACGAGGCCTACAAGCCGGGCATCCTGCAGGAAGATATGCGCGTGATGGACTTCCCGTTCAGCTGGGAAGAGATCGAGCCTTACTACTACAAGTTCGAGCTGATCTGCGGCCAGTCGGGCACCACCGGCAACCTGCGCGGTCAGATTCTGGAAGGCGGCGACCCGTTCGAAGGTCCGCGCTCCGAGCCTTACCCGCTGCCGGCGCTGGAAGACACGCTGAACAACGTGATGTTTAAAGAAGCGGCGACGAAGCTGGGCTACCATCCGTTCCCGAACCCGTCGGCGTGCGTGTCCCGCGCGTGGAAAAACCCGTACGGCAACCAGATCGCACCCTGCAACTACTGCGGCTACTGCTCGAAGTACCCGTGCCTGAACTACTCCAAAGCGTCGCCGCAGACCGCGGTGATGGATGCGCTGAAGCGCATGCCGAACTTCTCCTATGAAGTGCACGCGGAAGTGGTGAAGGTGGTGCTGCATGACGACAAGAAGACCGCCAAAGGCGTGATCTACTACGACGTCGACGGCAACGAAGTGTTCCAGCCGGCGAAGATTGTCGTGCTCTCCAGCTTCCAGCTCTACAACGTGCGTCTGATGCTGCTCTCCGGCATCGGCAAGCCGTATAACCCGATCACCGAAGAGGGCGTGGTAGGACGTAACTACGCCTTCCTGTCGAACGGCGGCGCGACCCTGTTCTTCAAGGATAAAAACTTCAACCCGTACGCCACCGCAGGCGCCACCGGCCAGATGTTCAACGACATCTCGCCAGGCAACTTCGACGGTCCGGGCCTCGGCTTCCTCGGCGGCGCGAAGATCCACAGCTCGCAGGCCACCGGCACGCCGATCGCCACCTCGCTGCCGAAAGGCACGCCGAACTGGGGTATGGGCTACAAAGAGGGTCTGGAAGAGTGGTACGGCCACTCTATGAAGATCAGCATTACCACGACCTGTCAGTCGTACCGCGACGTCTATCTGGATCTCGATCCGAACTACACCGACCACCGCGGCCAGCCGCTGCTGCGCATGACCTTTAACTGGAAACAGAACGAGCTGAAGCTGCAGCAGTATCTGAAAGGCATTGTCGGCAATATCAGCAAAGAGCTGAACCCGGACAGCATGAGCATGAGCTTCCTGCCGATGGACGCCAACTTCGACCTGACCAAGTACGTCTCCACCCACAACGTGGGCGGCGCGGTGATGGGCGACAACCCGAAAACCTCTGCGCTGAACAAGTATCTGCAGAGCTGGGACGTGCATAACGTGTTTGTACCGGGCGGCAACGCTTTCCCGCAGAACTTCCAGGCGAACCCGACCGATACCATCGGCGCGATTACCCTGATGGCGGCGCAGGCGATCAAGGAACAGTATCTGAAGAACCCCGGTCCACTGGTACAGGCATAAGCATATGAAACTGAAATCATTGTTACTCGCCAACGCCGTGCTGCTGGGATGCATGGCGAGTCAGGCGCATGCGGAAGATGAGGCCCAGCTGATCAAGAAGGGCGAATACCTGTCGCGTCTCGGCGACTGTATGGCCTGCCACTCGCTCTCCGGCAAGCCGGACTATGCGGGCGGGCTGGCGATTGAGTCGAACCTCGGCACCATCTATTCGACTAACATCACGCCGGACAAAGCGCACGGTATTGGCAACTACAGCGAGCAGCAATTCTCCGACGCGGTGCGCAAAGGCGTGCTGCCGGACGGCTCGCGCCTCTATCCGGCGATGCCGTACCCGGACTACGCCAAAATCAGCGATGAAGATATGCATGCGCTGTATGTCTACTTTATGAAGGGCGTGCAGCCGAGCGCCGAGCAGCCGCCAGAGACCAGCCTGAGCTTTCCGTTCAGCCAGCGCTGGGGCATGCGTTTCTGGAACTGGGCCTTTACCAGCGACAAGCCGTTCCAGCCGATCGGCGGCGCCTCTGAAGAGATCAACCGCGGCGCCTATATCGTCGAGAGCCTCGGCCACTGCGGCAGCTGCCACACGCCGCGCGGCCTCGGCATGAACGAGAAGGCGCTGGACAGCAGCGATGAGAAGTTCCTGGCGGGCGGTAGCCTGAACAACTGGGACGTGCCGTCGCTGCGCGGTCTGCCGCGCTGGAGCGAGCAGGAGATCGTCGATTACCTGCAGACCGGCCGTAACGACAAAGCAGCGGTGGGCGGCGAGATGAAGTCGGTGATTGAGCACAGCAGCTCGCACATGACCGACGCCGATCTCAAAGCGGTCGCGGCCTATCTGAAGTTTCTTGGCGGCAATCCGCCGCTGCAGGCCTACAACGTGCAGGCGCAGCAGCAGACCGAAGCGAAGCTGACGGCGGCGAAGAACCTGAGCGAAGGCGAGCGTCTCTACCTCGACAACTGCGGCGCCTGCCACTTTGTCACCGGTAAAGGCGCGCCGGGGATCTTCCCGGAGCTGGATCAGGCAACCATCGTTAACGCTAAAGATCCGACCGGACTGATCCACACTATCCTGGAAGGCGCGCAGCAGCCGTCTACCGAGAAGGCGCCGTCGACGCTGGCGATGCCGGGCTTCGGCAAGCGTCTGAGCGACGACGAAGTGGCGCAGCTCGCGACCTTTATCCGTCAGGGCTGGAGCAACAACGCGCCGGCGGTGAGCAAGGATCAGGTTGCGGATGTACGGAAGTCGCTGAAGCACGACTAAAGGGCACTGCGTCTTCTTTCAGGCGGCTGAGAAGTCTGCAAGCGGGTGAGAAGGACCGAAGAGCAAAGCGTCCCGCGACAGGGATGTCGCGGGCCGAGCTGGCAGGGATGCCGCTTTTTGCGTCTTTGCGATCGGGCCTTCTCACCCGCGTCAGCACCTTACCTGAAAATATTAAGGGCGCCTCGGCGCCCTTTTTTAATGGAAGTTATGTCCCACTTCCAGCACGCCGTTAATCACAAACTGCACGCCCATACAGACCAGCAAAAATCCCATCAGGCGCGAGATCGCCTCGATGCCGCCTTTCCCCACCAGCTTCATAATGCTGCCGGAACTGCGCAGCGCGACCCACAGGATTACCGCCACCAGCAGAAAGGTGAGCGGGGGCGCTGCGGCAATTACCCACGCGGGAAAATCGACGCCGCTTTTCACCGTCGAGGCAGAGCTGATAATCATCGCAATGGTGCCGGGACCGGCAGTGCTCGGCATCGCCAGCGGCACAAAGGCGATATTGACCGGCTCCTGACGCGTGTCGCTGTTCTCCAGCTCATCCTGCTTGTGCTGCGCCTCTACCGAGTGACCGACCGGCTGCGCGGGAAACAGCATGCGAAAGCCGATAAAGGCGACGATCAGCCCGCCCGCGATGCGCAGGCCGGGAATCGAGATGCCGAAGGTATTAAGCACCGCGTTGCCCGCGTACCAGGCCACCATCATAATGGCGAAAACGTAGATAGAAGCCTGAAGCGCCTGGCGGTTGCGCTCGCTGAAGTTCATCTCGCCCGCCAGCCCCAGGAACAGCGCCACGGTGGTGAGCGGGTTAGCGAGCGGCAGCAGCACAATCAGCCCTAATCCCACCGCTTCTAATAACGCCTGCATATGCGTCCTCTTCTGTCGCGGGATTAGTGTTTAGGCCGTTCCATCGCTTCCAGCAGCTCCGGGAAGAAATCTTCCAGCAGCTCGGGCGTCATCAGCTCTGGATAGCGCATCAGGTGCTCGCGGATACGTTCGCTCAGCTCCGGGATCAGGCTCTGCGCGGCGGCGAGCGCGGTGATCTTCTTCTGCTTCACCAGGCGCAGCACGTCATCCGGCAGGCTGTCTTCGTCGTCCTCTTCCTCCACCTCTTCCAGCGCGTCGAGATCGTCGAACATATCGAGCAGCGCCTCGATCTGCGGCGTGCGCGACACATACTGTTCCGGCTTCTCCTCTTCCAGATAGCGCAGCAGCGCGCGCACCGGCGAGCCGTCTGGCGTGGCGGGCGGCGAGGAGGTGAACCACTCCAGCATCAGATGGGTGCTGACGCGATGAACGTGATAGCCGTTATCCACCAGCTCGTCGGCGAGGATATCGGCGGTATCGTGCTCAAGCAGGCAAATATGGGTGCGATTCGGCGTGAACTGTTCCAGCCACTGGTAGATCTCTTCAATCACCGCATCGTCGTACTGAAAGTTTTTGCTCAGATAGCTGCCGTCCGGCTGATGCACGGTCGCGAAAATGAGATCGGGATCGAAGTAAATCGCAATGTTGATGCCTTTCATGCGTGCTGTCCTTTGTAGTGCAAAACCTCACTATAGCCTCAGGGCGCGCAGAAAAACATGGGGCGACCAGCAGCCTGCGCTGCTGGCGTTAAAAATTAATGTAATTCAGCGCGGTCCAGCCCGTACGCGCTGTCGAGCGCGCCCGGCGCCATCTGCGACAGGATCTGCAGGCGGTTCCAGCTGTTGATCACCGCGATGGTAAAGGCCAGCTCGCTGATCTCCACCTCGGAGAAGTGCTCGCGCAGCTCGCCGTAGAGCGCCTCGCTGACGCCCTGTTCGCCGATGCGCGTCAGGGCTTCGGTCAGCGCCAGCGCCGCTTTCTCCCGCGCGTTGAACAGCGGCGACTCGCGCCAGATGGCGACGTGATGCAGGCGCAGCTCGCGCTCGCCGTGCAGCTTCGCCTCCTTCACGTGCATATCGAGGCAGAACGCGCAGTGATTGAGCTGCGAGGCGCGGATATCCACCAGATGCTTCAGCGTAGCGTCCAGCGAGGTTTTGCGTAGCGCCATGGAGACGTCGCCGAGGGATTTAGCCAGCGCCGGAACGGTTTTAAAGTGGTTAACGCGTGATGTCATGATGCTTTCCTTTTTCAGAACAGTGAGTTGATAGTGTTTAACGCATGGGGCAATGCGGTGGCGCGGCTGACGGGATCGTGCGTGCCGTCGACGCGGATAAATTCCACCTCCTCAATGCCGATGTAGGCGAGCGCGACGCGCACGTAGGGCGTGAACTGGTCATCCTGCGTAAATGGCCCGTGAGCGAAGACGCTGCCGCTGGCGACCACGGCGTAGACCTTCTTGCCTTTAACCAATCCGACTTTGCTGCCGTCGGCGGTAAAGGCGAAGGTGCGGCCGGCGCGGGTAATGTGATCGAACCAGGCTTTCAGCACCGAAGGCAGGCCGAGGTTCCACATCGGCGAGGCGATCACCAGCGTGTCGCAGGCGAACAGCTGATCCACCAGCCTCTCTGAAATTTCGATAGCGCTGTGCTGGGCGCGGGTGCGCGCCTCCGGCGGCGTAAAAAAGGCGTCGATGGTAAAGGCGTCCAGATGCGGCAGCGGATGCTGCGCCAGATCCAGCACCGTCTCTTCCAGCTGCGGATGGCGGGCGCGCAGCCGCTCGACCAGATGCGCCGAGGCGGCGCGCGACGCGGATCCGCTGATATCGGGGCTGACGTTGATATGCAGTAGCTTCATAGGTGACTCTTTGGCGGCTAAACAATGGAGAGATGATAAGCTTCTATGTCAGAGTCAAAAGGGCCATAAAACGTAAAAACAGGTAGGACATAGCGGTGGGATACAGAGAGATTTACGCGCGCTATCGTCAGCAGATCCAGGCGGGCGTGCTGAAGCCGGGCGACCGCGTGCCGGCGATCCGCGTGCTGGCCAGCGAGCTGCGCGTGGCGCGCAAAACGGTAGAGACCGCCTATGAGATTTTGATCGGCGAAGGCTACTTCGTTAGTCAGGGCGCGAAGGGCACGCGCGTCAATCCCGCGCTTACGCCTGTCGTGAAAGAGGAGTCAGCGTGGCAGCCAGAGGAGCGCGACCTGCCGCTGCGCATTGAGCAGCGGGAGAGCAAGGGCGAGATGCGGCTCGGCATTCCGTCGCTGGACGCCTTTCCACTGAAGAAGTGGCTGCTGATTTCCGGCAAAGCGGCGCGCAGCCTGCGGCCGGATGAGATGCTGATCCCGCCGGTGATGGGCTATACGCCGCTGCGCGAGGCGATCGCCAGCTACCTCAACATCTCGCGCGGGCTCGACTGCCAGCCAGAGCAGATCTTTATCACCAGCGGCTATCGCGCCAACCTGCGGCTGATTCTGGCGGTGCTGGCGCAGGCGGGCGACAAGGTGCTGTTTGAGGATCCCGGCTACTTCTTCGGGCAGAAGCTGCTGAAGCGGATCGCGCCTAACCTGCACTACGTGCCGGTCGATCGCGACGGGATCGACGTCGATCATCTGCTGCGCTATCACGCCGACGCGCGCTTTGCGGTGGTGACGCCGACCCATCAGAGCCCGCTGGCGGTAACGCTGTCGCTGCCGCGCAAGCATCAGCTGCTGGCGTGGGCGCAGGAGAACGAGAGCTGGATTATCGAGGATGACTATGACGGGGAGTTTCACTACACGCGCAAGGTGATCCCGGCGTTAAAAAGCCTCGATACGCACGATCGGGTGATCTACACCGGCACCTTCAGTAAAACCATTATGCCCGCGATGCGCATCGGCTATCTGGTGATGCCCAAAGCGACGCTGGCGCGCTTCCGCGAGCTGGGCGAGATTCTGGAGAACGGCCTGCCGCTGCTGCCGCAGAAGATCCTCGCGCAGTTCCTCAGCGAAGGGCACTTCTATCGCCATATCAAAAAGATGCGCATTCTCTATCAGCAGCGACGCCGCATGATGCTCGACGCGTTGCAGGCGTGCTTCCCGGATCTGTTTGAGTATCAGCTTACCGACGGCGGCATGCATATCGTCGCCTTTTTGCGGCGCGGCATTCAGGATGTGGCGCTGGCGGAGGTGTGGCAGCGTCATCAGCTGCGCGTGCTGCCGCTCTCTGGCTGGTATATGCAGACGCAGAAACGCTACGGGCTGGTGATTGGCTATACCAATATTCGATCCTGTGAGCAGGCGCTGGCGCTGCTGCAGGGCGTGGAGGAAGAGACGAGAAGGGCGATGGCGCGTTAGGGGCGTGAAGGAATAAAAAGAGGCGCGAGGGACAGCTCGCGCCCGTACAGCGGCGGATTACATGCCGATGTATTTTTTGCCCTGCTTCAGCACCACGTCGCAGGCTTTGGTTTTCAGCTTCTCGCCCATCGGCGAGTTGCTCAGGCTTTGCAGGTTCAGCTGCTGGCCGTTGCCGGTGTTAAGCAGGCCGGCGATGCCCTGCTGGTAGTCGGTGCTCTGCGTCTGCGCCGTCTGGGTGCTCAGACCGAGCTTGTCCAGCACCTGCTCTTTCACCGACTTCACATTGTTATCCACCACGTTGTGCTGCACGCAGTACTGCATCACGCCTGCGGCGTTGGTCATGCTGTTGGCGCTGACCGCCTTGTCGCCGCCGTTCAGCAGGCCCGTCAGCGAGCCGAGCGACAGTCCGCCGTTCTGCGCAGTGCTGTTGGTCGCGCTGGTGTTGCTGTTGTTCTGCTGACTGAGCTGCGACGCCGCGCTGCTCAGCTGATCCTGCCAGCTTGCCGCTGATGCGCTACCTGCCAGTAGCAGCGCGCTGAACCCCATCCCCAAAATTGTTCGTTGTGTGGTTTTATTCATTTTACCCTCGTTAATGTTCAACCTGCGCGCGGTGAGTTGCTGCGCCAGTTTTGCTAAGAGGAACATGGGGTGAGAAAGTTCCGAGTGCGGGAGGTGAGAGGAGTGGAATCGGAGGATTCTGTAGGGGAAGGGTTGGGCGTGCTGGTGCGGGAAGGGGATCGAGGAGCTATGGCGCTTTTTTGGACGTTTAGCGCGCAGGGAAGGTGATTCCGGTTGCGCGGCTGGTGGGTAACGGTATAATCCTCAACGTTTTCCGCATCCCTTCCGTGCCGGAGTGGCGAAATCGGTAGACGCAGTTGATTCAAAATCAACCGTAGAAATACGTGCCGGTTCGAGTCCGGCCTTCGGCACCATTATCCTGTCCATCCCCGTCCAGGGAATTCAAAAAAAACTTTTAAAATCAAAATGAAGACTGATTTTATCATCCGGCATCGTCCGAGCACATCCGTTGCAATCCAGACTCCGCTGGGGGCATCCCTACTTCAATAAGAAATGTGCCCCAAAATGAAGGTGAATGCTCGCCAGGTCGACACTGCAAAGCCTAAAGAAAAAACTTATAAAATGGCTGATGGTGGCGGTTTGTACCTTGAGGTCACGACCAAAGGATCAAAGTACTAGCGTATGAAGTACCGACGGCCAGCCGACAAAAAAGAAGACCGGCTTGCCTTTGGCGTCTGGCCGACAGTAACGCTTACTGAGGCAAGTGCTAAGCGTGACGAAGCTAAAAAGATCTTAGGGCAGAGATTGACCCTAAAGCTGAACAGAAAGAAGCCCAGGCTGAAAACGCCGGGGCTTACACATTTGAAACGATCACCCGCGAATGGCATGCGAGCAACAAGCGCTGGAGTGATGATCATCGCTCGCGGATCTTACGCTACCTTGAACTGTATATTTTCCCCCATATTGGTTTGGCAGATGTTCGTAAGCTAAAAACCAGCCAGCTGTTAGCACCTATTAAGGCCGTTGATGCCAGTGGCAGGCATGATGTCGCCCAGAGTCTTCATCAGCGTGTAACTGCGATAATGCGCTATGCCGCGCAAAACGATTACATTGAATCTAATCCCGTTGTTGATATGGCTGAGGCACTTTCTACGGTTAAGGCTCGTCATTACCCGCATTACCCTTCAGCCGTTTTCCTGAATTTCTTGAGCGCCTTGCCGCATACCGTGGGCGCATCATGACGCGTATAGCCGTCGTGATTTTTGTCCGCTTCAGTGAGCTGCGCTTTTCCCGGTGGGATGAGTTCGATTTTGAAAGGGCCTTGTGGCGGGCGACTGGACGCAATGAGGCAAAGCAGGAGCGTATTCTCGCGGCGTTATTAAGGGTGCTGGCAAACCGCTACGACTGGCAGCTATTCCTCGAGGTGAACGGCCCCGGCGACAGTGGTAAAAGCGTGATGGCGTCTATTGGCCGCCTGCTAGCCGGGGAAGACAACAACACCACGGCCGCCACCATCGACACGCTGGAATCGTCCCGCAAACGCTCAAGCGTAATTGGCTACTCCTTAATTATCCTGCCCGACCAGGAAAAGTGGAGCGGCGACGGCGCGGGCATTAAGGCGATTAGCGGCAGTGACGCCGTGGCGATTGACCCGAAGTATCGCGACATCAACTCAACGTATATCCCGACGGTAATACTGGCGGTGAACAAGAACCCGATACGCTTCAGCGACCGCAGCGGCGGCGTGTCGCGTCGCCGGGCCATCCTGCCGTTCCCGGACGTGATACAGAAAAACGAGTGCGACTCGCAGCTGTAGGAAAAGATCGCCGGTGAGCTGGCGGTTATCGTGCGTCACCTAATGCAGCGCTTTACCCTTCCTGACGACGCCCGCGAACTGCTCTAGGCGCAGCAGTCGTCAGAAGAGGTGCTGGAAATCAAGCGCAGCGCCGACCCACTGGTAGACTTCTGCGGCTACCTGATAGCGCTGAGCATGCCGACCGGGCTTTTTATCGGTAACGCCAATATGCGGCCGATGAACCCACGCCGCTACCTCTATCACGGCTATTTATCGTTCACGGAGGCCTAAGGCCATCAGCACTCCATGAGCCAGACCGACTTCGGCCAAGCAGTGCCGCAGACGCTGAAGGAGTATGAGATAGAACTGCTGAATCGCAAGATAAAAAACGGCATCCAGAGTAGCCTAGAGCTGAGTGAAGACTGCAAGGGCGACTAACTGCTGCGCTGCATAAGATATACGAAAAAACTAAACCGGCTCCGGCCGGTTTTTTGAATCTAACAAAATTTAGCAAAGGGTAATAAAAGAGGTTTCAGTTTTTCGATTCACTTACTTAGAAGGAAATATATCTATTGGGTAAATATTGATAAAATTAGACCTTCCTTATAAATTCATCCTGCTAAAATATGTATCTAACCATCACATTTTACCAAAATCGAGCGCCACATTTTTAACCGAACGCCACTTTTCGCCCTAAAGCAATAACGGTATAGCTAATAAATGGGAGTCTGTAATTGAATATTTTTTTTGAAAGTGTTTATATGTGATTTCTCATAGCTCTTAAAGGTTGCTGAATGACATCTAATAAAAAATCGACTAAGAAATCATTGCTGGCCATAATTATTGGTGCCATAACTATTACAGTTAGTATAGTGATTGCATGGCTAGGGGCATTAAATGGGTTTTTTGAATTGTATAATAATATCTCTGATAAATTTTCTCAACGCCAAGCAGAGGATAATTTAAATGCAATTTACACTGGCTCATCTATAAAATATATAGAATCAGTGTTTGGCGTGCCTATACAAGAAAACCATTCCGATGATGGAAAAGTAAATGAATACATATATTCATTTAAGAAATTTTATCTTCAAGTTGTTTATGACAATAAAAACAAAGTAATATTATACTCAGTGACAAGCAAAGATAAAAACTTTCATCCAAAAATCCCTTATCTTGACTCCACACTTGGTAGTAATTTTGATAGTTATGGAGAAAATATTGAAGATTTCGAGTCTGGGTATTCATCAAAGTTTTACAGGTATGAGGAAGTACACTATTTAGGAAATCTAGGTAATTACAGACATTTCTATCTTGCCTATAATCCTGCCGGGATAGAATACTCGAAATTAAATGCGCTCCCAGATCTGCACAATGACAATAAGTTTCCGCCCAAAAAAGCTGATTTAGATAATTTCAGGAAGCATAACACACCAAATACATTTGCTATAGGTGACATCATGGGTTCTCCCAAAGGACCAGAGCTATATTATGGAATTGGAATTGATTACTATGTAGCACGGGACATACCTGATAAAGACTAGTTTTGCACCATGCTTTATTGCAGATCATGAAAGAGTACAGGCTTTAACTGCTGAAGCGTAAAATAACGAATGGTATCCAAACCGGCTTAGGCCGGTTTCTTTATGCCTAAGGTTAATAGTGTTCAGCTTAGGTGAAGAGTGGGGAATAGTAATAGTCTAAGTAGTTTCCTCCTAATAACTTAATAATAAAAACAAAAGCAAAGGTGAACAGGATGGACACTTTTTAGTGATTTTTTTTGTATGTTAATCTTAAAATTTTAGGTCAGTAGCGCCGGTATGGCCTACAGTACGGAACCGAACCGGAAAAATAATTTAAAAAAATTGATGATTTTCGAAAAATTTATGAATTTTTTTAACCACATAGGCATGGATTATTGTAGGGGAACAAAAGGGAATATTAATAATTTTTTATAAAAAATCAATTAAAATATATGCTTGCGTGGTTTTTTGAGTCGGGCCTTCGGTGTTATGTACCTTATTTTAATTTTAAGGGTTTAGGTGAAAAATGCTATCTCTTTTGCATGTAAGAAATCATCTAAAGTCTTATTTGAAATTGCCGCTGTAGTTAGTAGTTTCATATAAGCGATTACTATCTCACAGCGGCATGTAGTTCTAATTTTCAAATATGTACAGTTTTCAACTTGAAAGCTATGACGCAGCCCACGTCTCTAAACCATCCCAAAATAGTTTAATCGCACGTATTTAAGCCCAATATGTGGCCCAAAGGTTTATGGTGGAAACGTACCAGCACACGAAATGCAGGCTTTGCCAGCGATTCTGCCACGCTCCCGAAAAGGTACACGGTTATCCTGATAGGGTACGATCACTCTGGACATATGATAAAGTCGCTACGATCCGCTTGTTGGTAGTACCACCAACGGGGTTTTATGGCTGCTATTGTTCTAAGTCAGATAGCAAACTTAAATAGCGCGAAACTAGGCAATGGTGATGTACGTGAAAAAAATATTGTGGTTAGGCGAGGACTATTGTTATCTGATGAGCAACCCAAGAAAGCACCTGAAATAAAAGTGAGTCGAACTAGCCATCGCAAGATTTAGTAGCAAGAGAAGGATGATGAAACTTAGATAGCAATTATCTAAAGAACCTCAAGATGTTATACTATTTTGGCTAATAGATTCGTTCTGTAAAATTAATGAATAACGCTTTATGTAAAACCTAATTTTTCGGATATATCCTTAAGGGTTATTATTAACGCATAGGTTGTACACATAATAAAATAACGCCCAATGAAGGTGGGCGTCGTTTTTATCTATTATGCAACTGCTTTTTTAGCTGTTTTGATCCGATAGAATTCAAGAACTTCTTCGACTACATAGCTAATGTGATGGTTAGTGTCGTAACCAATCCAGTCTTGAGGTCTGCCCTTGAGTTTCTTAAGGCTACAATCTTTAATTTTTTCATCTCCCCATGAAAACGAAACACCTAAATAATGTGGGGAAGTAACAATGACTTTCGCAAGATCGTAAATTTGATCTCCTTTGTTTCCTTTTTGCTTAGAATGTCCACGAGCGACGAAATATCTATTTTTTATAGTGTGTCTAATTTTTCCGTTAGCGTGAGTAGCTGGGATATCATCAGCTGAACTTGGGTTTCTTATTCCATAATCTGCATAAATTAGATTTTCAAAATTTTCATCCACCAATGTCTTCCAAACAACCATTTCTCTTCTATCAACGTAATCGGTTGAGTCTTCATCTTTGACTGCTTCATTAATAAATGTAGGAAAAGATGCACCTGCAATCATTTGGCACCAAAACTAAAACTTTTAACAACATCAAGAAGATGGTGCATGTCAGCAAGAAGGGAAACGATAGATTTTTTAGTTACATCTCCGAAGTCAAACAATATAATAATTTGTTCGCTAGAGAGATGCAGCTCATCCATTACATTCTCGATACTTTCTATGAAATGCTCTTCATCATATGCATCTTCAATCGTTTCCGAGTCAATACGTAAACAAAATAAAGTGTCTGTAGATGCTGATAAATTTCTCAAGGCGTTTTGATAATCAATATCACCCCAACGATCAAGTCCTATAACAGGATATATTTTTAATCCCGATGAAGACAATTTTCGGAACACATAGCTATATACATGTTCGCCTGTTTCAGTATATACGTTTGGTTTCCATTCAAATTGGTCAAAAAAAAGGCTTGACGACTTGCATGAAGCGATGATGTCCTGACAAACTTTATTGAGGTAATCTATTTTAGGCTGTGTAGAACCTCTTAAATAAGCAGCCTCACTGACCTTTTTCGTGAGCTTTGGTATTTCAAAAAAGGGAGTTATCTTCTGCGAGTAAATAGGTTTAAGGTTATCCAAGGCCGAAAACTCACCTGGTTTTGCTTTAAGTATAGGAACGTAAGTAGGGTACATGAACAGCCTCCTAAAATTACTCGGTAATAGCAACAGTTAAAATTTTACTTACTTCACCTTGACCAATGAGATCCGGAAATTGACGATAGTTCCCTGATTCTCTTCTTAATCTCCCCGCTATTATTGCTGGAGTTATTTTTAATTCTCTAGACAAAGCATCAATACTTTCTTTTGATGGAGATATATAAGCATCACTTCTTTTCCAAATGACTCTAGGAATAAATGCCTCTTTAGCTAATCTGTTAGCCTCTGCTTCCTTTTTATCATCAGAAGATGCATCAAGATCATCTATAAATGTTTCTTCATTATGAACATGCTTCCAAATATGGACTACTTCATGGAGCAACGTAAACCAAAAATTATCTAAACGATCATGTCTTAAAGTAAGACCAATAATTGGCAGCCCATCTATATCTTTCAGGGCTGCACCATCAATACGAGTCCCTTTCAAACTTGGCTCGATAATTACAGCAATCCCATGCTTTTCAAGGAATTCTATGGCAAGAAGGGGGCCTTTTTCAAACCAACTAAGTTGTGCTAAATCACGTAAAAAACTTGTAGATAGAATCGCAGGGTCAAAAAGATCGAGCTTAGATTTTTTCTTACGTGCTTGTTGTACAACTCTGCTTACCCACGCATATAGAGCGTATTTAGTCGAAGGCGAATAAGCATCACCTGATAAAGTTCTCTTGAAAGAGAGAGTACCAGACTGCCATCCAATTTGGTCAATAAAACCTTTTATAACTTCTTCAGCTGATTTTTTAATTTCATCACTTTTATCAGAAATCCATCCTCGGCTAATCATTTCTTTTACGGGAAACTTCGTCCAATCAACGCTTTCTTTTGAAGAGTTTTCATCGGTGGCATTTACACCAACAAGAGTTTCTGTAGAGATTCCAAGTCCTATAGAAAGAGCCTTAATCATAGATACAGTTAAAGGCCGTTTTCTGGACAATATTTCTGAAACCCTGCTTCTTGTTCCCAGATAGGGAACAAGATCAACTTGCTTTAATCCTTTCTCATGCATCCTGAACAAAATTGCATCAATTGGATCGGGTGGTTCGATAGGATATTTTGAATTCTCATAAGCCTCAACAATTGTAATCAAGAGCTCAAGTTCTTCATGCTCTTCAGAGCGAATTGGCGGCATCATAAGCATTAGGGCATGGATGCGCTCTAAATACTTCTGATGCTGCTGCTCAGTTTTGATAACTTTAATATCCATTCACTTAACCTTTACTGCAATAACCAGCACTAGTAACTCATTGAAATCAATTAATGTTTCAATGAAGGCATCGCAACCATCAACCTTGAAAATGAACATCCCTTTTGTAGGATTAGAGACTGTAGGAAACTGCTCCCTAATATCCTCTAATGACTTCCAAAGACATGTATCCACTTCAGTGGACCAGGCATTTACCCAGATTTTGCTGGAGGTACTAAAGTTTTTGATTTCGTCTAACCGATTTCTTCCAAGCAGCTTCATACCTTGTTCCTAATATGGGAACATCATAGTGTTCTCTTTTAGCTGTGTCAACTTGTTCCCAAATGTGGAACAAAATTATTTTGCTTACATTTTACCCTGTTACAGTAATTATTTTTATGCATTTAATCAACAAAGTAAGCTATTTTAGTGCCTTATCAGCAAGTTATTAAGATATGCTATTGGGGTTAATTGTTAGACTGGCTACAGTATCGGAAAGGATTTTAACTATGTTCTATAGGAGTATCAGGGGATTATCTTTCAAATTACTTCACGGTTTCGGAGCACTATTTGGCAGGGCGCAGCACTGCTAAACAATCCCAACCTAATGCGTATAGCACTACCCTGATACCAGTACACTTGAAAGGCACCGACTCGTAGCCGCTGGTACGGTTATGGGCTGTGGTGCCGCACTCCGGGCATTTCAGAGCCCCCTATTTCGGCCAGCGCATCCTGATAGGCCGCATTTACTTCTGGGTACACCCGGCGTGCCTCGCGAGCCACGGCGCTTCGTTGCCGGTAAACAGAAAGCCGCATGAATGGTAAACCGCTTCTGATAAGCAATGGGGGGCAGTTTAATATCGGAAACCCGCTAACTCATTTTTCCAACTACCACATTTACCCACCGATCGCTTCTTTCCCTTCGCTGGTCCTCACTCATCCACTCCTGTATCACCCTAAGCTCATCAACCTCAATCCCGCTCAACATCCCCGCAATCTCTCCCTCGCGCATATCCGTAAACACCCGACCATTATCCTCCCGCTCGCCCTGACCATACTTAAAAGACGCATACAGCACGCCGCCAGCTTTTAACGCATGCGCCAGCCGCCTGAACACTTCCGGCAGCTCCGCTCGCGGCACATGCAGCAGCGAGGCGCAGCACCAGATCCCGTCATAGCGCGCAATCGCATCCAGATCCTGAAACCGCATCACCTTAACCGGCAAGCCGCTATGCTGACTCGCCAGCGCAGCCAGTTCCGGCGAGGCATCAAATGCCTCTACCTGAAATCCCTGTTCAGCAAAGGCTTTAGCATCGCGTCCTGAACCACAACCCGCATCCAGAACAGCGCCGTGCGCAGGGAGCAGGGCAGTGAAGCGATCGCGAATCTCTGCCATATCAACCGCGACCGTGCTCTCGAAGAACTGCTGCGCATTGCGCTGATAGTAGCGTTGCGTATTCAAAATAAGGTGTCTCCACAAGCCTGAGGCTGCCAGATATGGAACAACACGCTGCGCGCCGCCTGCCAGCCTGATGCCAGAAAGCTGCGCCGCGTCGCTTCACTGTTGCCGGTCTGCTGAATCAGCGTCTCGCGCAGCGGCAGATGGCTGTTAATAAAATACTCGTTGCGCTTATGCAACCGTTCCAGCAGCAGCTGCGACGGGATATGGGCGAACTTGCCTTCCTTGCCGCGATTGCAGCTCTGACACGCCAGCACCAGATTCCAGACGCCGTTGAGGTTCGGCACTTGGTCACGCGCCGCCCAGGGAATAAAGTGATCGACATCGGTAAGATCCGCGTGGCCGCGCTCAAGACTGACCGGCCGATAGCAGTAGAAGCAGCGGCCTTTCTGGTAGCCGTTCAGGCTGTTGCGACAGCTGGTGATATCGACGCGTCGCTCGTGCTGGCGCGTAAACAGAACCTGCTGCTCGCTGTCATACTCCACTGCCACCAGATTACGTGACACGCCCATCGACCAGGCCTGTTCGACCAGCCGCCAGCGCGCATCGGTCTCATGGATGAGGTTCTGAAACTGCTGGGTCTCGGTCAGCTTAAAGAACGCCTCGGTAAGCCGGATACCTTTTTGCGTTTTACGTTCATCAAGAAAAAAGCGCACGTCAATCTCAGCGCGGTTCACGTTATGAAAGGCATCAATCACGTTAGCGAAGCCGCGCTTAACGGTTACCGCCAGCAGCGCCTCTTCGCTGATGTCGCCATGATTGAACTGCGTGCAGGCGTCGAGGAACTGGCTGCTTTTTGTGGTGATCTGCTTTGGTGCCAGCTCAAGATGGCGGCAAAGATGCTGGCTGAACGGGCGTGCCAGCGCTTCCAGAGAGATGAGATCGTTGCCCTGCGCATGCAGATCGTAAAGCGCATGCGCCAAGGCGAATTTGTAGGATGCGACGTTGTTGCCGAACAGAATGACGCCGCGCCAGTAGTTCTCCAGTGTGGGATCGGCCTGATAAAAAAGCATGTTGCCTTGTCCTGAACGAAGCCAATTTGCGAGCTGGCTTCCAGATTAACGAAACAAGTAACAGCTTTGCATAACAGGGGGGGAAATGCATCCTGTGAGTAAAAGTAAACAGCAATAGCTCTTTATTCACATATTCATCACGATTAGCTGATGACCAGAAAGCGGGTAGGTTTTTTAGGAGGTTGTTTTAATAAACACATCAAGGAAATGAGGAGATATTAATGGTTTCATTTTTCTTTTTTGGCAATAACTACCTTAAAACAAGCCTGGTCATTTGATACCAAGCAGCTAAGCGGCTTAACTATGTTAATTAAATATAAGTGGTTATAATTTTTCATCCTCGCTGGATGAAGAAGGAATGCATAATGGATTCAGTTGAAGAATTAAAGGGAACATATTTCTATGATGGCTCATCAAATTTAAGTGCTGGGGAATTATTTTTCTGGATCATGATTGATGAGACCTTAGACCATTTTGCTGTTTCAGATATAGCGGCAGTCACCGCAATCTACCTTGGATCAAATAGTGTTACGGTCGCGGGTAAACTGGCAGGCGCAACGCCTGGAACGTCTGTCGCATCGATTTATTCAAGACGTCTATTCAGAGGTCGTATGATGCCGGTTAGGTTACCAACCTGGATTGGTTATCCTCCCCATGCAAAAACAGTAATGACGCAACGATTAGGCACATTTGTTGGAAGAACGATTCCTTTGGTGGGTTGGGTAGTGCTTGCTGGGGATGTTGCGATTATTTCTTATAAGGCGATTAATAAATACAATACGCTTGCCCATCCATCCGATCGTATCTGGTAGGGACTATATGAGTGACTTACATGATTTTGAAAAACAGGTAATGGACTGGTATGAAAGTAAATGGAACGGGCGTGTGTTACCTTTTTTCAAAAAGCCAGCACTGACTATAGAGACAAGCCTCTCTACAGGCAAACACCCTTGGGCAAACGAGGATGCTATAGAGATAGTTGATGACTATTTTAGACGCTTCAATGTAGACAGAAAAAACTTCTCATTCGTTAAATACTGGCCTAATGAAGAAGTCATTCTTCCCTTGAATTTCTTACGTTCTAAAGAGCACAAATGGCGTTGGATTGAGCCTGAGCCGCTTACATTAAAAATGCTCGCAGAATCAGCAAATGCAGGTTACTGGTTATATGACTAACAAGGAGTTGAAATATGGTTATTCCCTCACACCTTTGGCTTAAAGATGATGGTGGCTCATTAATAAGAGGATCCTCTGATGTTGCGGATCGTGAAGGAAGTATAGAGATTTTAGGCTTTAGTCACGGTTTGCACATACCGACAGATAACCACACTGGAAAGATAAGTGCGACGCGAATTCATGCTCCTATGGTAATAGAAAAGGAATTTGATAGTTCAAGCCCCTATTTATATAAAGCCGTTGCGACGGGGCAAACCTTACAAAGTGCCGAATTAAAATGGTATGCAATTAATTATGCAGGTCAAGAAGCTGAATACTTCAATATGTTGCTTGAAGGTGTCAAGATCGTTGCTGTAAACCCTGTTATGTACAACACTAAAACCATTGAGAAATGCAATCACTTGGAGCGAGTTGAGTTGCGGTATGAAAAGATAACCTGGAAATATTGTGATGGTAATATTCAGTATACTGATGCATGGAATGAAAGAACTACAGCCTAATATATCGTTTTGAGGGAGTTAAAACTCCCTTCTTTTATCATATCGAAATTACTATCTACTTTCTTAATCTCAATCCCGCATACCCTTTCCCCAACTTCTTCTAAAAACTCCTTGCGATAACATATAGCGCTTCACTATTTCCCGACGCGTTTTATTAGTGCGAGGGTAAATCCGGGCATCCTCTCTGGAAAACGCACAATGACCTGGACAAGCTTACCGGTGCTGGATCTGGCGCAACTCGCCGGCAGGGAAACCGAACAAAACGAGTTTTTAACCCGCCTGCGCGAAAGTGCGCGCGACGTGGGCTTTTTCTACCTCATCAACCACGGCATCAACCCGCAGCTGCAGCAGAACGTGCAGAGCATTACGCGCGCCTTTTTCGATCTGCCGCAGGAAGAGAAGCTGCGCGTCTCGATGATCCACTCGCCACACTTCCGCGGCTACAACCTCGCGGGCGTAGAGTACACCCGCGAGCAGCGAGACCAGCGCGAGCAGTTCGATATCGGCGCGGATCGCGAGCCGCTGCTGCTGCAGCCGGACGATGCAGCGTGGAAGCGTCTGCAGGGACCGAATCTCTGGCCGGAGGCGCTGCCGCAGCTGCGTCCGGTGATCAACGCCTGGCAGCAGGAGATGACCGCTGTAGCGCTACGCCTGCTGCGCGCTTTCGCCCGTTCGCTGTCGCTGCCGGAGGACGCCTTCGACGCGCTCTACGGCCGCTATCCCAACGAGCACGTCAAGCTGATCCGCTATCCCGGACAGAGCGCCGAGGAAAGCCAGCAGGGCGTCGGCGCGCATAAAGACTCCGGCTTTCTCACCTTCCTGCTGCAGGACGAGCAGCGCGGACTACAGGTGGAAGTGACGCCGGGCAACTGGGTCGATGCCGCGCCGAAGCCGGGCGCGTTCGTGGTGAATATCGGCGAGCTGCTGGAGCTGGCGACCAACGGCTATCTGCGCGCCACCGTGCATCGCGTGCTCTCACCGCCAGAAGGGCAGGAGCGCATCTCCATCGCCTTTTTCCTCGGCGCGCAGCTCGACACTCAGGTGCCCATCTATCAGCTGCCCGACGCGCTGGCGGCGGAAGCGCTGGGGCCGACCAGCGATCCCGCTAATCCGCTAATCCGCGACGTGGGCTGGAACTACCTCAAAGGACGTTTACGCTCGCACCGCGATGTGGCGCAGCGCTACTACGGCGATTATCTCAAGACACTTTCATAAGGACATTGCATGAAAAAGAAGATGGTAGCGACTCTGGCGCTGGCGGCACTCTTCTCGGGCACCAGTTCAGCGGCGGTGCTGCGCGTGGCGGCGGATCCGGTGCCGCACAGCGAGATCCTCAACTACGTGAAGAAGATCGATCCCAGTCTTGATCTGCAGGTGATCGAACTCAGCGGCAACCTCAACGCCAACGAACTGCTGGCGCGCGGCGACGTCGACGCCAACTACTTCCAGCATGTGCCTTATCTGCGCGATCAGGAGAAGGCGTTGGGCGAGACGTTCGACGTGGCGGCGACGGTGCATATCGAGCCGCTGGGGCTCTACTCGCGCAAGGTGAAATCCCTGAAAGATATCCCGGACGGCGCGCAGGTGGCGGTGCCGAACAACGTCACTAACCTGAGCCGCGCGCTCTATCTGCTGCAGGCCAACGGACTGATTACCCTGAAGGCAGGCAAGAACGACGCCATCAACAACCTGGCGACGCCGGCGGATATCGACAGCAACCCGCATCACCTGAAGATCGTCGAGATCGAGTCGCCGCAGCTGCCGCGCGCGCTGGATGACGTGCAGTTCGCGGTAATCAACGGCAACTACGCGCTGCAGGCGGGCCTGACGCCGTCGAAGGACGCGCTGGCGCTGGAGAAAGCGCAGGGCAACCCTTACGCCAACGTGCTGGTGACCACGCCGAAGCTGGCGAACGATCCGCGCATCAAAGAGCTGGCGAAAGATCTCGCCTCGCCGCAGGTGGCGAAGTTTATCGAGCAGCAGTATCACGGCTCGGTAATTCCGGTAAATCCGTAATTCTGAAGCGATAAAGCGGGATGAGGCCGCGCGCCGCATCCCGTTTCGCCGTTTACCATGTTTTACCGCCGCCTTTTAATGACGTGGGATCCTGACCGGCGGCGTCTCTGTCCAGTCAGGCCGCTCGCCAGACATCACCGCCCGCTGCTGTGAGGGCGTCATCGGCTGGAAAATATCCGGCATCGCGCGCCGGGTGTTATCCGGCGCTCTGGTCGCCGAACCGTTATCGTAACTACAGGCGGATAAGCCGCAGACAACCAGCGTCGACACAAGAAGCTTTTTCATAAATCCTTTTCCCCGAATGAAAATCAGGAAGCCGCCGGAGAGCAAAAGGGCAGTCGCCGCTCCGATCGGCGCTTCGTTTTACATCATTTCTCGCTAATATTATCAGGAAGCGCAACGCCAAACGTGGCGCCACCCACAACCACGGCTGACTCTATGCAATTAAGGTTTTTTCGAGGATGGATGCTCGCTGTCCTGGCGCTCTTGCTGGGCGGATGCGCGCGCTCCGACGCGCTATGGATGGTGACGCAGGATCTCTGCATGACCAACTACCACTATCGGCGCGACCCGGCGCCCTGCCAGCAGATCTATCAGCCGCACAGCAAAGAGCAGGGCTTCAGCATCCTGCAGAATCCGCGCTATCCCTATCATTTTATCCTGGTGCCGAACCTGGCCATGTCCGGTATCGAGAGCATCGCGCTGTCGCGCGCGGGCCGCACCGACTACTTCGGCTATGCCTGGCTGATGCGCTACCGCCTGATGGCGGCTTATGGCGCCGACGTTCCTGACGACAAACTGGGCATGGCGATTAACTCCGCCTGGGGACGCAGCCAGAATCAGCTGCATATTCATCTCACCTGCCTGCGCGAGGACGTGCGCCGCCAGCTGCAGGCGGAGCGACCTTATATTAGTGAGCAGTGGCGGCCGTTGCCCGATCGCCTGCTGAACCATACTTACTATGCCCGCCGCGTGATGCAGCCAGCGGCGATGGGCATCTATCCCATCGCCTCGGTGGCGCGCCATTTTCAGCTGTCGCCGCCGCAGCTGGCGGAGTATGGCGTGGCGTTAATACCCACGACTTTCTCGGGAGAGAAAGGGTTTATCCTGCTGACCACGCGGCGCGGCTGGGATAAGGGCAACCGCGCCTCGGTGGAGTCTTTGTTAGATAAGCGCTGCGAGATACTTACGGCTCTTAAGCCTGGCCGTTAAGCCAGAAGGTAAAGATTGGGCGCAGTTTCTCTGTTCAGTCACGCCAGCAGAAACCTGCTTTGGTGTGAGGGGTTATCCCGACAAAGAACTGTAATTAGAACCTTTCCTGCTCTGCTACGGAACTGACAGGCTGTACAGATTGTCTTTATCCTGATCTACTCTTAACAAAATTAATCAACGTGGAAAACATTATGCGCAGGACTCAAAACGCACTCTTTTTAGCGGGATTACTGTTTGGCTCCCTGAGCCTTGTTCCCGCCGCACAGGCTGAAGGCGAGGCCGCCGATACCGTTCCGCCGCCGCCGCAGGTTCAGCAGCAGGCGCCAGCCGATGCGCAGCCGCAGCAGGGCGACGCCACCGACAGCAGCGGTCAGCCGCCGCTGGGACCAAACGCCGAAGAGCCGGAAGCGGGCAGCACCCCGTCCCCCGCGCCGGATGCGAACGCCGGCACTCCGCAGGCGCAGTCGAAATACGATCTCAACCGCATCATCATCGACTATAAAGAGTTCAAAATCGGCGACAACGTGCCGCAGCAGTATCTCGACAAATCCTACAACATCGTCGAGTGGCAGAAGCGCAACCTGCCCGCGCCGGAAACCGGCAGTCACTGGACCTATATCGGCGGCAACTACCTGCTGATTACCAACGACGTGGGTAAAATCCTGAAAGCGGAGTCGGGCGATATCTACTATCGCGGCTAAGCGCGCAATGCGTGCTTATGCAGGTGAGAAGGCTCGATCGCAAAGACGCAAAAACGGCATCCCTGCCAGCTCGACCCGCGCGATTACGCCCCTCATCCCTGAGGGGCCCCCGTAAACGGGCCAACGCGCTGCGTTGTTCAAAAACGCTCCCGGCGTTTTTGTCCTTGTCGCGGGACGCTTTGCTCTTCGAGCCATCTCACCTGCTTGTGAATATTGTCAGTTGGATAAAGCCGGTCACGCGACCGGCTTTTTTTATGCGAACCGTTCCGGCCGGAAGCTCGCCAGCATCGGCTGCTTCTCGCCGGTCACGATCTCCTCCGCCAGCAGCTCGCCCGCAATCAGCGCCAGGGTGGCGCCGGAGTGGGTGAAAGCGACAAAGCAGCCGGGCACGCTCTCCAGCTCGCCGAACACCGGCTCGCCGTCGCCAGGGATCGGTTTTAACCCCAGCTTCCAGCTGGCGGCGCGCAGCGGCTCGCCTTTCACTAACTGGCTCGCTTCGGCGGCGAGCTGCGCTACCACGCTCTCATCAATGGCGTAGCTGCCGTCCGCCTGCTGCTGAATATCCTCTTCATACCAGTCGTGATCCAGCGCGAACGTGTTGCCCGGATTGGGACGCACCGCCGCGCGCGGCGTGTTCAGCACTGCCTTCAGCCCGTGCGCGCCCGGCTCGGTGATCACCAGCATCGACACGGGCGAGCCGTTGGGAATGGTGACGCCGAGCGGCGCGACCACGTCGGGCGTTGCCGGGCCGCAGGCAACCAGCACCGCGTCGGCGCGCAGCTGATCCCCGCTCGCCAGCCTGACGCCGCTGGCGCGCGAGCCGTCGCGCAGCACCTCGCATTTTCCGGCGTGCTCGACGATCTCGCCGCCCAGCGCGCGCAGCTGCTGCGCCAGATATGCCACCAGGTGCGGCAAACTGACCCAGCCTTCGCCGGGATTGAAGATCGCCTCCTGCGCCAGCGCCGCGCCCTCGACCTGTGCGTCGGCCTGCGCCAGGCTGCTGCGCGTCACCAGATGCGAGTCGTAGCCGTGCGCCTTCTCATAGGCATGACGCGCGCGCGTGCCGCTCTGGTCGTCCGCCGCCCAGAACAGGCCGCCGTCGAAGCGCAGCCAGTCGCGCGTCGGATCGGCGGCGAACAGCGTGCGGTAGCGGTCGATGCCCGCCATGCGCAGCGCGTGATAGGGCAGAGAGCGCTCGCCCGCCGAGTTAAGCCAGGAGAGCGAACGGCCGGAGGCGCCGGAGCAGAGCGCCGCCTCGGTCACCAGCGTGACCGCCGCGCCGCGTTTCGCCAGATGCAGCGCGCTGGATACGCCCAGCGCGCCGCCGCCCAGTACCACTACGCGACGCAGATCTTCTAATGCCATGATTCAGTTCCTTGTTCAGTTCGAATAGGGGAAGGGCCTACAGCACTTCCGACAGAAAACGTTGCAGGCGCGGCGACTGCGGCGCATCGAACAGCGCAGCGGGCGGGCCCGCCTCGACAATCTCGCCTTCGTCCATAAACACCACCTGATCGGCGACCTTGCGCGCGAAGCCCATCTCATGGGTCACCACCACCATGGTCATGCCGCGCCGACAGAGATCGGCCATCAGCGTCAGCACCCCTTTCACCAGCTCGGGATCGAGCGCCGACGTCGCCTCGTCAAACAGCATCACCTCAGGATCCATCGCCAGCGCGCGGGCGATCGCCACGCGCTGCTGCTGGCCGCCGGAGAGATCGCGTGGACGGTGATCGGCGCGCTGGCCTAAGCCCACCTCCTCAAGCCGCTGGCGCGCAATCGCCATCGCCTGCGCCTTCGGCAGGCCTTTCACCTTCCAGGGCGCCAGCGCCACGTTCTCCAGCGCGCTGTGGTCGGGAAACAGGTTGAAGTGCTGAAACACCATGCCGATGCGCAGCCGCAGGGCGTCGGGCTTGTCCTGCAGCACCGAGCGTCCCGCCAGCAGCACGTCACCCGATTTGGGCTCATGCAGGCGGTTGATGCCGCGCAGCAGCGTCGATTTGCCGGAGCCGGACGGCCCGATAATGCAGGTGGTGCTGCCAGGTGCGATACGCAGCGACACGCCGCGCAGCACGTCGATGGGTCCATAGGAGAGCGACAGATCGCGCAGCTCCAGGCTCGAACCTTTCCAGCTCGCCGCAGCGGGCGGCTCGCTCAGTTTCATTGCAACGCTCATGATTGCCCCCGATTGCCGGTTAAGGGTTGTGCGGTCAGCGCGCCCTCGGGGCGCTTTTGCACTTCTTCGACCTCTTTCAGGCCGCTCTGCGGCGCGGTAAGACGCCGACGGCCGGTGCGATAGCGCACGTCGATAACGTTTACCGCGTGGTTCAGCGGCACGGTGATGATCAGGTAGAACAGCCCGGCCAGCATCAGCGGTGACAGGTTGCCGCTGAGCACCGCCGCGTCCTGACCGACGCGGAACAGCTCGCGCTGGCCGGTCATCAGGCCGAGCAGGTAGACCAGCGAGGAGTCTTTGATAATGGCGATAAACTGGTTAACGATGGCGGGCAGCACGCGGCGGATCCCCTGCGGGATCACCACCTGGCGCATGGCGCGGCCGTAGCTCATGCCGAGCGCGCGGCACGCCTCCATCTGTCCGCGCTCGACGCTCTGAATGCCGGCGCGAAAAATCTCGCCCATATAGGCGCTGGCGATCAGGCTGAGGGCGAAGATGCCGAGCGGATAGGGCGTCGGGCCGAACAGCTGGTAGCTGAAGCGCGCCAGGCCCTGGCCAATCAGCAGAATGGTCAGAATCGACGGCAGGCCGCGAAACAGATCGGTGTAGATGCGCGCCGGCAACCGCAGCCAGCGCGACGGCGAAATGCCCATCAGCGCCAGCAGCAGGCCGAACAGAGTGCCGAGCAGCGTCGAGGCGATCGAGATGATCAGGGTGTTGACCAGCCCGGTCGCCAGCAGCTGCGGCAGTACTTCCTTCATTGAGGCGAAGTCAAAGAAGGTGCGGGAAAGCATTGTCAGAAGATCCATCGCCGTACTCCACGGGTACGCGTGACGGGCGCGCCGTCACCGGTAAAAAGCTGAACGCTTAGCGCTCACGCACTACTGTCCGCCAGGCAGATACTGCTCTGGCATCGGCGAGCCGGGAAACCACTTCTGATAAAGCTGTTTCCAGGTGCCATCCTGCATGGCGGCCTTGATGGCGCTGTCGAGCGCGGCCTTGAATGCCGGTTTGTTTTTGGCGATGGCGACGCCCGCCGGGGCGTCGAACGACGGAATATCGGCGGCGGAAATTAGCTTGAAGCGCGCGGCGTAGCTTTTGGCGGCTTCGTAGTCGAGGAAGACCGCGTCCAGCGTGCCGTTGTTGAGCGCCGAGACGGCGGCGTTGTTGTCGGGAAAGCGCACCAGGTCGGTCTGGGTGAAGTGCTGCACCGCGTAGCTCTCCTGCAGCGTGCCCTGAATCACCCCCAGGCGGCGCTTCGCCAGCGTCTCGACGTTCTTCACGCCGCTGTCGCTGCGCGTCAGCACCGTCAGGTAGCCCGCCAGATAGCCGGTAGAAAAGTCCACGGTCTTTTCGCGCGCCGGGGTAATGCCGATGGCGGCGACGGCGGCGTCGAACTGACCGTTGGCGACGGCGGGCAGGATGGCGGAGAAATCCTGCCCGACGAAATCGACCTGATCGATGCCCATGCGGTGCGCCACGTTTTTAAAGAACTCCACGTCGAAGCCGGTGAACTGGCCGCTGGCGTCGGTGAAGGTATAGGGTTTGGAGTCGCCCACGCTGGCGATGCGCAGGTGGCCAGGCTCCAGCAGGCCGTAGGGGTTATCGCTGCTGGCCGCCAGCGTACTGAAGGAGAACGAACAGAGTGCGATTGCGGCGCCGCACAGGGCGCTCAGGTGAATTGGCGATTTCATAGCTCATCCGTTTTTGCAGGTTAAACATCAGAGACGGTCGAGCCGGTAATAATAGTGTTTTGAGACCGGTCTCAACGCAGGTGGCGACAAGAGAACAGTTGTTGTGAGACCGGTCTCAAGGCGATACAATGAGTTTAAGCACAGCCTTTTTTCAACGTCAATCTCTCTGTCATCAACCTGTGATTCGAATTAATTATGACCAACCAGAAAGCACGCATTAAAGCGCCCACCGTCGCCGATGTCGCCCGGGCGGCCAGCGTATCGAAAGCGCAGGCGGCCAGGGCGCTCGGCGGTTACGGCGCCGTCAGCGAAGAGGTCCAGACGCGAGTCAATCAGGCGGCGGCGGCGCTGGGTTACCGGCCCAACGAGGTGGCGCGCACCATGAACACCGGCCGCTCCAACACCATCGGCGTGATTGTCGGCGATATCGAGAACCCGCACTTCGGGCTGGCGCTGCGCGGCATGGCTGACGTAGCGCGCCAGGCGGGCTTTCATCTGCTGCTGGGCAACAGCGACGAGAAGCTGCAGGCCGAGCAGGATGCGGTGCGCGTGATGCTGGAGAAACGAGTCGACGGCATCATCGTCGCGCCCAGCCACTCGGCGCGCGAAAAAAATGGTCATCTGCTGCAGGTGCTGGAAGAGGGGCGCGCGCTCCGGCTGTTCGATCGCGCGGTCATCGGCCTCGATGTTGAAGCGATCTGCTGCGATTTCACCGCCGTGGCGCGTGAGGCGACGCAGCGGCTGCTGGCGGCCGGACACGAGCGCATCGCCTACATCACCAGCATGGAGCTGGAGGGCGCCTACCGCGACGCCGCGGACTTTGGCCTGACGCCGGTGGCGCAGCGCGTCGGCGGCATCATGGACGCTTTTGCGGCGGCCGGTCGGGACTACGATACGTCGCTGATCCAGGCGAACGCCGGCGACGACGCGCAGATTGCGCGCATCGTCGAGTCGCTGTGGCAGCGCGCCGCGCCGCCGACCGCGATTATCGCCTCGGACAGCCTGGTCGCCATGTCGCTGCTGCGCGCCGTGGCGCAGCGCGGGCTGCGCATTCCGCAGGATATCTCCTTTATCATGTACGACAACTTTCCCTGGAGCGAAATCGTCGCGCCGCCGCTGACGGTGGTGGCGCAGCCGGTCTATGAAATGGGCCGTGAAGCGGCGCGCCGCCTGATCGCCGATATTCGCGGCGAGCGCGTCGGACCGCTGCCCGCTTTCGGCGCCGAGCTTATCCTGCGGCACTCCATCGCCGCGCCCGCTCAGTAGCTGCTGCGCGGCGCCCGCGCCAGCAGCCGACCAATCTGCCGCACGCCCGCCTTAAGCTGCGCGCCGCTGGTGTTGCCGTAGCCCAGCACCAGCCCGCGCAGCGGCGTCTCCTCCGCGCAGTAGCTGGAGAGAGCGGCGGGCGCGTAGCCCGCCTGCCACAGCTGCGCCGCCAGCGCGACGTCGTCGATCTCGTCCGCCAGCCGCAGCACCAGATGCATGCCGCACTCGCCGCCCAGCAGCGGAACCTGCTCGCCCAGCGTCTCCTGCAGCGCCTGCCGCAGCGTCTGCTGCCGCTGCCGGTAAAGCCGACGCATCTTGCTGAGATGCCGCGTGAAGTCGCCGCTGGCGATAAAGGCGGCCAGCGCCTGCTGCTCAAGGCGATTGCCGCCGCGCAGCAGCTCGTGCAGCGCCGGGCGCAGCGGCGTCGCCAGCGTGGCGGGCAGCACCATAAAGCCCAGCCGCAGCGCCGGAAACAGCGTCTTGCTGAACGATCCGATATAGATAACCGGCGCGCCGGGCGTCATGCCCTGCATCGCGCCGATCGGCTCGCCGACGTAGCGAAAATCGCCGTCGTAGTCATCCTCGATAATCCACGCCTGATGCGCCTGCGCCTGGGCGAGCAGCGCCAGCCTGCGCGCCGCGCTCATTACCGCGCCGGTCGGGTACTGGTGGGTCGGCGAGCAGAAGATCAGGCGCGGCGGGGCGCTCTGCCACAGCCGCTCATCGGGCGCTAATCCCTGTTCGTCCACCGCCACCGCCTGCACGCGCAGGTTGCCTGCCAGCATGGCGGCTTTCGCGCCGCGATAGCCGGGATCTTCTACCCAGCCGGTATCGCCAGGGTTGCTGAGCAGGGTGACGCAGAGCGACAGCGCCTGCTGCGCGCCCTCGGTAATCACGATCTGCTGCGGCTGGCAGCGCACGCCGCGCGTCAGGCTGAGATGCTGCGCCAGCGCCGCGCGCAGCGCTATCTCGCCCAGCGGATCGCCATAGCCCAGCAGCCGCTGCGGCGTGTCGTTCAGCACGCGGTTAAGGGCGCGTCGCCACGCGGCGAAGGGAAAGTGCGTCAGCGCGGGCACCCCGGCGCGCAGCGGCATCTCTTCGCTGCTGTAGCGATGGCCGGAGCGCAGCATCGCCACGCGCTCGGCCACCGGCGCCTGGCTGCCGACGTCATCGGCGGCCTGTGCGGGCAGCGCAATCGGGCTGACGCGGCTGCCCTGGCGATCGCTAATCAGGTAGCCTTCCGCCTGCAGCTGCGTCCAGGCGTTAATCACCGTATTGCGCGACACCTGGAGATCCTGCGCCAGCTGGCGCGTCGCGGGCAGCCGCGTGCCGGCCGGAAGCTGACCCGCGAGAATCGCGCGCTTTACGCGCTGGCAGAGCTGCTGCTGCAGGGTTTCGCCGCCGCGCAGCGCGAGCGGGGCGGAGAGCAGCTGGACGGGCGAGGTCGAACGGGCGTCGGGCATGCGTGGATCCATCATTCTCTCAGGCTGTGGAGCTTTTTAGCCTACCAGAAAAGCGGCACGCTCAGGTGACCACAACAAGGAGATGCTATGTCGCACACCACCAATGAATATGGCCAGCCGGTCGGCCAGCCGTTAACGGACTGGCAGCCGCGTCCGCTGCCGCAGCGCGAAACGCTGGAGGGCCGCTACTGTCGTCTTGAGCCGTTAAGCGTGGCGCAGCACGGCGACGCGCTGCGCCACGCTTATGCGCTGGCGCCGGATGGCCGCGACTGGACCTATCTGTTCGCCGGTCCCTTTGCCAACGAGGCGGAATGGCTCAGCTATGCGCAGCAGATGGAAAGCAGCCGCGATCCGCTGCACTTCGCGGTGATCGATCTTGAAAGCGGGCGCGCCGTAGGCACGCTGGCGCTGATGCGCATCGCGCCCGAGCACGGCGTAATCGAAGTCGGGCACGTCGCCTTTTCGCCGCTGCTGAAGCGCACGCGCCAGGCGACCGAAGCGCACTTTCTGCTGATGCGCTACGCCTTCGAACAGCTCGGCTACCGCCGTTACGAGTGGAAGTGCGACAGCCTGAACGCGCCTTCGCGCCGCGCCGCCGCCCGGCTCGGTTTTCAGTATGAAGGGGAGTTCCGTCAGGCGATCGTCTATCGCGGCCGCACGCGTGATACCCACTGGTTCTCGATCATCGACAGCGAATGGCCGCAGGTGAAGCAGGGCTTCGCGCGCTGGCTGGCGGCGGATAACTTCGGGGCCGACGGACAGCAGCGCGAAACGCTGGAAGCGCTGCGCCAGCGCCCCTGATCTAGCTCTGCGGCACGATGCGAATATCCACCATGCCGATGCCCAGCCGACGCGGATCCTGGCCGGTAATATTGCCCAGATTGCTCTGCTGCGGCTCCGGCGGCGCGATGGTCAGCGTATGCTCGCCTGCCGGATTAGTGAAGTGCAGGGTGGTGGTGGAGAGCTCTTCGCCCAGCGTCAGCAGCTGCTCCCGATCGCCGACGCGCACCGGAATCGGGCGGTGCGCGTTGGGCCCGAAGGCGCGCGCGGTGATCACCAGGTCAAAGCGCGCGGGCAGCGGATCGACATATTCAATCTTAACCTCCGGCGCCAGGTTGGCGTTGGACCAGCGGCCCCAGTTTTCCCAGCGCGAGATGCCGCTGAACCGCTTCACGCTGGCCGGCGCGCCCGGCACCGCGAACAGAAAGCGGTCGGCGTCGTAGCGAATATCGTTATCTTCAACGCGCAGCAGCGACTCATTACGCTGGTAGTTCGCCGGGCTCAGCGCCGTCTGCGGAAACTGCGCCTGGCCTTTCCACTGCGCTTTATCGATGCGCACGACGCTCGGCTGACCGCCCAGCTGCCCCATCGCCACGCAGAAGTCGGTGGAGAGCGCCAGCTCCGGCTGCCACAGCCGCGCCATACGGAAGCAGCGATCGACCCAGACGAACTTCTCGCTGGCGGTGAAGTCCGCCAGCTGGTAGCGCAGCGGCGCGGCATATTCTCCTTCCGGCAGCGGCTCGACGTGGTTCTCGGCGACGCGGAACAGGATTGGCAGCCGGAACGTCGCGCCGGAAAAGCTGAAGCTGTTTTTCGCCGTATCGATAACGAAACGATCGAGCTTTTTCGGGAAGTTCCACAGCTGAATGATATCCGCCTTCCAGCGGCTGATATGGCTCTGAAAATCGGTGAGCTGGCCCGCCAGCGTCGCGCCCGCGAGGCTGCTGCGACCGAGGCCGATCGCCTTATCGCCGCCGAGGATATCGAGCACCGTCGCGCCGTTATCCAGCGTGCTGCGCGGCCGATCAATCACCTCTGCCTGCGGCCGATCGCCGCGGATCACCATAAAGAGATCGCGGCGCGGCTGCTTGATCAAATACTGATGGGCGGTGTTGTTCATCGCCAGATGATCTGAAGTCACCACGATCACGGTGTTTTTAAAGTAAGGCGACGCCTGGATGCGGGCGATCAGCCGCGCCACATGCTCCTGCGAACAGGCCACCGCGCTGAACGACTGGTTAGGCTTGCCCTCGTAGCTGTAGCTTTTACGCTGGCAGCTGCGCGACACGAAGCCGTCGGGATGGTGCGTATCCACGGTCAGAGCAAACAGGGCGAAGCGTTTCTGCTGGCGCGACAGCGCCTCATACTTCTCGAACACCTCATCCATCACCGTATCGTCGTAGTAGCCCCAGTTGTTGCGGTAGGCGGGATCGGCGACGCGATCTTTCAGCTCCTGCGAGCCCACCATGTTAGCGGCATCGAAACCGTGCGATTTCAAAAAGATATCTTTACCGGCAAAGCGCAGATCCGCACCCTGAATAAACCAGTTCTCATAGCCGGAATTTTTCAGAATATCGCCGAGGCAGACGTTTTGCGGGTAGAAGCTGGAGAGCGCGGCGGAGGCGTTGCCGTCGAAGGGCGCGAACAGCGGGATGCCGCACTGCGAGGCGACCATGCCCGCGATGGTGTAGTCGGTGCCGGGCAGCTGCACGGTGTCGCTGAAATCCAGGCTCTGCGCCTTTTGCTGGCTCAACTCCGGCGTCAGACCGGGGAAAACCTGCTCGTCGAAGTAGGTGCGTTCCAGGCTTTCGCCGTAGATATAGACCAGATTGAGCTGCGGATTGTTGATGACCTTCTGCGGCACTTTGTAGTAGCTGTCGAAGTCGGAGTCCGCCAGCCGGGTGTGCGAGGCGACCAGGCTGGCGACCTGGCGAAACGCAGGCGTGGTCTGTACCGAGCCGGCGGCGCAGGCCACCGCCAGCAAACTCCAGCCGAGATGGTGCGGCCGCTCGTGGCGGCGCAGCAGCCAGCTCAGCAGGCAGATCAGCAAAAAGAGCAGCAGCAGCAGCCCGATGGCGGGCACCACATATTTACTGACGCCCGCGCCGGTCAGGCTGTTGGTCAGGGTATAGAGCACCGCATCGTTGATGCCGTCGCCGGTGAAGTAGTTGCTGGCGAAGAGCGTGGCGTTGAGCAGAACGAACAGCACCAGCAGAAGCAGCACAAAGGAAAACCAGAGCTTATGGCGACCGGCTTTCCACGAGTAAACGGCAATGGCCGCCAGAAACAGCGCCACTGAAACACATTCGGACAACGTCAAATCCTCTCTTGAAGTGAATGAGCGCTTCCTGCGCAGCCCGCGATGAGCATAGACAGACTGGCGTCAATCTATAATGGCTGTCATAGCGCTGCAACATATGCCGTCTGAATTGTGCAGTGGGTAATCTTTCAGAGAGAAAAGCAGGCGACGGCCGCGCTGGCCGTCGCTGATAGCGGAGAAAAACGGCGGGAAATCAAAGCCGACCGGTAAGGTATTGCGCTTCGCCGTCGGCGAAGCTCCAGTCGCCTTTGTCATTGGTAATAAAGCTGATCATCAGATCCTGGCCCTGCACGCCGCAGCTTTCGCGCAGCTCGCGCGCCAGCTCCGCCATAAAGCGCTGTTTCTGTTCGGCGCTGCGCGGGCTGGTATAGACGCGCACCATCACCAGGTTATCGCTGCGGCTAAAGCCGAGGCCGGTATCCTGGAAAACCATCTGGTAAGCCTTGTTTTCGTGAACAATCTGATAGCGGTCGCGCTCCGGTACCTGAAAGGCGGTCAGCACCGCGCGGTGCGCCGCGTCCAGCAGCGTGCGCAGTTCAGATTCGGAACGTCCCTGGATCACGTCGAATTGCAGTAGCGGCATCGGTTTCTCCTGTTGAGGGCATCATTTAGGTATGCTGTACGTTGGCTGACGGCGTGCTGATGCGGCTAAGATGGCCGCATACCGGCGCTGACAGTGCGTTGCTGTGACCGTTATCCTGACCTTTTAAGCGGCAAAGAAAAAGCGCCCCTGCTGAATTGATTATTCAATATAGTGAACAATGCATGATGAAAGAAATAAAAACGGACGCGCTCTGGACCCATCTGCACTGGCTGCTGGTGCTGGCGGAGCAGGGCAGCTTTACCCGCGCGGCGGAGCGGCTCGAGGTGAGCAAAGCGGCGATGAGTCAGAGGATTAAAGAGCTGGAGCAGGCGGCGGGCACGGCGCTGGTGCAGCGCACCACGCGCAGCGTCCGGCTGACGGCGGCGGGCGAAAAGCTGGTGGAGGAGCTGCGCGACCCTTTCGCGCGTATCGAGCAGAGCTTCTTCGGCGTGCGCGACGCCGCCGGACCGGTGCGCGGGCTGGTGAGAGTCACCGCGCCGGTGGCGTTCGCGCGCCAGCAGCTGGTGCCGATCGTCGGGGATTTTCTGCGCGCCTGGCCGCACATCCGGCTGCAGCTCGACGTGACGGATCGCCTCGTCTCGCTCAGCAGCGAAGGGTTCGATCTGGCGATTCGCCACAGCAGCGCGCTGCCGGACACCCACGTCGCGCTGCCGCTGTGCGAAACGCGCACGCTGCTGGTGGCTTCGCCGGGCTATCTGGCGGCGCACGGCACGCCGCAGACGCCGCATCAGCTGGCGCAGCACAACTGCTTATACTATCCGCGCGGCGTGGAAACCCCGCGCTGGACCTTTGTCGACGCGGCGCAGGAGCGGGTGCAGGTGAGCGTGCAGGGCAGTTTCGCCACCAACAACAGCGAATCGATACGCGATGCGGCGCTACAGGGGCTGGGCATCGCCATGCTGCCGGACTTCAGCGCCCGCGAGGCGCTCGCCCGCGGCGCGCTGCGGCAGGTGCTGCCGCGCTGGCGAGCCGTGGAGGCCTTTGCGGAGACGCTCTGGATCGTCAGGCCATACGCCGCGCAGGTGCCGCGCGCGGTCACGACCTTTACGCACTGGCTACGCGCGCGCTTTGTCGACGCCTGACGGCAGCGCCAGCGTCGGGCGCGTCGGCGTCTGCATCATTTCGCCCAGCAGGCTGGCGCGGTTATAGAGGCCGATACGCAGGTTAAAGTCGAGGTGCAGCCGCTCGTCGCCGCTCAGGCGGATAATGGGCGGCGGGGTTTGCGGCCGCTGACGAAACAGCACCGAACAGGCGAACGCGTCGCTGTTGCCGGCGTGCAGCTGCTGATAAAACCAGGCGTTGGCCTCTGCTTTGCGCAAGTGGAAATTGACGCGGCGATACTCTTTTACCGCCACCTGCTGCGCCAGCGACAGCACCGCCTGCGCCGGGTGGTGAATTTTCTGCACGATAAGCGGATAGTCGTCGCGCTTCTTCAAATCGTTAATATAGTTCTGCACGCCGAGATTTTTAACCGGCGCCAGCTGCTTCAGCCATTCGCGAATAAAGGCGTTGCCCGGCGCGGCGGCAATAAACCAGCCTTCGATAACCGGCGACAGGAAATTAAGCGTGCTGTTCTCGCGATAATAGCCAATAACGTCCATCGGCTTATCCTGCTGAACCTGGTGCACCCAGTCGAGCTTCTCAAATAACAGCGTCCCGCAGTCGATGCCGATGCCGCCGAAGCGGTGCAGCAGCTCCAGCCGGATAATTTCGCTTTTATGCGCTGACGTCAGATCGGCGGAGATAAACGCCATCTCCGGCAGCCACTGCGCCAGCGTGCTCTGCGTCACCAGATGCAGCGTGTGGTCGGGATTATCCTGACGCAGCTGATTGATATTCAGGCGCAGCGACGGCGGCAGCTGGTCGTCGAGCCAGACCATCCAGATGGTTTTCGGGATCGCCGCAGGCGCTTTCTCGGCGGAGAGGATCACCAGATTCTCCTCCTGGCTGGCATCATATTCCGGCGCAAAGAGGGCGCTGTGCTTTTTTTTCTGCCACAGCATTTGACTGCTGAAAGAGACGCGTTTCCAGCTGCGCCAGAGAGAGTGTGCAGGATGTTGACGGTATGGATTCATGAGGCACCTGTTATTTTGATTATTGCGGCGGAGGTTTCCCCGGTGAGGCGTAGCGCAGCGCGCGCATTCATCTCCTCACGACTGTGTATAAAATCTCTTCATCAGTTTAATAAAGCATTATTTATATGCGCGCTACGACTTTTGCTGAATTTCAGATAATCCGGAAAGCGGCAGGCCATATTGTCGATTATCGCCTTACCGTCTGCCTTATATTTAAATAAGCTGATTTATCTCTTTATTTATCGCCGCGGCTAAAGATAATCCTGGTTTTTATCTCTGCGCTGCAGAAATAACAGGGGCTGGCTGATTATTTCATCGCGCCTGAGGATTATGACGCTTGTTTAACCGTGCTGATGTATTGATCCGGGGATGGTGGCATAAGCGCAGTTGTCTACGCTTAAGGAAGGCTTACTGAGAAAAGGAGTCGCTATGTCTGAACCCACCCGCGAATTACTGGCGGTCGATAAGCAAGGCAATCGCGTGCTGTTTCTCAATCCCGAGACCTTTGCCGTCGCGCGCGAGCTCAACGCTTTTCCGCCGCGTCCGCATGAGCTGCTGATGCTGCCGGCGTGGCAAAAAGCCTATGTGCCGATCTACGGCGATGGCGCGCACGGTGACAATCCGCATCCGGGCCACAAAGTAGCGGTAATCGATCTGGCGAAGCGCGAAATCAGCGGCTTTATCGATCTTTCGCCGCTGCGCGCGCCGCATAGCGGTCAGCTGGGGCGCGACGGCAAGGTTTATCTCTGCTGCGAAAGCAGCGCGGCGGTGGCGGTAATCGATCCGGCGACCGACCGGGTGGAAAAAACCATTCCCGTTCCTTCGCATAACGCTCACCGCCTGACGCTCTCGCCCAGCGGCCGCAAGCTGTTTACCGAAAATGAAGAGGACGCCAGCATTACCGTGGTGGATCTGTGCGAAGCGGAAGGGCGGGTGATCGATACGATACTGCTGCCAGGCCCTATCGCCGGCATCGCGGCGTCGCCGAAGCACCCCTATCTGGTGGCCAGCGCGGCGGATGCGCCTTATCTCTACGTTATCGACCGCCAGAGCCACCGCGTGCGCCAGCGGCTGGCGCTGCCGGGACACCAGCAACCTTGTCAGGTGGTGCGTTTCAGCGCGAACGGCGAGCGGCTGGTGGCGATAGGCGATGGCGAGCCGATCATTACGCTGTTCGACGATCTGCTCAATCCGCTGGGCGATATTCCGGTAGGAAACAAACCCATGGACGGCTGTTTTAGCCCCGATAATCAGCAGTTGCTGATCGCCAATGAAGGCGACGGCACCTTAAGCGTGGTCGATCTGGCGCAGAATCGCGTTATCGCCACGCCGCGCGTCGGCACCGGCTGCGAGGTGCTGAGCTTTTTCGATCTGGTCAGATAAAAGGGCGGTGATAGATCGCGGAGCTCCAGTGGCGGCTGCTGGCGTGTTTTTCCGCCTGCCAGCCGCGCTTGCGCAGTTCGCGCGCGATCATTTTATTCATCAGGCCATGGCCGAGCAGCAGCACCGTGCCCTGCTCCGACAGCGTAATGAGCCGATCGGCGGCGCGCGCGGCGCGTTCGCGCGCCCGCAGCAGCGACTCGCTTTCGCCTGCATAGCCGCACAGCCACAGCATGCGCAGCAGCGCCAGCCAGAGCGCAGCCGGCATTTCAAGGCGGCGCGAGGCGATCAGCGGAACCGAGATTTCGCTGAACAGCGCATCGATGTGGATCGGCTGCAGGCCGAGCCGCGTCAGCGAAGAGCGCGCGCGCGGCAGCGGGCTGCAGACAATCACCGACGCCTGACGTGCGATGGTCAGGCTGCGCTCGGGCGGCATGTCGCACACCGGCGCCATGTCATACGCCTCGCACCAGTCGGCCAGCCCCTGGGCGCTGAGCCGACCAGCGGCGCGATGGTCCGGCTTGCCGTGTCGCATCAAGATAATGGTCATAGGACTCCTGCTTCGTTCTTCTCTTAGCCTAATGCAAAGCAGCGCAATGTTAAAACCTGACTTAACCTGACGAAACAGCCGAGGCTGTCATCCCCCCGTCATGTTTCCAGGCGATAACTCTGTGCGCTGCGCTTTAACAGGTTCCGGCCAGGTATTATTAAGGGAAAATGTTAAGTATCAAATGACACTGATTGAATTATGCGCGGTAAATTTATGTTAAGCTTATGTATTATATATATAAATTGGTTTTAAACCCTTGCGGAGCTGTATGATTTTTAACAGTTATGGCTAAATTTACTTGATTTATCTACGCGCGTAGATAAACTGGCCCTCAGTGATTACTCGCGGCGGACGATGCGAGAAAGGCCCAGTAGGTTTAGTGCTTTGCCTGCTTTTAAACGACCGGTGATTAACATCGGCAGAGCAGGCAAAGTCAGAGATTCCAACACCAGGGAATCCTTTACTGACCGCAACAAGGGTTAGCCAACCAGTACATCGCCACCCGGGGAGTTCTGATTGCTATCAAAGAACCGTCCCACGGAAGGGCGTTCACGATCACTGAAACAGGGAAATGGTATGACGGCACAACACTCCGTTGAGCGCGATTCCACGCGTTTGCACTCCGCCGCCGATGAGCGGCTGACCACCTCTTCCGGGCGCAAAGATTTCTGGCGCGCCACCTTATCCTGCTGGCTCGGCACGGCGATGGAGTATGCGGACTTCGCGCTCTATGGCCTGGCGGCGGGCATTATCTTCGGCGATGTTTTCTTCCCTCAGGCGACGCCTGCGATGGCGCTGCTCTCCAGCTTCGCCACCTGGTCGGTCGGGTTTATCGCGCGTCCTATCGGCGCGGTGCTGTTCGGCTGGATCGGCGATCGCAAAGGGCGAAAAACGGTCATGATCATCACCATTATTCTGATGGGCGCTTCCACTACCTTGATCGGCCTGATCCCCAGCTACGCTGCTATCGGCGTCTGGGCGCCTGCCTGCCTGGTGCTGTTACGGTTTACCCAGGGGCTGGGCGCCGGCGCGGAGCTTTCAGGCGGTACGGTCATGCTGGGCGAATATGCGCCGGTCGAGCGGCGCGGGCTGGTCTCGTCAGTGATTGCTTTAGGCTCCAACAGCGGCACGCTGCTCGCCGCGCTGGTGTGGCTGGCGGTGGTGCAGATGGATCAAGAGAGCCTGCTGGCCTGGGGATGGCGCATTCCTTTCCTCAGCAGCGTGCTGATCGCCCTGGCGGCGCTCTGGATCCGTCGCCATCTGCGCGAAACCCCGGTGTTTGAGCGCAGAAAGCAGGAGCTGGAAGCGGAACGCGCCGCGGCGCGCGACGCACAGCCGGTGGCGGACGCGCGCGGATTCTGGACGCGCACGCGCGCTTTCTGGACGCTGGTCGGCCTGCGTATCGGCGAAAACGGCCCTTCTTATCTGGCGCAGGGCTTTATGGTCGGCTATGTGGCGAAGGTGCTGATGGTCGATAAATCGGTGCCGACCACGGCGGTCTTTATCGCCTCGGTGCTGGGCTTTGCGGTGATCCCGCTGGCGGGCTGGCTCTCGGATCGCTTCGGCCGCCGCATCACCTATCGCGGCTTTTGCCTGCTGCTGATGTTCTACGCCTGGCCTGCCTTTTATCTGCTCGACAGCCGCGAACCGGCCATCGTGATTCCGGTGATTGTGGTCGGCATGGCGCTGGCGTCGCTCGGCATCTACGGGGTACAGGCCGCGTGGGGTGTAGAGCTGTTCGGCGTTAAACATCGCTATACGAAAATGGCGGTAGCCAAAGAGCTGGGCTCGATTCTGTCGGGCGGCACCGCGCCGCTGCTGGCGGCGGCGATGCTCTCCTGGAGCGGTCACTGGTGGCCGATAGCGGTCTACTTCTCCGCGATGGCGGCTATCGGTTTCTTCACGACCTTTGTCGCGCCAGAGACGCGAGGGCGCGATCTCAATCTGCCGGAAGACGCCATCTAGTGCGGCGTCGCTTCCCGCGCGCTAACGAGCAGGCCGTGATGATTCACGGCCTTTCGTGTTTACATCGGGAGCTAAAAGCTTGAAACAGCCGTCAGGCAAAGTCACACGCAGCGACGTGGCAAAAATGGCCGGCACATCGGTGGCGGTGGTCAGCTACGTCATCAACAACGGTCCGCGTCCGGTGGCGGAAAGCACGCGTCAGCGCGTGCTGGAGGCCATCCGGCTGACCGGCTATCGCCCCAACGGCGTGGCGCGCGCCCTGGCGTCGGGCAGCACCAAAACCTATGGGCTGATCGTGCCGAATATCGGCAATACTTTCGTCGCCTCTATGGCGCACGTTTTGCTGCAGGCCTCGCTGGATCATGGTCACGTGATGCTGCTCGGCGACGCGGGCGACGACCGTCAGCGCGAGCTGGAGCTGATCCACAGCCTGCTGAACCGTCAGGTCGACGGCCTGTTTTACAACAGCGTCGACCGCCATCCCTATATCGATGTGATTCAGGCCAGCGGCACCCCGTTTGTCATGCTGGATCGCGTCGAGCCGCAGCCCGGCGTCAGCATGCTGCGCGTCGATGAACGACAGGCGGCGTTTCAGGTCACCTCCCATTTGCTCAGCCACGGCTATCGGCAGGTCGGCATCATCAGCGGGCCGCTGGAGATGCTTAACGCGCAGGATCGTATTCAGGGCTGGCGCGATGCGATGGCGGCGCACAGGACGCCGGTCGATGAGGCGCTGATCTTTCCCGCCAGCTATACGCGGCAGGGCGGCTACGAAGCGGCGCAGCGCATGCTGGCCGGTCCCGGCGCGCCGCGCGCGCTGTTTGCCAGTAACGAAGGGCAGGCGATCGGCGCGATTCGCGCTTTCTCCGAGCACAACATTCGCGTGCCGCAGGATGTGGCGCTGGTCTGTTTCAACGGCACCGATCAGTCCGCTTTCCATGTGCCGACCTTAACCACCGTGCGCCAGCCGCTGCGGGATATGGCGCGCTGCGCCATCGGCATGCTGCAAAACTGGGACGGCGAGGCGAAGCTGCATGAGTTTCCGCACTACCTTGAAATCGGCGAATCCTGCGGCTGTACGCCGCACATTAAAACCAACGCGACGACAACATGAAAAGAGTGATTATTGACTGCGATCCGGGCAACGGCATCCCCGGCGCCAATACCGACGACGGTCTGGCGCTCGCGCTGGCCCTTGCTTCGCCAGCGCTGTCGGTGGAGCTGATCGCCACCGTCGCAGGCAATACGCCGAGCGACATCGGCGCGCAGGTAACGAAAGATCTGCTGACGCGCCTCGGCTCGGCCATTCCGGTGGTGCAGGGCGCCGCTCAGGCGCTGAAAGAGGATCATGCGCCCTGGCGCGCGGCGCTCGATAACCGCGTAGAGCAGCTCGATATGGTCAGGCTGTGGCAGGGCGTGCGCGCGCCAAAGCCGATGGCGGCGGACGGCTACGATGCGGCCGAGGCCATCGGCAGGCTGATTTGCGACAACCCCGGCGAAATTACCCTGGTGGCGCTCGGCCCGCTGACCAACGTAGCCATGGCGCTGCAGCGCTATCCGGCGATGGCGGAAGCGGTGGCCGAGATTGTGGTGATGGGCGGCGTATTCGCGCTGGACGACTACATCAAAGATACCAATTTTGGTCTCGATCCCGAGGCGGCGCATCAGGTGCTACACAGCGGCGCGGCTATCACGCTGGCGCCGATGGACGTGACCACGCAGACGCTGCTGACCCATCAGGATCTGTCACGCATCACCGCCAGCGATCATCCGCTCTCTCATTTCGTGCGCGACACGCTGCGTCCGTGGATCGATTACTCTATCCGCACCCGCAATCTGCCGGGCAGCTGGATCCATGACGCGCTGGTGGTCGCCTGGCTGCTGAATCAGCGCGTGGCGAACGGCACCGACTACCGCGTGGATATCGAACTGCGTCCGGGCGCGACGCGCGGCAAAAGCTGGCGCTACCGCACGCCGCTGCGCGTCGACGTCGGCATCCCTGTCGACAGCGGCGCGCTGGTCCATGTGCTGCACCACGTCGATAACGCGCTGCTGCTGGAAATCCTCGAACAGGCCCTGACGCAGCTGAAACGCTAATCCTCAGGACGATTCCCTCGACGTGACATGCGCCGACACCCTTAGTTACATCCTGACGTCAGGGATGCCAGCATTTGAACGCGCTCGCGTTTAGCAAAGTGCTATAAACAAAACGTTAACAATATCGTAACCGTCTCGGCGGTTACGCCTCTTTCTTTCGGACCTTTATCCGAATGGCACTGACAGGATACGTTTATGTTTAACTGGACCCCGACCCAGCGGAATGTGGCGTTTGCCAGCTTCGCCAGCTGGACGCTGGACGCGTTTGACTTTTTTATACTGGTGTTTGTTTTAAGCGACCTCGCGCAATACTTTCACGCCTCGGTTTCAGAGGTGTCGATCGCGATTATGCTGACGCTGGCGGTGCGCCCGATCGGCGCGCTGCTGTTTGGACGGCTGGCGGAAAAATATGGCCGTCGGCCGATTCTGATGCTCAATATCGTGCTGTTTTCCCTGTTTGAACTGCTCTCCGCCTGGTCGCCGAGCTTCAGCGCCTTTCTCGGCTTTCGCATTATTTACGGCGTGGCGATGGGCGGCATCTGGGGCGTCGCCTCGTCGCTGGCGATGGAGACCATTCCCGACCGCTCGCGCGGGCTGATGTCCGGCATCTTTCAGGCGGGCTATCCGTGCGGCTATCTGCTGGCCTCAGTGATCTTCGGGCTCTTTTTCGACGCGGTAGGCTGGCGCGGCATGTTCCTGATCGGCGCGCTGCCGATTTTGCTGCTGCCGTTTATCTACTTCAAAGTGCCGGAGTCGCCGGTCTGGCTGGCGGCGCGCGAGCGCCAGGAGAGCAGCGCGCTGCTGCCGATCATCCGCCAGCACTGGAAAATGTGTCTCTACCTGGTGCTGCTGATGGCCTGTTTCAACTTCTTCAGCCACGGCACCCAGGATCTCTATCCCACCTTCCTGAAGGTGCAGCATCAGTTCGACGCGCACACCGTCAGCCTGATCGCCATCAGCTACAACATCGCGGCGATGCTGGGCGGCGTCTTTTTTGGTGCGCTGTCGGAGCGTATCGGGCGTAAAAAGGCGATTATGCTGGCGTCGCTGCTGGCGCTGCCGGTGCTGCCGCTCTGGGCCTTCTCCAGCGGTTCCTGGGCGATTGGGCTGGGCGCGTTTCTGATGCAGTTTATGGTGCAGGGCGCATGGGGCGTGGTGCCGACGTATCTTACTGAGCTGGTGCCCGCCAACGCGCGCGCGGTGCTGCCGGGCTTCGTCTATCAGCTGGGCAATCTGATCGCCTCGGTCAACGCTACGCTGCAGTCGCGCATCGCCGAGGCGCATAACGGCAACTACGGTCTGGGGATGGCCATCGTCGCCGGTACGGTGGCGGTGCTAATCTGCCTGTTTGTCGCCTTCGGCCGCGAAACGCGCGGCATCGAAATATCAGGCGCGGTATCGAAGCTGACGCACTAGAGCGCTTCGCACACGTCTACCCACTGCGCCTGCGTCAGCTCGGCCATGCGCTGTGGGGTAATACGCACGGCGCTATGGACGGCGCCTGCGGCGGGCAGCACTTCGTCGAAGCGGCGCAGCGACTCGTCGCAGTACACCTTCAGCGGATTTTCCAGCCCGAACGGGCAGACGCCGCCGACCGGATGGCCGGTCCAGTTCACCACCTCATCGACGCTCAGCATGCGCGCCTTAGCGCCCAGCGCCGCTTTCAGCTTGCGGTTATCGAGCCGCGCATCGCCGCGCGTGACGATCAGCACCACCTCGTCTTTAACTTTCAGCGACAGCGTTTTGGCGATCTGTCCCGGCGCAACGCCGTGAACGCGCGCCGCCATCTCCACGGTAGCGGTGCTTTGCGACATCTCGATAATGTCGATATCAGGTGCGTGTTCGGCGAAAAACTGCCGTACCGACTCCAGGCTCATCTTTTTCTCCATGCAGGTCGAAGGCGTAAAAACTGCCACAAGGGAGAAAAAGTGTAAACGAGAGAAAAGGAGAAAGTGCGTCGGGAGACGGTTTTATACGCTGAGCGTGCAGTTGCCGCAGCGTTCGACGTCGGGAATACGGTAGCGCTGGCAGCAGCTGCGTCTGACCATCTCGCCGCCGCGCGGCAGCATAGTGCGGTAGAGCGGATTGTCGCTGCCGTCCTGCAGGCGGCTGATAAAAAAGAGCGTCTGCTCAAGCTGCAGAATCGTCGCTTCGTCCAGCAGGGTTTTCAGCTCGCCGAGAAACCAGTGAAAAGAGAAGCCCATATTATTCCAGACCAGCCTGGCGTTAATGCCGCCGTGCTGGGCGATGGCGTTCACCGCCGGGATCAGATGCTGCTGGATCAGGCGATCGATGCGCTGCGGCGCGGTAAGGTAGCGCGCCTCTTCATCTTCGTGCGTCGCGATCCAGAAGGCGCAAGGGTGGCCATGCTCGTGGAACTGAACGTGGATATGCTGCGGCGAGCAGTCGAGCGCGCGCGATTCCGCCAGCAGCGCCAGCATCAGCGGCGGCAGCAGCAGGCCGAAATACCACTGCGCCCAGAGCGACTGAACCGGCTTCGCCTCCTGGACAGCATCGGGATGCTGACGATAGAGATAGTCGCTGTAGCGCTGCGCCAGCGCAGGGAACTGTTCCGGGCTCGCCCACTCCGCCAGCGTCAGAGCGTCTGCGGGTGCGGCTTCATCAAGGTGGATGCTCTCCAGCATATAGGGGTGCTGCTCGCGCATCAGATCGCGCAGGGCGCGCGCCAGCGATCGATCGCCCTGCATAAAAATAGGCTGAGCGTACTGAAAGCGTTGAGATTGCTGCCTGATGTTCGCCATGCTGAATAACACGCCCTGGAAGCAGAGAAGAAAGAATGATAATCGTTCTTAGTCCTATTCACAAGTCGGCGGAAAGGCCGGCGCGGCCGGGGGCTTACCGCGCACCGCCGCGATGGCGGGCGAAGAGTTAAAGCGCTTCGCCGCTGACGGTCAGGGTTTTAGGCAGGTCTTCCCAGGCGAGAATAGTATTTCGGCCCTGATTTTTGGCGACGTAGAGCGCGCGATCGGCGTTGGCAACTGCCTGATCGAACTCGTCGTCGAAGATTGGCGCAATGCCGGCGCTGACGGTCACGTGGGTAGAGACCTTTTCGTTGAAACGGTGGGGGATCTCCAGATCGAGTACATACTGGCGAATGCGCTCCGCCAGCTTCATGGCGATCGACGCGTTGACGTTGGTCATCAGCACCAGAAACTCTTCGCCGCCGTAGCGCACCACCACATCGCGCGAACGCACGGCATCGCGGATCGCCACCGACACGCGCGCCAGCGCCTGATCGCCCATGGCATGGCCGTAGTTGTCGTTGTACGCCTTGAAGTGGTCGATATCGAGCAGCAGCACGAAGTGGCTGCCCGCGTGATTCTCCAGAATATTATCCAGCCGGTTTTTCAGCCCGCGGCGGTTATAAAGGCCGGTCAGCGGGTCCAGCATGCTGAGATCGCTGAAGGTCTCTTTTTCTTCATAGAGCTGGCGCATCAGACGACGGGTGAAGCGATCGACGCGGCGGCGCATCAGGTGCTGCAGAGAGAAGCCAATCAGCGGCAGCGAAATGGTCAGCAGCAGCATCGCCAGATGCGCGCCCTTATCCAGCAGCAGCACCGTGACCACGGGTGGGGTGATATGCAGACAAAATGCCGGCAGGTAATCGCTCAGGGCGATTGCGCTGATAAAAAATACGCTCAGCAGACTAATCATCAAAAAATTGTCGTCAAAAAAGAAAACCTGCTGATATTTGAGGTCAATATGCCAGGCCCAAAACACGCCAAGCAGCAATGCTACAGGATTTAATAAAGGTAATTTCAGTTTGGGCCTGATTAAACACGCTATTAACGTCGAGGCGCTAAATAGCGCGACGGTAATAATCGGAACAGGCAAGTCCGCTGCCGGGCTGCCGGCGAAAGGGATCAGGCAAAAAAGCGATACGGCGACATTTAAAAACAGAAAGAGCATCAGCGACAGCCGATATTTGCTCTGTTTCAATTCATCGTAAGATTGTAATTTCATTATTAATACTCGAAACGGCCCTGAAATATCAAAGCGCATTCCGGCAAAGATAAATTCATTTGCCGGACAATGAGCAAATTTGCTGTGTTATGAAAGGTGTTATCGGCCGCAATCTAGCATTTTCCAACTGGTCTGTCATCTTCCCGCCCGAGGGCGAAAAAAACAGGCTGCAAGATGAGATTTATTATCATATGATAATGCGAATTCTTATCATTTGAGGTCGAAACCATGTTAATGGCCGTATTCGCCGCTTGCGGCTTGTGGGGTTTCAGCTGGGTGATGGGGAAGAAACTGGACAGCGCCTGGGGCGTACTGTTGCCCTGTGCGGCGATGCCGTGCTTTGCGCTATGGGAGCCGAGCTTTAGCCAATGGCGTATCGTGATGATCGTCGCGCTGCTGTTGACGGTGGTGATGCTGTTCCATCGCCGGTTGCGTCATTATCTGCTGCTGCCGTCATGTCTGGCGTTAGCGGGCGGATTAGCGGCCGTTGCGGTGAATTTTCATGGGGTGTGAAACAGAGAGAGCAAAACAGAGAGGCGAAGCAGGGGAGGACAACTCTGGTGCGAAGAGAGGGACTTGAACCCTCACGTCCGTTAAGACACTAACACCTGAAGCTAGCGCGTCTACCAATTCCGCCACCTTCGCATTTGAGTCATCTTGCTTTTCATATCGCCGCATTGGTGCGAAGAGAGGGACTTGAACCCTCACGTCCGTTAAGACACTAACACCTGAAGCTAGCGCGTCTACCAATTCCGCCACCTTCGCGCAGTGCGATGCGAGATGAAAATCGTGGTTGTTGGTGCGAAGAGAGGGACTTGAACCCTCACGTCCGTTAAGACACTAACACCTGAAGCTAGCGCGTCTACCAATTCCGCCACCTTCGCGTACCAGCAATACATGACAGTATTGCAACCACGGAGGCGCATTCTAGAGATTTTACACCCGGCGTCAACAGATATTTCGCGACGGCGAATCGACTGCTGTAAAAAGCAACGTTTTCACCGTCGCTGCTGCTTAGCGCGCTTTCGCGCCGCGGCCGTAAACGGCGCGGTAAACCTTGAAGCGTCCGTTTTGCGCCAGCACTTCATGGCTGCCGAAGGTCTCGTCCAGCACCTGCGGATAGGGCAGGAAGGCATTGGCGACAATACGCAGTTCGCCGCCGGTGTTGAGGTGCTTCACCGCGCCGCGGATCAGAGTCTGCGCCGCGTCCAGGCTGGTTTCGCGCCCTTCGTGGAACGGCGGGTTGGAGAGGATCAGATCGAAGCGGCCGGTAACGTCGGAGAAGACGTTGCTCGGGAAAACGTCGCCCTCGAAGCCGTTGATCGCCAGCGTCGCCTTGCTTGCTTCAATCGCCGCGGCGTGCACGTCGCACAGGGTCAGACGCACTTTCGGCGAGTGGTTGGCCAGCACCGCCGACAGCACGCCCGTGCCGCAGCCGATATCCAGCACTTTGCCTTTGGTGTGCGGCGCCAGGGTGGTGAGCAGCAGCGCGCTGCCGATATCGAGGTCGTCGCGGCTGAAGACGCCCGGCAGGGTGCAGATGGTCAGCGGATCGAGATCGTAGCTGTCGCGGAAGCTTTCAGCGTCGAACGTCGGCTTGCCTTCCAGGCGACCGTGATAGAGGCCGCAGCGGCGCGCACTGTCGATTTTGTCCAGCGTCGTCCACTCTTCGACCATGCCTTCGGCGCTGCGCACGCCGCTGCGGTTTTCGCCCACGACGAAAATGTCGCAGCCCAGCGGCAGCAGAGAGAGCAGATTCATCAGCTGGAACAAGGCTTCCGGCTTGTTTTTCGGCCAGTAGTAAATCAGCGTATCGCAGCCTTCAACGTCTTCCTGCGTTGCCACCAGACCGTAACGCGCCCGTTCGCCCAGACGGCGACTCAGGTTTTGCCAGTGATGATACTGCTGGGTATGCGCGCGCGACGAGGCGGTCTCCAGCTGAGCGGGCAGGTCATCCTGCATGTCGCCAGCGAACAAGACGTGGCGGGCGGTAAATTCATCACTGTGGCGCAGTATGACTTCGCTGGCCGGGGTAAAAGCAGACATGAAAGGCTCCTGTTAGATCAGAGCGGCGATTATAGTGGTTTGTTGGCGCATGTTCGATGGGTTTGCTAGCATAGCGTCGCATTCCGGCAGCACATCAAGGGTAAATCATGACGTCCAGGCGCGACTGGCTGTTACAGCAAATGGGAATAACGCAGTATCAACTGCGACGCCCGCGCGTGCTTCAGGGCGAAATCGCGGTACGGCTGACGCCAGGCACAAAACTGATTATCGTCGCCGACGTCGCGCCCGGCCTGCACGAGCCGCTGGTGCGAGACGTGCTGCACGTGCTCGACCTGCAGCCCGCCCAGGTAATGGCGCTGACGCCCGATCAGCTGCAGATGCTGCCCGAATCGCTCGACTGCGCGGGCTGGCTGATTGGTATCGACGGGCCGCACCCCTTTAGCGGCGTCGCGCTTCACTCAGCCTCTTTAAATGAACTCTCCAGCAGCGGCGCGGCGAAACGCGCGCTCTGGCAACAGATGTGTAACCATGACAGCGATCTCTTTCCTCACCCCTGAGGACACCGCCCAGGCTTTCGCCATCGAGTGCCGCAGCCACGCTTTTCCGTGGCGCGAACAGACCTTCGCCAGCAACCAGGGCGAGCGTTTTCTTAACTATCGCCTCGACGTCGATGGCGTGATGGCCGCCTTCGCCATTACGCAGGTGGTGCTGGATGAGGCGTCGCTGTTCAATATCGCCGTCGATCCCGCTTTCCAGCGGCGCGGCTACGGACGTCAGCTGCTGCAGCATCTTATCGCCGAGCTGGAGAAGCGCGACGTGATGACGCTGTGGCTGGAAGTGCGCGCCTCTAATCATCCCGCTATCGCCCTGTACGAGCAGCTCGATTTCCACCAGGTGAGCCGCCGCCCCAACTACTATCCCACCGCCAGCGGACGTGAAGACGCCATCATCATGGCGCTGACGCTGTAGGCTTTTAAGGAGCTGTAATGTTAAAAGACTGGGATTGCATCCTGTTTGATGCCGATGACACCCTGTTCCACTTCGACGCGTTTGCCGGGTTGCAGCGTCTCTTCGCCGGCTACGACGTTCAGTTCACCGATCAGGACTACGCCGACTATCAGGCGATCAACAAGCCGCTGTGGGTCGATTACCAGAACGGCGCCATCTCCGCGCTGCAGCTGCAGACGCGGCGTTTCACCGGCTGGGCGGAAAAGCTGAGCGTGGCGCCTGACGTGCTTAACAGCGGCTTTCTGAGCGCCATGTCGGAGATCTGCATGCCGCTGGAGGGCGCGGTCAGCCTGATGCACGCGCTGCACAACAAGGTGCCGATGGGCATTATCACCAACGGCTTTACCGCGCTGCAGCAGGCGCGTCTGGAGCGCACCGGCTTCCGCGACTACTTTTCGGCGCTGGTGATCTCCGAGCAGGTCGGCGTGCCTAAGCCGGACGCGGCTATTTTCAACTACGCGCTGGAGAAGATGGGCAACCCGGATCGCAGCCGCGTGCTGATGGTGGGCGATACGCCGGAGTCCGATATTCTCGGCGGCATGAACGCCGGTTTAAAAACCTGCTGGATCGATCACGGCACGCGACCGCTGCCAGAGACGATTCGTCCGACCTGGACGGTGACCTCGCTGGGCGAGCTAAAGGCGCTGCTGCTCGCCTGAGTATCTATGCACCGTAGCAGCTGATTTAAAGCTAAGAAGCCCGCAAAGCGGGCTTTTTTTTCATTTAAAAACTATTCACGAATCTATTCACGAATCTATTCATTCGACGTGAATGGACTTGCACTTTTGCTTGAATACGCTCTGGTTGACCCCATATTAAATGGCGAAAACCGATAAACAGGGCGTGCCTGTGGCTTAAGGCACCGATTCTTTCTTCTCGCCTTCGTCGTCGCCATCCTCTTTAACCGGCGTGCTGGCGGTCAGCAAAAACGGCGACTGCTGCCAGCGGGTGCGGCGGTCGCGCAGCAGCGTGCGCGACAAAATAATGCCGATGGCCAGCGCCAGCAGCATCATCAGGCGCAGAATATTGGTGGTGTTGTCGACCTGACGCGATTCGGTGACCAGCACATGGGTATCCAGCGTCACGCGCAGAAAGCCGAGCGGGCCGTCGCTGTTGCCGAGCGGCTCCACCAGCTGATGGTTGAAGTAGCTGCCGGCGCGCTTGCCGTCGAGCGCGAGGCGATCGCGCACGTTGATATTTTCGCCGCTGTGCGCCACCAGGCTGCCGTCGTCGGCGTAAACCGAGGCGTCGAGAATGCGGCTGTTGGTGGTCATCTGGTTGAGGATGGCTTCGATCTGGCTGCGGTTATCGTCGCTGTTGTCCATCAGCGGCGACAGGCTAAAGGCGACCTGTTTCGTCAGCGTCTGCGCCAGCTCTTCGACCTGCTCGGAGCGCGCCATCTGATGGCCGAGGCTAAACCAGGAGGCGCCCTGCATCAGAACGACTAACAGCGCCAGCGAGATCAGCACAATCACCGTGCGATGTAAGCGAAATTTCAGTGCCCTTTTAGCCATCGATAACCTGTGTCACGTCACAACAGAAACCAGGAGATTATGTTGCCAGAAGCGGCGCAGACAAGGTAGCCTCTTGCGTGGTTTTGTTGTCCCCCTACAGGAGCTCTGATGCCGAACCGTCTTACCTGGTGCGATCTGCCCGCCGAACTCTCCGAATGGCCGGGTTTACCCCTTTCCCTTAGCGGCGACGAAGTGATGCCGCTGGACTACCGTGCCGGTCGGACCGGCTGGCTGCTGTATGGTCGTGAACTGACTAAACAACAGCTTACCGATTATCAGCATCAGTTAGGCGCGGCGATGGTGATCGTCAGCGCCTGGCGCGTCGACGAGTATCAGGTGGTGCGTCTGGCCGGTTCGCTGACGCCGCGCGCCGCGAAGCTGGCGCACGAGAACGGTCTCGACGTCGCGCCGCTCGGCAAGATCCCGCATCTGAAAACCCCGGGCCTGCTGGTGATGGACATGGACTCCACGGCGATTCAGATCGAGTGCATCGACGAGATCGCCAAACTGGCGGGCAGCGGCGAGCTGGTGGCGGAAGTGACCGAGCGCGCGATGCGCGGCGAGCTGGACTTCGCCGCCAGCCTGCGCCAGCGCGTGGCGACGCTGAAAGGCGCCGACGCCAATATTCTGAAGCAGGTGCGCGACGAATTGCCGCTGATGCCGGGTTTGACCGAGCTGGTGCAGAAGCTGCAGGCGCTGGGCTGGCAGGTAGCGATCGCCTCCGGCGGCTTTACTTATTTCGCGGAATACCTGCGCGACAGGCTGCATCTGGCGCACGTCGCCGCCAACGAACTCGAAATGCGCGACGGCAGGCTGACCGGCGAAGTGCTGGGACAGATTGTCGACGCGCAATACAAAGCGGATACCCTGAAGAAGCTGGCGCAGCGTTTCGACATCGCGCCGGAGCAAACCGTCGCCATCGGCGACGGCGCCAACGACCTGCCGATGATTAAGGCTGCGGCGCTGGGTATCGCTTATCATGCTAAACCCAAAGTGAATGAGCAGACGCAGGTGACTATCCGTCACGCCGATCTGATGGGCGTATTTTGCATCCTCAGCGGCAGCTTGATTCACGAAGAGCGTTAGAGGTACTGATTTGGCCAAAGCGGCAAAACGCGCCTTCGTTTGTAACGAATGCGGCGCAGACTATCCGCGTTGGCAGGGGCAATGCAGCGCCTGCCACGCCTGGAACACCATCACCGAAGTGCGTATTGCGGCGTCGCCAGCGGCGGCGCGCAATGAGCGCCTGAGCGGCTACGCCGGTAGCGCGGGCGTCAGCCGGGTGCAGAAGCTGTCGGAAATCAGCCTGGAGGCGCTGCCGCGCTTCTCCACCGGCTTCAAAGAGTTCGACCGCGTGCTGGGCGGCGGCGTGGTGCCGGGCAGCGCCATCCTGATCGGCGGCAATCCCGGCGCGGGGAAATCGACGCTGCTGCTGCAGGTGATGTGTCGCCTGGCGCAGGAGATGAAAACCCTCTACGTCACCGGCGAAGAGTCGCTGCAGCAGGTGGCGATGCGCGCGCACCGTCTCGGCCTGCCGAGCGAAAACCTCAACATGCTGTCGGAAACCAGCATCGAGCAGATCTGTCAAATCGCCGAGCAGGAAGAGCCGAAGCTGATGGTGATCGACTCTATCCAGGTGATGCACATGGCGGATATTCAGTCGTCGCCGGGCAGCGTGGCGCAGGTGCGCGAAACCGCCGCCTATCTGACGCGCTTCGCCAAAACGCGCGGCGTGGCGATCGTGATGGTCGGCCACGTTACCAAAGATGGCTCGCTGGCGGGTCCGAAAGTGCTGGAGCACTGCATCGACTGTTCGGTGCTGCTGGACGGTGACGCCGACTCGCGCTTCCGCACGCTGCGCAGCCATAAAAACCGCTTCGGTGCGGTTAACGAACTGGGCGTGTTCGCCATGACCGAGCAGGGGATGCGCGAAGTCAGCAATCCGTCGGCGATCTTCCTGTCGCGCGGCGACGAGGTGACCTCCGGCAGCTCCGTCATGGTGGTATGGGAAGGCACCCGTCCGCTGCTGGTGGAGATCCAGGCGCTGGTGGATCACTCGATGATGGGCAATCCGCGCCGCGTCGCGGTGGGACTCGAGCAAAACAGGTTAGCGATCCTGCTGGCGGTGCTGCATCGCCACGGCGGCCTGCAGATGGCCGACCAGGATGTTTTCGTCAACGTGGTCGGCGGCGTGAAGGTGACCGAGACCAGCGCCGATCTGGCGCTGCTGCTGGCGATGGTGTCGAGCCTGCGCGATCGTCCGCTGCCGCAGGATCTGGTGATCTTCGGCGAAGTCGGGCTGGCGGGCGAGATCCGTCCGGTGCCGAGCGGGCAGGAGCGTATCTCTGAAGCGGCCAAGCACGGCTTTAAGCGCGCCATCGTGCCGGCCGGCAACGCGCCGAAAAAAGCGGTCGACGGCATGAAGGTTTACAGCGCGAAAAAACTGGCGGACGCGCTGGCGATACTGGATGAGCTTTAAAGGCTGAGCGGGTAAACTCGCAGGCAACTTCAATCCATGCAGGAGGCAGCATGACGTCGTTCGACTATCTGAAAACCGCCATTCGCCAGCAGGGGCATACCCTGCAGCAGGTGGCCGACGCCAGCGGGATGACCAAGGGCTATCTGAGCCAGCTGCTCAACGCCAAAATCAAAAGTCCAAGCGCGCAAAAGCTGGAAGCGCTGCATCGCTTTCTGGGTCTGGAGTTTCCGCGCCGCGATAAAACCGTCGGCGTGGTGTTCGGTAAGTTCTATCCGCTTCACACCGGTCATATTTACCTTATCCAGCGCGCCTGCAGCCAGGTCGACGAGCTGCATATCATTATGGGGCACGACGAGCCGCGCGATCGCGAACTGTTCGAGAACAGCGCCATGTCGCAGCAGCCGACCGTCAGCGATCGGCTGCGCTGGCTGCTGCAAACCTTCAAGTATCAAAAAAATATCCGCATTCACTCGTTCAACGAAGAGGGCATCGAGCCCTATCCGCACGGCTGGGATGTCTGGAGCGAAGGGGTAAAAACCTTTCTTAGCGATCAGGGCATCGCGCCTGACTGCATCTACACCAGCGAGACCGCGGATGCAGAGATGTATCAGCAGCATCTGGGCGTGCGCACCGTGCTGGTCGATCCGGCGCGATCCTTTATGAATATCAGCGGCGCGCAGATCCGTCAGGATCCCTTTCGCTACTGGGAATATATTCCGACCGAGGTTAAGCCCTTTTTCGTGCGCACCGTCGCCGTGCTCGGCGGCGAATCCAGCGGCAAATCGACCCTAGTCAACAAGCTGGCCAACATTTTCAACACCACCAGCGCCTGGGAGTATGGCCGCGACTACGTCTTCTCTCACCTTGGCGGCGACGAGATGGCGCTGCAATATTCCGACTACGACAAGATCGCCCTCGGTCAAGCGCAGTACATCGACTTTGCGGTGAAGTACGCCAACAAAGTCGCCTTTATCGACACCGATTTCATCACCACCCAGGCGTTCTGCCTGAAGTATGAAGGCCGGGAGCATCCCTTCGTGCAGGCGCTGATCGACGAATATCGCTTCGACCTGGTGATCCTGCTGGAGAATAACGTGCCCTGGGTGGCGGACGGCCTGCGCAGCCTGGGTAGCTCGGTGGATCGCCGCGAGTTCCAGTCAATGCTGGTCACCATGCTGCGGGAGAACAACGTCGACTTTGTGCACGTGCGCGAGGACGATTACGACACGCGTTTCCTGCGCTGTATCGAACTGGTAAAAGCGATGATGGACGGCAAGAACCCTGCCTGAAAGCGGGGGCCTCGCCCCCGCTGTTGTTTCAGTTCGCCGCCAGCGCGCGCAGCGTATTGACCCCTTTTTGCCGCACCAGCAGCGCCAGCAGCAGCATGCCCGCCACCGCCAGCGCGCTCGCCAGCAGAAACGCCGTATGGTAGCCGCCGCCATACTGAATCAAAAAGCCGGTAATGCCCGGCGACAGAATCCCCGCCAGATTAGCCAGCAGATGAACAAAGCCGCCCGCGGTGCCGATGCGTCCCGCCGGAACGATATCCTGCAGCAGCGACCAGCACGCCTGCGGCGTCATATAGGCGAACACGCTGGCCAGCGTAATCAGCGTCACCGCGCTCACCACATCCCGGCTCCAGGCGGTGAGCAGCACGCAGAGCGCCGCCACCGCCAGGCCGACGAAGATCACCAGCTTGCGCGACAGCAAAAAGTTTTGCGTGCGGCGGAACAGCATATCGGAAACGATGCCGCCGCCGAGAAAGCCCGCCGTCGCGCCCAGCCAGGGCAGCACGCCGATAATGCTCATGCTTTTGATATCCAGATGCTGGAAGTCGGTGAGATAGCTAGGCAGCCAGGAGAGAAAGAAATACTGGATATAGTTAAAACAGAAAAAGGCGCTCGCCACGCCCAGCACCGGCAGCGAAAAGACGTAGCGCCACAGGGAATGGCGGTCCTGCTGCGGCGCGGCGGCTGCCTGGGTCGCCGGGCGCTGACGGCTGATCAGCTCGCGTTCAGCCGGGCCGACGCGCGGATGATCTTCCGGCTTATCGCGGAACAGCCAGAGCCAGCAGGCGACCCAGACAAAGCCGAGCAAGGCGATAACGATAAAGGCGATGCGCCAGCCGTAGTGCAGCCCCACCAGCCCGACCACCGGCGCCGCGATCGCCGCCCCGAGCGGCTGCCCGGCGTTGGTAAAGCCGACCGCGCGTCCCGTCTCTTTTTTCGGAAACCAGTTGGCGATCGATTTATTGGTGGTGGTGCCCATCGGCCCTTCGCCGATGCCGAACAGCATGCGTACGATCAGCAGATGGGTAAAGCCCGTGACCAGCGCGGTGGCGCCGCAAAACAGCGGCCAGACGCCCGCCGCCCAGGCGTAGACGCGGCGCGGGCCGAAGCGGTCCGCCGCCCAGCCGCCGAGAAAGCAGAAGGCGCAGTAGCCGATAAAAAAGCAGCTAAACAGGATGCCCATCTCCGCGTCGTTGATATGGAGATCGCTTTTAATCAGCGGCGCCATCACCGAGAGCGCGGCGCGGTCGAGATAGTTCAGCATGCCGGCGAAGAAGAGCAGCAGCGCGATCACCACGCGATAGTTTTTACGCATAGCGGCGCACTCCTTTATCGGTAATCTGACTCAGCGAGAGACGGTAGTGGCGCAATACCTCTTCATCCGGCGCATAGCCCAGGCCGGGGCGCGAGGAGAGGGTAAAGGCGACGTCGCGCGGCAGATCGGGGTAGAGGCGCGCTTCGAAATCGATCCAGGGCGTTTCCAGCTTTATATCGTCGGGCAGCAGCGCGACCAGATGCGCGGTCGCCAGCAGGCCGGCGCCGTAATAGAAACAGTGGGGCACCACGCGCACGCGGTACTGCTGCGCGGCGGTGAACACGCGCAGCGCCGCGCTGATGCCGCCCACTTTCGCCACGCTGGGCTGCGCCACATCCACCGCGCCGTTTTCCAGCAGATGCATAAAGCCCCAGTCGCCGTCGACGTTTTCGCCCGCCGCCAGCGGCACGCCGACGCGCTTGAGCTGCGCCAGACCCTGATAGTCGTCGGGCGGCCAGATCGGCTCTTCCAGCCAGCCAAGCTGGAGCGAACGCAGCTCATGCGCCTGCTGGGCGGCCTCTTCACGCGTCCAGGGGCAGTTGACGTCGACCAGCAGTTCCGCCTGCGCCGGCAGCGCGGCGCACGCGGCCTGGATGGCGTCGAAGGTGGTTTCGTGCAGCTTGAGCGTGGTAAAGCCTTCATCCCAGGCGCGTTTTACCTGCGCGGCGACGGCGGCGGGCTGATTGTCGTAGCTTACCAGGCTGGCGTAGCGCTCAATGCGCTGCCGCGCGGCGCCTAGCAGCTGCCAGAGCGGCTTTTGTTGTCGCTGCCCGAGCGCGTCCCACAGGGCGATATCCACCGCTGAGAGGGCGTAGCGGACCGGACCGCTGCGGCCAAAGGCGTGCAGCGCTTTTTCCGCCTGCTGCATCAGGGCGGCGATGGCGTCTGGCGAATCCGGCAGCGGTTTGCCGATAAAGGCAGGCGCCACCAGCGTGCAAATCGCCTGTTCTGTGACGGGATTGGCCAGATGGCCGAAGGCTTCGCCCCAGCCGCACAGGCCGTTGTCGCAGGTGATTTTAACCAGCAGCGTTTCCATGCGGCGCAGCGAAGAGGAGGCGGCATTAAAGGTGGTTTCCTGGTGTTCGGGCGCGCGTCGCTGCGCGTCAAACGGGATGGCGATACGCGTGACGTCGATTGAAGCTATTTTCATGCCATAGACCTCGTAAGATGACCTCCGGCGCGAATTATTATCAGAGCCTGCCGGAACGGTAAGGTGGATCGGGTCAGATCATCAGCGAGTATAAAAAGCGGGTGTTAACGCGGCATCAGGCAGCAGCCCAGGGTTAAAGGCGCAATAGCGGGAAGAATTGGGCGAAGCGACAGGAAAAGGCGCAGGCAGTCACAAAAAGAGAAAAGGCGGCATCGCTGCCGCCTTTTTAATTACTTGGTAATACGCTTGTATTTAATACGCTTCGGCTCCAGCGCATCCGCGCCGAGGGTGCGTTTCTTATACTCTTCGTACTCGCTGAAGTTGCCTTCGAAGAACTCCACCTTGCCCTCATCCTGATAGTCGAGGATATGGGTAGCGATGCGGTCGAGGAACCAGCGGTCGTGCGAGATCACCATGGCGCAGCCCGGGAACTCCAGCAGGGCGTTTTCCAGCGCGCGCAGGGTCTCGATATCCAGGTCGTTGGTCGGTTCGTCAAGCAGCAGCAGGTTGCCGCCAACCTGCAGCAGTTTCGCCAGGTGCAGACGACCGCGCTCGCCGCCGGAGAGTTCGCCGACGCGTTTGCCCTGGTCGGTGCCTTTGAAGTTAAAGCGGCCGACGTAGGCGCGGCTCGGCATCTCGAAGGTGCCGATACGCATGGTGTCCAGTCCGCCAGAAACCTCTTCCCACACGGTTTTAGAGTTATCCATCGCGTCGCGGAACTGATCGACCGACGCCAGCTTGACGGTTTCGCCCAGCTCGATGCTGCCGGCATCGGGCTGCTCCTGACCGGTCATCATGCGGAACAGGGTCGATTTACCCGCGCCGTTCGGACCGATAATGCCGACGATAGCGCCTTTCGGCACCGAGAAAGAGAGATCGTCGATCAGCACGCGGTCGCCGTAGGATTTGGTCAGGTTTTTCACCTCGACCACTTTGTCGCCCAGACGAGGACCCGGCGGAATAAAGAGTTCGCTGGTCTCGTTACGTTTCTGGTATTCGGTGCTGTTCAGCTCTTCAAAGCGAGCCAGACGCGCCTTGCCTTTAGACTGGCGGCCCTTCGTACCCTGACGCACCCATTCCAGCTCTTTCTCGATCGATTTGCGACGGGCGGCTTCAGCAGAGGCTTCCTGCGCCAGACGCTGATCTTTCTGCTCCAGCCAGGAGGAGTAGTTGCCTTCCCACGGAATGCCTTCGCCGCGGTCCAGCTCAAGGATCCAGCCGGCAACGTTGTCGAGGAAATAACGGTCGTGGGTAATCGCCACGACGGTGCCTTCGAACTCGTGCAGGAAGCGCTCCAGCCAGGCCACGGACTCGGCGTCCAGGTGGTTGGTCGGTTCGTCCAGCAGCAGCATATCCGGTTTTTCCAGCAGCAGGCGGCACATCGCCACGCGGCGACGTTCGCCGCCGGAAAGGTTGCCGATTTTGGCATCCCAGTCCGGCAGGCGCATCGCATCGGCGGCGCGCTCCAGCTGCGTTTCCAGGTTATGGCCGTCGTGCGCCTGAATAACCTCTTCCAGACGACCCTGTTCGGCCGCCAGCTTGTCGAAGTCGGCGTCCGGCTCGGCGTAGAGTGCGTAAACCTCATCCAGACGCTTCAGCGCGCCGACCACTTCGGAGACCGCTTCTTCGATAGATTCGCGTACCGTCTGTTCCGGGTTAAGCTGCGGCTCCTGCGGCAGATAACCTACTTTGATGCCCGGCTGTGGACGCGCTTCCCCTTCGATATCTTTATCGATGCCCGCCATGATGCGCAGCAGCGTGGATTTACCCGCGCCGTTCAGGCCGAGCACGCCGATTTTCGCGCCCGGGAAAAAGCTGAGGGAGATGTTCTTTAGAATATGACGCTTCGGCGGAACCACTTTGCCGACGCGATGCATGCTATAGACGAATTGAGCCACGTTGTAATGAGCCTCTGATTCTGGTGGGTGAATTAGTGACGAAGTTTAGCCTTTTTGCCTGGCTAATCCCAGCCGCGCGCCGGGATAATTCCGGGCGCGCCGTGTTGTTACGCGTAAAGAGAAAAGGCGGGGTCAGACCGACTCGGGCAGACGCAGCGGCAGCGGCTGCTGCGCCAGCCACGCCGCCAGCGCGCTGTCCGGCGCGCTGTCGCTGACCAGCAGGTCAAAGCGGTGCAGCTCGCCGATGCGTGCGGGCAGCACCTTGCCGAATTTGCTGCTGTCTGCCACCAGGATACGCTGGCGCGCGCGCAGCATGGCGTGATGTTTCATCGCCAGCTCGTTGAGGTTGTAGCAGGTCGCGCCCTGCTCAATGTCGATGCCGGCCGCCGAAATGAACGCCAGCGTCGGGCAGAGGTCGTCAAGAATCGAGTGCGCGCCGATCGGCGTGAACAGGGCGTTGTCGGCGTGGAACTCGCCGCCGCTCAGAATCACGTTGCAGGCCGGTTTCTCTTTAAGCGCGAGAAAAGTATTCATGGCGCAGCAGATAGCGGTAAAGGGCAGATCCTCAGGCAGGGCGTCGACGATATAGGGAATGGTGGTGCCGCAGTCGAAAAACACCGTGTCATTCTCGTCGATCAGGCTGGCGGCGGCCTGCGCCAGGCGCTGCTTTTTCGCCGCGTTCTGACCATGCTGATCCGAAACGAAATAGTGGCCGCCATGGTTTTTCGGATCGCTGACGATATAGCCGCCCAGCAGCACCACGGTCGATGCCGGTTCGCTCAGATCGCGTCGAATGGTCATCTCCGAAACGCCTAAAAGCTGCGCGGCATCTTTCAGATGCAGCTTGTCGGTGCGTTTTAGCGCCAGGGTCAGTTTCTGAATGCGTTCGTCGCGCCGGGTTTCCATAGAGGTCTCTGTTGTGGTTGATAGCCGAAAGTGATGCGCCGTGGAAGAGAGGGCGCATCCGGTTAACCGCGATAATTGCCGCAATTTTAATGCGTTGCGCGCCCAGGCCGGCAGGCGATCAATCTTACCCGTAATCAGATCGCCCCGCAAACGCCGCCATGCCCGCCTTTTTTTACACGAGTTTTTAACAGAATGTCATTGTCGCGCGCCGGCCAGCAACCCGCTTTTAGCCGACCTGTGCGGCGCGCTGCGTAAATTTTGTGAAGAACATGGCAAGAGCCGGTTCCCCTGGTTAGCATGAAGAATGCCTGGCACGCAGCCGGAGAGCAGCAACAGAGGAGATTTTCGTGGAGAAGTGGCGTAACTGGATGATAGGGATCTGTCTGGCCGGAGCGGCCAGCAGCGCGTGGGCAGACTCGCTGGATCAGCAGCGGGAACGTTATCAACAGATCAAACAAGCGTGGGACAGCAATCAGATGGCGACGGTCGAGCAGCTGCTGCCGACGCTGCGGGATTATCCGTTATACCCTTACCTGCAGTACCGCCTGCTGGCGCAGGATCTCGATCAGGAAACGCCGCTCGCCGTTAACAACTTTATCCAGCAATATCCGACGCTGCCGCCGGCGCGCTCGCTGAAAACCCGCTTCGTTAACGTGCTGGCGCACCGCCAGGACTGGCAGGGCATTCTGAGCTTCAGCCCGGAAGCGCCGACGCCGGTACAGGCGCGCTGCAACTGGCTCTACGCCAAATGGGCGACGGGCGCGCAGCAGCAGGCCTTTGAGGGCGCGAAGGCGATCTGGCTGCGCGGCACCGCGCTGCCGAACGACTGCGATCGCCTCTTCTCCGTCTGGCAATCCTCTGGCCAGATGTCGCCGATTACCGTGCTGGAACGCATTCGCCTCGCGATGAAGGCGGGCAACGACAGCCTGGTGAGCTTCCTGGCGAAAAGCCTGCCGGAAGATTACCAGACCATCGCCACTGGCGTGCTCGCCTTGCAGAACGATCCGCAGACGGTGGTGAACTTCGCGCAGAGCGTCGGGCCGACCGATTTTACCCGCCAGGCGACGATTTACGCCTTTACCCGCGTCGCGCGCGCCGACATGGAAAATGCGCGCAGCATGATCCCGCTGCTGGTGCGCGGCCAGAAGATGGAAGCGGATGACGAGCAGGCGCTGAAAGAGATCGTGGTCTGGCGCATGATGGGCAGCGATTTAACCTCAGAGCAGGCGCGCTGGCGCGATGCCGTGGTGATGAACAGCCAGTCGACGGCGCTGATCGAACGCCGCGTGCGCCTGGCGCTGTCGCAGAACGATCGCCGCGGCCTGAATACCTGGATCGCGCGTCTGCCGCTCGAGGCTAAAGAAAAAGACGAATGGCAGTACTGGCAGGCCGATCTGCTCTATTCGCAGGGGCGTAAAGAGGAGGCGGACGAGATCCTGCATAAGCTGATGCAGGCGCGCGGCTTCTACCCGATGGTGGCGGCGCAGCGGCTGGGCGTGAAATATCCGCTGCAGATCGACGAGGCGCCGAAGCCCGACAGCGCGACGGTGCAGGGGCCGGAGCTGGCGCGCGTGCGCGAGCTGATGTACTGGGGGCTGGATAACCTGGCGCGCATCGAGTGGGCCAACCTTATCGCCAGCAAAAACCATACGCAGCAGCAGATGCTGGCGCGCTATGCCAACGAGCAGGACTGGTGGGATCTCAGCGTGCAGGCGACCATCACGGCGAAGATGTGGGACAGCCTGAAAGAGCGCTTCCCGCTGGCGTGGGAGAGCTTCTATAAGAGCAATACCCGCGACAAAGGCATCGCGCCGAGCTACGCCATGGCGATCTCGCGCCAGGAGAGCGCCTGGAACCCGAAAGCGCGTTCGCCGGTCGGCGCCAGCGGCCTGATGCAGGTGATGCCGGCGACGGCGGCTCATACCGTGAAGATGTATAACATTCCCGGCTATATGAACAGCAACCAGCTGCTCGATCCGCAGACCAATATTCAGATCGGCACCCAGTATCTGGAGTATGTCTATCAGCAGTTCGGGCAGAACCGCATTTTCGCCTCGGCGGCCTACAATGCGGGACCGGGACGCGTACGCAGCTGGCAGAACGTCAGCGCGGGCAATCTTGATGCGGTCGCCTTTATCGAGACCATTCCCTTCTCGGAAACGCGCGGCTACGTGAAAAACGTGCTGGCCTACGACGCCTACTATCGCCACTTTATGGGCGAGCCGGATAAGGTGCTGTCGGACAGCGAGTGGAACCGCCGCTACTAGCGTGCTATGCTTCCGTACTCGTTAGTGAGTACGGAAGCCTGTTTGATGACGCAATCTCCCGCCCGGTCGGCGCAACATTCCCTTTCTGAAGATAACTGGCGGCGCTTTACCGCGCTGATGCAGCAGGCTTACGCCGATGACGTGGCGCTGCCTTTGCTGCAGCTGATGCTGACGCCGGACGAGCGCGAAGCGCTCGGCACGCGCCTGCGCATCGTCGAAGAGCTGATGAACGGCGCGATGAGCCAGCGCGAGCTGAAAAACGAACTGGGCGTTGGCATCGCCACCATTACGCGCGGCTCGAACAGCCTGAAAGAGGCGCCGCCTGAACTGCGGCGCTGGCTGGAGACGCAGCTGGGACGCGGCGACCTCAGCGCTGATAAAGCGGATGAGTAAAAGGGCAGAGCGCCAGGATAAGCGCCTGGTGATAGACGCTGGAGCGCGTCAGCAGACCGTGCGTAAAGGCGCCGATAGCGCCGCCTTTGTGTTTAATATTTTCCACGCCGGTCAGCCGCGCCATCTCGTCGCCCAGCTCGCGTCCGGCATGTAGTCCCGCCATCACCACCGGCGGCAGCGTAAAGCTGGCGGAACGCGACTCGCCGCGCCGATCGGCGTTCTCGACCACCATCCAGGCGAAGGCGCAATCCGCTTCAATACCGGCCTCAATTGCCACCCAAAAATCCGCTTCCGGCGCGACCTGGCGCGCATTGGCGACGCGCTGGCGTGCGCCGGTTCGCGTTTCCGCATCGCTCAGGGGCTGCGCCGCGACGCCGCTATCGACCTCGACCCCGCGAATATGGCAGGATCCTTCGCCGAAAACGTCGTTGAACGCCTGAGAGATTGCGCGAATTTTTGCCGGATTGATGGTGGCTGCGATAACCTGGTACATAATCTATTGAACCCCTTAGGCAAATTTGTCGCAGTATAACGGAAACTCAGCATGCTACAGGTCTATCTTGTTCGTCACGGTGAAACGGTATGGAATGCGCAGCGCCGCATTCAGGGACAATCCGACAGTCCGCTGACGGAGAAAGGAGAGCAACAGGCCCACCAGGTGGGCGAGCGCGTAAAACATCTTGGCATTACTCATGTTATCGCCAGCGATCTGGGCCGTACGCAGCGTACCGCCGAGATCATCGCCGACGCCTGCGGCTGTACGGTGACGCTGGAGCCGCGCCTGCGCGAGCTGAATATGGGCGTGCTGGAGAAGCGTCCGCTGGACGGGCTAACCGAAGAGGAAGAGCGCTGGCGCAGCGCGCTGGTGGACGGCACCGTAGACGGGCGCATTCCGCAGGGTGAATCGATGGCGGAGATGGCGGCGCGCATGCACGAGGCGCTGAACGCCTGTCTGGCGCTGCCCGCCGGCAGCCGACCGCTGCTGGTGAGTCACGGTATGGCGCTCGGCGTGCTGATCAGCACCATTCTTGGCCTGCCGGCCCATGCGGAGCGCCGTCTGCGCCTGCGCAACTGCTCGATCTCGCGCGTCGATCACCAGCAGAGCGCCTGGCTGGCGGAAGGCTGGGTGGTCGAAACGGCGGGTGATATTTCACATCTTGACGCGCCCGCGCTGGATGAGCTGCAGCGCTAAAAAAATGCCGTCGTAATGACGGCATCTTAACGGTCAGCTCGCCTGCTGGCGGCGAATCGGGATGAGATACTCGCAGCGGATCTCTTTCGGCGGCTCGGGGCGCTTCTTGCCGCCATGGGTGTAGAAGCGTTCAATATCCTGACCCTGACGGCGCGTCAGGCCGAGCGTCGGCATGCAGGTGCCGTAGAGCAGCAGGATAAATTCCTGCAGCTCGTTGCGCGGGCCGTTATAGGTGAACTGCACGTAGTCGCCCGCTTCTAATAGCACGCTCTGGCCGGAGTGCAGGTTAACCGCCTGATCGGACGGCACGGCGGTGGTGTAAAGAATCTCCTGCTCGTCATCCTTCTCCTGGCTGGCGCGCACCTGATGCAGGCCGTAAAGCACCGGCGGAACGGTGTCGGTTTCCAGCAGGAACTGCTTCCAGAAGTGGATGCGCATCTCGTCGCGGTAGCTGGAGATCTGCTCCAGGGTGCAGCTATAGGTTTGCGTTTGCCCGACCAGCACGGTTTCCGGCAGGGTGACGAAGGTCGACTCCGGCATGCTGTTGTCGTCGAGGCGAATCGGCGGACGAATGCCGAACGAATTCCATTCCGAGGAGCGGCGATACCACGCGGGCGTCTGGTTAAACTGCTTTTTAAAGGCGCGGGTAAAGGTCTGCTGGGAATCGAAACGGTATTGCAGAGCGATGTCCAGAATCGGGCGACTGGTCAGGCGCAGCGCCACGGCCGCTTTAGACAGGCGGCGAGCGCGAATATAGGCGCCGATCGCATGGCCCGTTACGTCTTTGAACATCCGTTGTAAATGCCATTTAGAATAACCCGCTTTCAGGGCAACGTTGTCCAGTGAAAGGGGCTGATCCAGATGGCTCTCCAGCCAGACAAGCAAATCTCGAATGATACCGGCTTGGTCCATAAAACATCCTCATACTCTCTGGGTGCGACTAACGCAGTCGCCGAATAATAGCACTAATTGCACATCAGGCGTGGGCCGTTTTGTTGGGAGATTGTGCCATGTCAATGTGGGATAAAACCGGTTCTGGTTTGGTCAACGCGGACAATTGCCAGTACATTACATGCTCGTCTATTAGGTTTGCAATGGTAACGCTATGACAATATCTCGCTTTTTCGCTGCTTCATTCGCCACGCTGCTGCTGGCGTCGCCGGTTCTGGCCGAAGAGATCGGCTCGGTAGATACGGTATTCAAGATGTTTGGGCCCGATCATAAGATCGTGGTAGAGGCGTTCGACGATCCAGATGTAAAAAATGTAACCTGTTATATCAGTCGGGCGAAAACCGGCGGCATCAAGGGCGGCCTGGGGCTGGCTGAGGATACCGCCGATGCGGCGATCTCCTGCCAGCAGGTTGGGCCGGTTGAGCTAAGCGACGCCATCGCGCAGGGCAAGGCGCAGGGCGAGGTAGTATTCAAAAAGCGGACCTCGCTGGTGTTTAAAAAGCTGCAGGTGGTGCGTTTCTTCGATCAGAAGCGCCATGCGCTGATCTACCTGAGCTATTCCGACAGGGTCGTGGAGGGCTCGCCGAAGAATGCGTTGAGCGCGGTGCCGATTATGCCGTGGCGGGAATAAAAAAAACGCCCTCCGGGGCGTTTTTTCTTGCTCTTCGATCCGTCTCACCTGCTTGTTAACCCTCTCAGCCGTCTGGCAGGAATGACAGGGTGTCGTCAATTATTCCTGCAGGTCGCCACAGAAGCGGTAGCCTTCGCCGTGAATAGTGGCGATGATTTCCGGCGTGTCGGGCGTAGATTCAAAGTGCTTACGAATGCGACGAATGGTGACGTCAACGGTGCGATCGTGCGGCTTCAGCTCGCGGCCGGTCATTTTCTTCAGCAGATCGGCGCGGGTCTGAATTTTGCCCGGGTTCTCGCAGAAGTGCAGCATGGCGCGGAACTCGCTGCGCGGCAGCTTATACTGTTCGCCGTTCGGGCTGATCAGCGAGCGGCTGTTGATATCCAGCTCCCAGCCGTTGAACTTATAGCTTTCCACCTGACGGCGCTCTTCGCTCGGCATCGCCAGATTCATGGTGCGCGACAGCAGATTGCGCGCGCGGATGGTCAGCTCACGCGGGTTGAAAGGTTTGGTGATGTAGTCATCCGCGCCGATCTCCAGACCAAGGATTTTGTCCACTTCATTATCACGACCGGTCAGGAACATCAGCGCCACGTTTGCCTGCTCGCGCAGCTCGCGCGCCAGCAACAAGCCGTTTTTACCTGGCAGGTTGATATCCATGATTACCAGGTTGACGTCGTTGTCGGTCAATACCTGATGCATTTCAGCGCCGTCGGTTGCCTCATACACGACATAACCTTCCGCCTCAAAAATGCTCTTGAGGGTGTTACGCGTGACCAGTTCGTCTTCAACGATAAGAATGTGTGGGGTCTGCATGTTTCGCTACCTAAAATTTGCCAACAAATCGAAAACAGGGCGTACGCGGGTATTCAGGCTCGCTAAAAAGCGCGGTGTGTGGCGCTTAACCGTTGTACGAAATTATGTTCTTGATACACCATCTATCAACGTCAACAACAGTGTTAGCTCAGCCAGTCAGAATGAATATTGCTTGCCCCAGGAGAGAATCTTTTGGCGCATATCCTAACCGTATTAACAGCAACCTAACAGCACCAACAACAACCGATAAGCATAAAAACAACGCTTCGTTGACTTATATCAAATGCAATTGTAGCACGTTAACACTTATGTGAAAAACTTCTCTTGTAATGCAAGCTTAGCTCACAAAAAATATCAATTTCGCTACATATTCACATTATGTATACGCAAATGATAATTGCAGCAACCCTTCTCTTATTCGTCTGATTAAAAACATTTTTCAGCGTTTAATTTTAGTTATTGCCGATTCAGATCGCTTTGCTGGCTGACAGGGGCGTTTATTAGATTTTAACATCGTTAACAAATTATTTTCTGAACCTGCGACATTCCGGCTTTAACAGCAGCACGTGCTACTATACGGCGCGATTTCTAAACACAAATGGAATAATCATGCGTTTCCCCCTTATTCTGGTTTCGCCCGCCCGGGCGGAAAATATTGGCGCAGCGGCGCGGGCGATGAAAACCATGGGCTTTAACGAGCTGCGCATCGTCGCCAGCGACGCCTGGCAGGATCCTGCCGCCCGTCGCGTGGCGCACGGTGCGGGTGAGATCCTCGATAACCTGCGCACCTTCGACGCCCTGAGCGACGCGCTGGCCGATATCGACTTCTCCGTCGCTACCACGGCGCGCAGCCGCGCCAAATTTCGCTATTATGCCACGCCGCAGCAGGTCGAAGCGCAACTGCTGGAGAAGCGTCAGTGGGTGAACAGCATGGCGCTGGTCTTTGGCCGCGAGGATAGCGGGCTGACCAATGAAGAGCTGGATCAGGTCGATCTGTTGACCGGCATTCCGATGGCGCAGGATTATCCTTCGCTCAACCTCGGTCAGGCGGTCATGGTGTACTGCTATCAGCTCTCCGCGCTTAATCGCGTGGCGCCGCCCGCGGCGCAACAGGCGGACGCGCAGCAGCTGGAGGCGCTGCGTCACCGTTTTGAACGGCTGCTCCAGACGCTTGAGGTCGGCGACGATCGCAAAATGGCCGACTGGATCGATCAGCGTATCGGCCTGCTGGAGCAGCGCGACAGCGCCATGCTGCATCGTCTCCTGCATGATGTAGAAAAAAAACTTATAGATAAATCTTCCTGAAAAAGCGCCTTTCACAGCGGCTGATCGCAAAAAGCGCGCAGCAGGCAAACGATTCTGCAGGCGTTTTCCGGCTCGGCAGGCAGCAGTGCGCAGCGGCGAAAAAGTGGCCGCCGGACAAATTCGTTGACTTGATCGGCGCTTTGCTTTACTTCTGGAAGGCAGACAGACTCTAAAAGACAGACAGAAAAAATCTCAATGCGTAACTCAACCAGCCTGAACATCACCATTATTACAACCACCATTACCACAGGTAAGGGTGCGGGCTGACGCATACAGGAAAAACAGAAAAAAGCCCGCACCTGAACAGTGCGGGCTTTTTTTTCGGCAAAAATTCAGGAGAGCTTTAACATGCGAGTGCTGAAATTCGGTGGGACCTCGGTAGCGAACGCGGAACGTTTTCTTCGCGTCGCTGACATTCTGGAAAGTAATGCGCAGCAGGGACAGGTTGCCACCGTACTCTCTGCACCTGCGAAAATTACCAACCATCTGGTGGCGATGATCGAGAAGACCATCAGCGGCCAGGACGCGTTGCCCAATATCAGCGACGCCGAGCGTATTTTCGACGAACTGCTGCAGGGGCTGGCGCAGCAGCAGCCGGGCTTCGACTATGACGCGCAGAAAACCCGTGTCGACCTGGAGTTCGCCCAGCTGAAACAGGTGCTGCACGGCATCAGCCTGCTGGGACAGTGTCCCGACAGCGTCAACGCCGCCATTATCTGCCGCGGCGAGAAGCTCTCCATCGCCATTATGGAGGCGCTGCTGCTGGCGCGCGGCCACGGCGTCACCGTGATCGATCCGGTGGAGAAGCTGCTGGCCGTCGGCCACTATCTCGAATCCACCGTCGATATCGCCGAATCGACGCGCCGCATCGCCGCCAGCCAGATCCCGCCACAAAATATGATCCTGATGGCTGGCTTTACCGCTGGTAACGAGAAGGGCGAACTGGTGGTGTTGGGGCGTAACGGCTCGGACTACTCCGCCGCGGTGCTGGCCGCCTGTCTGCGCGCCGACTGCTGTGAAATCTGGACCGACGTAGATGGTGTCTACACCTGCGATCCGCGTCAGGTGCCCGACGCGCGCCTGCTGAAGTCGATGTCTTACCAGGAGGCGATGGAGCTCTCCTATTTCGGCGCGAAAGTGCTGCATCCGCGCACCATCGCGCCTATCGCGCAGTTCCAGATCCCGTGCCTGATCAAAAACACCGCCAACCCGCAGGCGCCGGGCACGCTAATCGGCGGCGAAGGGGAGCAGGACGAGAACCCGGTCAAGGGCATCACCAACCTGAATAACATGGCGATGTTCAACGTCTCCGGACCGGGCATGAAGGGCATGGTCGGCATGGCGGCGCGCGTCTTTGCCGCCATGTCGCGCACCGGCATTTCGGTGGTGCTGATTACCCAGTCCTCTTCTGAATACAGCATCAGCTTCTGCGTGCCGCAGAACGAGCTGGCGCGGGCGCGCCGCGTGCTGGAAGAGGAGTTCTACCTGGAGCTGAAAGATGGCCTGCTCGATCCGCTGGGGGTAATGGAACAGCTGGCAGTGATCTCCGTGGTCGGCGACGGGATGCGTACCTTGCGCGGCATCTCCGCTAAATTCTTTTCTGCGCTGGCGCGCGCCAACATCAATATCGTCGCCATCGCGCAGGGCTCGTCAGAGCGCTCTATCTCGGTGGTGGTGAGCAACGATGACGCCACTACCGGCGTGCGCGTGGTGCACCAGATGCTGTTCGCCACCGATCAGGTGATTGAAGTCTTTGTGGTGGGCGTCGGCGGCGTCGGCGGCGCGCTGCTGGATCAGCTCTATCGCCAGCAGGCGTGGCTGAAACAGAAGCATATCGATCTGCGCGTCTGCGGCATCGCCAACTCGCGCGCGCTGCTGACCAACGTGCACGGCATCGATCTGAGCGACTGGAAAGGCGCGCTGAGCGAAGCCAAAGAGCCGTTTAATCCTGACCGCCTGACACGACTGGTGAAAGAGTATCACCTGCTTAACCCGGTAATCGTCGACTGCACCTCCAGCCAGGCGGTGGCCGATCTCTATGCCGATTTCCTCGGCGACGGTTTCCACGTGGTAACGCCGAACAAAAAGGCCAATACCTCTTCCTGGAACTATTACCAGCAGATGCGCGCCGCCGCTGCGAAATCGCGTCGCAAATTCCTCTACGACACTAACGTCGGCGCGGGACTGCCGGTGATTGAAAACCTGCAAAATCTGTTAAACGCTGGCGATGAGCTGATTAAGTTTTCCGGTATCCTCTCTGGTTCGCTCTCCTTTATTTTCGGCAAGCTGGACGAGGGCGTGTCGCTCTCTGCAGCGACGAAGCTGGCGCGCGAGATGGGCTTTACCGAGCCCGATCCGCGCGACGACCTCTCTGGCATGGACGTGGCGCGCAAGCTGCTGATCCTGGCGCGCGAAGCGGGCCATAAGCTGGAGCTGAGCGATATCGAGATCGAGCCGCTGCTGCCTGCCAGCCTGAACGAGATCGCCGATGTCGAAACCTTTATGCAGCGCCTGCCGGAGCTGGACAGCGCTTTCGCAGCGCGCGTCGCCGCCGCGCGTGACGAAGGAAAAGTGTTACGCTTCGTCGGCGCGATCGAAGAGGGCGGTGTCTGCAAAGTGAAGATCGACGCGGTCGACAGCAACGATCCGCTCTATAAAGTGAAAAACGGCGAGAACGCCCTGGCGTTTTACAGCCGTTATTATCAGCCGATCCCGCTGGTGCTGCGCGGATACGGCGCGGGAAATGATGTGACGGCGGCGGGCGTCTTCGCCGATCTGCTGCGCACCCTGTCGTGGAAGTTGGGAGTTTGATGATGGTAAAAATTTACGCACCGGCCTCGATTGGCAACGTCAGCGTCGGCTTCGACGTGCTGGGCGCGGCGGTGTCGCCGGTGGACGGCGCGCTGCTGGGCGACTGCGTCACGGTAGAAGCGGCGCCGCACTTTTCGTTGCAGAACAGCGGACGCTTTGTCAGCAAGCTGCCGGACGATCCCAAAGAGAATATCGTCTATCAGTGCTGGCAGCGCTTTTGCGAAGCGCTCGGCGAAGAGGTGCCGGTGGCGATGACGCTGGAGAAAAATATGCCGATCGGCTCCGGCCTCGGCTCCAGCGCCTGTTCTGTGGTAGCCGGCTTAATGGCGATGAACGAATTCTGCGGCAAGCCACTCAGCGACACCCAACTGCTGACGCTGATGGGCGAGCTGGAAGGGCGCATTTCCGGCAGCGTGCACTACGACAACGTCGCGCCGTGCTTCCTCGGCGGCATCCAGCTGATGCTGGAGGAGAACGGCATCATTAGTCAGGCGGTGCCGGGCTTTGATGACTGGCTGTGGGTGATGGCCTATCCGGGCATTAAAGTCTCCACCGCCGAAGCGCGCGCCATTCTGCCCGCGCAGTATCGCAAAGAGGATGTGATCAAACACGGCCGTCTGCTGGCGGGCTTTATTCACGCCTGTCATAGCGGTCAGCCGCTGCTGGCCGCTAAACTGATGCAGGATGTGATCGCCGAACCTTACCGCACCAAACTGCTGCCGGGCTTTGCCGAGGCGCGGCAGGCCGCCGTCGACATCGGCGCGCTGGCGTGCGGCATTTCGGGTTCCGGCCCGACGCTTTTCGCCGTTTGCAATCAGATGGAAACGGCGCAGCGGATGGCGGACTGGCTGCGCCAGCACTATCTGCAGAATGATGAAGGCTTCGTCCATATTTGCCGTCTTGATACGGCTGGCGCACGTAAACTGGGATAACGCATGAAACTCTATAACCTTAAGGATCATAACGAGCAGGTGAGCTTTTCGCAGGCGGTAAAACAGGGCCTGGGATCGCAACAGGGGCTGTTCTTCCCGCTTGAACTGCCGGAATTCGAGCTGACCGACATCGACGCGATGCTGGAGATGGATTTCGTCAGCCGCAGCAGCAAAATTCTTTCTGCCTATATCGGCGACGAAATCGCGCCGCATCAGCTGGCCGAACGCGTTAAAACCGCCTTTGCGTTTCCCGCGCCGGTGGCGAAAGTCAGCGACGATATCTCCTGTCTGGAGCTGTTCCACGGCCCGACGCTGGCGTTTAAAGATTTCGGCGGCCGCTTTATGGCGCAGATGCTCTCTTACGTTTCAGGCGCGGACGAGCAGATCACTATCCTGACCGCGACCTCTGGCGATACCGGCGCGGCCGTGGCGCACGCCTTTTACGGCATGGAAAACGTCCGCGTGGTGATTCTCTACCCGCAGGGCAAAATCAGCCCGCTGCAGGAGAAGCTGTTCTGCACGCTGGGCGGCAATATCGAAACCATCGCCATCGACGGCGACTTCGACGCCTGTCAGGCGCTGGTGAAGCAGGCGTTCGACGACGAAGAGCTGAAAAAGGCGATCGGCCTGAACTCTGCGAACTCCATCAATATCAGCCGTTTGCTGGCGCAGATTTGCTACTACTTCGAAGCGGTGGCGCAACTGCCGCAGGAGAAACGCAATCAGCTGGTGGTATCGGTGCCGAGCGGCAACTTCGGCGATCTTACCGCCGGCCTGCTGGCGAAATCGCTCGGCCTGCCGATCAAGCGTTTTATCGCCGCCACCAACGCCAACGACACCGTGCCGCGCTTCCTGCAGGGCGGCAGCTGGACGCCGAACGCCACGGTCGCCACGCTGTCGAACGCCATGGACGTCAGCCAGCCGAATAACTGGCCGCGCGTAGAGGAGCTGTTCCGCCGCAAAACCTGGCGCCTGACCGATCTCGCCTACGGCGCGGTGAGCGATGAGACCACCGAGGCGACGATGCGCGAGCTGGCGGAAATCGGCTATATCTCTGAACCCCATGCGGCTATCGCCTATCGTCTGCTGCGCGATCAGCTGCAGGAAGGGGAGTTCGGCCTGTTCCTCGGCACGGCGCACCCGGCGAAATTCAAAGAGAGCGTCGAGGCGATTCTCGGCCAGGCGCTGCCGCTGCCGCAGGAGCTGGCGGACCGCGCCGGCCTGCCGCTGCTGTCGCACGCTATGCAGGCTGATTTCGCGCCGCTGCGCGCGTTTCTGCTGAAGGCGTAATCGCTGACGGCGCGAAGCGCGCTGGTTTGCCCGGCTGCCGGGCATTTATCGGCGCGACTCTGCGTTAGTTATAGACGAGGTTAAAGGTCGCCATACTGTCGGCCTTGCCTGCCGTAATCTGCGGCTCCGTCTGGATATATTGCGCTTTGAACTCCAGCGTCTGGGTCTGATTCGGTGTGTTAAGGGTCGCCAGCACGGGCAGTTGATCGGTAGGCGTATTGAGCGGCACCCGTCCGCCAGCGGCAACCTGCAGGCCGGAACCGTAGGAGAGCGCGACGCCGACGCCCGAGGCGGAGTCAGCCTGGGGCGTCAGCGCCAGCGCATCTTTATCCCCGGCGGCAGCCATGCCGAAGAAGCCGACTCTTACCGAGGCGCTGTTTTCGCACAGGATCTGAATCTGAAACGATTTTTCGCTGCCCGCTTTGCTGCCCACGCCGCTAAATTCGCCTTTACTGACTTTCCCCATGTCCACATTGATCGCCGACTGATTCGACGTTACCGCGCAGCTGCCATATTTCACGGTGAAGCTGGATAAAATAATCTTTGGTTTGTCGGCGATCGGCTGACTGCTGGCGGCGCTGTCGCCTGCCAGTAGCGTGGCGGTGCCAATCGGCGTTTCGGGCACGTTAGCGGGCTGATTACCCGGCTGGAGCGGGGAGCCTTGCGACGGGATTTTATAAAAGACCACGTAAGACTGCAGGGTCAGCGTATTGGCCTGATTGATTTGCGCGCTGGTCATCGAGCTGCAGACAGAGCTGCGTTTGCCTTTCGCCGTCGTATCGTAAAACAGGCCGGCACAGTAAGTGGGTTCTTTAAAACCGATGGCGAAACCGATGCCTTCGGTTCCCGCGATACGATAAATCGGCGTGGTGTGGCCGCCGGCCAGCGTCGCCTGCAGGCCACTCTCTTCGGCATCGATCGCATAGCCGATATCTTTGTAGTTCAGGCCGCTCTCCCCGCTGTTTTTGTTGCAGCTAAAGGCGTTGTTGTTATCCAGCGGCATCTGCGCGGAAATGGGCGTGCCGTCAGCGGCGCCGGGCAGATAGTTGACGTCGTGGGTCTGCACCACAATCTGGCTGACGCCGTGGCACTCCTCCTGGGCGAGCGCCTGCTGGCTGAACAGCGCCGCTAAAACCAGCAGCGGCGGAGTTATGAAGGGGATTACGTTCATTTGAAATTCCTGTTGGTTAGCGGCAGACGGCGGAGATCAGTTTGACCGGGCTGGCTGAAGGCGTGTTCGGCAGACGGAAGGGCGCCTGGCAGGTTTTCGCCACGCCGTCTTCTCGCCAGCTCAGCGTAATGGTGCCCTGCGCGGGCACGCCGCTGAGATAAAGCTGCCCTTTCTCGGCGACGATGCCGCTGGTGCTGCTGCCTTTTCCCTGATCCGGCAGATCCAGCTGCGCCGCCGCGCCGAAGGGCGGCGCCCCATCCCGATAGGCCAGCGTAAACAGCACCCGATTGCCGATATGGGTGGCGTAGTCGATCATCACCACCGCGCCGCGGGTGGGAATGGCGGTCTGCGCGCCCAGTTCGACGTCGACGTTATCCGGCAGCGTATCCGCTTCCAGTTCAATGCTGTTTTTGTGGTAGGGCGACAGCGACGGAACCACCGCATAGCCGCGCCGATCGGTGCTAACGTTGCTGGCGCTCTGGATGGTCACGTCGCTGGCGCCGGGCACCCGGACGATGCCGAAGGTGTCGCCCAGCGGCTGGCTCAGTGTGATGCCATGCGCATGGGCGACAATGCCGCCCGCCAGGCCGTAGCTAAGCTGGCTGCTGCGTTTGTCATGACTGATGCCGAGGCTGGCCGTGCCGCGGCTGCCGCGATAGCTCAGCGAGGCGTTGCTGTTAACGTTCTGTCCTTTGCTGTCGTGACCCTGCTGCAGGCTGTAATAGAGGTTTTTGTTCTCCAGCATCGATCCTGACAGCGCCACCTGCTGGGAGGTATCGCCGCTGTTGTCGGTATTCATGCTGTAGCTGACCGAACTGTCCGGCAGCAGAGCGCTAAGGGGAATGCTGAGGTTAAAGGTAATGGCGCGATCGGCTTTTTTGCTGCCGCTGGAGTCGGTATAAAAGTAACCCACTCCCCAGGAGGCGCTTTTAAAGGTGCTGTAATAGCCGAGATGCAGCGTCCGCTCCTCGCTGCCGGTTCGCCAGTAACTCTGCATATAGGCTGCCAAGCTGAGGCTGCCGTAGGCGCCGAATCCCTGTGACACGGATAGCTCTGAACGGCTGCGCTTGTTGTTAACAAAAGAGGTCGGACTCATCAGGGCGTTTGCTTCGCTAAATGAGTAAAAGCCGCCGGAGGAGTAGCGATAGTTCGCCATGCTGAAGGTGGTGTTGGTCGACGCGAAACTTTTCTGATACTGCAACCGCACCGACTGGCCGGCGCTGCGCCTGTTCTGAGGCAGCTCGGTTTTCGCCCAGCTCACATCCACCCCGACGGAACCAAAATCGCCAAATCCTTTCCCCAGCCCCGCCGCCGCGGAATGGTAGTTTTGCGCCACCAGCGCGCCGCCGAAAGCGGTGAAATCCATCGGCAGCCCGTAGAACAAGGTAGATTGCATAAACAGGGGCGAACGCAGCGGCGTGCTGCCAGCATAGTGATAGCGGCCGACGCTGACGCTGTAGCGCTTATGGCCCTGGCGGAGCATAAAAGGAATGGCGGAGTAGGGCTGGGTAAACTTGCGCTCCGAGCCGTCGCTCTCTTTGATGACGACTTCCAGATCGCCGCTTTGCGCCGTGGGATAGAGATCCCTGATCTCGAACGCGCCGGGCGCGACCTGAGTTTCATAAATGACGTAGCCATGCTGGCTTACCGTCACTCTGGCGTTACTGTGGGCAATACCATGAATAACCGGCGCGAAGCCGCGCTGACTGTCCGGCAGCATCGTGTCGTCAGACATCATCTGCATTCCGCGAAACTGCACGCTGTCGAACACCTCGCCGGAGGTATAGGTATCGCCCACGCGAAACTGACTGCGCAGCATTTTAATATCGCGCTCAAGATAAGTGGTTTGCGACTGCCAGTGACTGGTCAGATCGTAACGATAGGTAGAGGTATTGCGCAGACGCCAGGCGCCGAGATTGACGCCGCTGCGCAGGCTCAGCAGGGAAGATTGCCAGTCGCTACCCTCATTACGGGAGCGGGTGCCGGAAAGGGTGTAATCAACGAAGGCCGCCGGAACGCCCTCATCCCACCTTGCCGGATCGATATAGTCGCCTTTTTTTTCCGTCAGGGCGATTTGCGGAATACTGATCGTCAGCTGCTGCTGCGAAAAGTCGAACCGCGTCGAGGCGTCGGGGATAAAGTCGCCCAGCTCCTGTATCATTTCGCCCTCTTTAAGCCGGTCGAAAGCGGAAAACGCGCGCACGTTGACGCCCATCTCCGCCAGCTGACGCACCGTCAGTAGCGGAACCAGCCCATTACGTCCTTCGACAAAGGTCACGTCGCGACTCTCCCAGACATTATTATTCAGCAAAACGGTGACGTGATAGGTGCCCGGCTGCTCGCCGCCTTCCCGGCTGAAATAGTGCAGATCGGCGGTTTTCTGCTGCTCCGAAGAGAACTCCAGCGCCGCGGGATTGAAATAATCCTCTGCAAAAGCGGTACGCGCCGGACTCATCAGTATCAGCACGCCAGGCAGACCCGCCAGCCAGGGATGCAGGGGATAAGCATGGCGTTTTTTCGCCTTAGAGGCGGCGTTGAGCGTCGGGATGCTTACTTTCACGTCGATATATCCAGAGGCAATCCGCTTCGAGAAAGCTTTACGCTGCGCGGATCGGGAGAATTAACGGGTCTGCTCCGGCGTGGTGCCGCCAAAGTCGTTAATCGCCGACCAGGTCACGGGACCGGTACCGGCGGCTGTCCAGCGCCGATCTTCGCCTGGACCAATCATGCCGGGCTGCTGAATCTCATGGCCGCCGACGCTCAGGCGGTAAAAAGAGACGAAATAGGGCGTCGGGTTATGGCTAATGAGCTGATTGCCCTCGCGGCGAAACGTCAGCTGGCGCCAGGCCTCTGCGGGCGAGCCGGTTAATCCTTTGGGACGGTAAAAAAGTTTGAATTTAGATTTGATATTAATTTGCAGCTGATTGCTTTGATCGCGCGAAGAAGGCGCAATGGATTTAATGTTTAGCCAGAATACGGACTCACGATCTTTCGGCAGCGGCAGACCGTTATAATTAATACGCAAGATATTCTCTTTTTCCGCGTCGAGACGGAATAGCGGCGGCGTCACGATAAAAGGCACAGGCGTTTTACTGTTATCGCTATTTTCAACCCACGACTGCACCAGATAAGGCGTATCTTTATCCTCATTGGTTACGGTCAGCGTGGCTTCTTTTTTTCCTTCCTGGAAAACGACGCGCGTTCCGCCCATCACTATCCCCGCCTGCGCCGCGATACTCAGCAGAGAGGCTGACAGGAGAACGAGAGGTCTGATTTTTTTTAAAATAAAAAATGTCATTGCGGGTGATCTTTTTCAGGAGGTCGCAGGCAGGGTTTCCCCTGCCGTCGATTAGTTGTAAACCATGACGAAATTAGAGGTGGCGTTCGCGGGTCCCGCGGCGATATCTGCACCATCGCTTTTATAATCGGCGAAGAAATTCAGGTCGGCAGAACCGCCATCTTTGCCGCTGCCGGCGGTAACGCTAACTGGTTTTGAAATCGAGCCGATGGCCACCGGCGTGGCGCGGTCGGACTCATAGAGTTTGATACCGACGCCGGTCGCGGTACCGGTGGTTTTCAGCAGCGTGCTGTCGCTGCTATCTTTATCACCGTCAAACAGCACGGCCACGCTGGCGACCGACTGAGGGCAATTTTTCACTGAAATCTTGAAAGGGGTTTGCGTGGTCTCGGTGCGGCTTTCAAAGTAGGACTTCGCCCATTTGCCTAAATCCACGGTCTGGCTTTTGCTTGCCGCGGAAATTTCGCAGGAGACGTCGGTGATTTCGCCGGTAAATTTCACTTCGCCACCTGCGCCTTGAGTGCCCGCCTCTGCGCCCGGGTTGGTATGCATAGGCGACGCTCCGTCAGTGGGCGTCGCAAACGCCGCGCCGGAGGTCATCAGACCCGCCAGGAACACTGGCAGCACGCTGTTTTTAATCTTCATTGAAAACATCTCTTTTCAGTTCATGCAAAATAATCAGGGGAAACTTTTCCCTGTTGCCTAATTACATTTCAAAAGCAGCTATAGCCCTTGCTTTCCTGAGCGGGCTATCAGGCGCTTAGTATTCCTGATTTTTTATATATCGAGATTAAACAGGCGAAACTTTGATAAATAACGGCTGTTTTATTATGAAAGGATTGTACGAGATTAACTTTATTTAAAATTAGCTTGCCAATAAAATATCGATGTTAATTTTTTTGAGGTTGTGTGAAGGGTGGTTATTCTATTAATACTTTTGTTGCTCAGGTGCTAATTAAATGGAGAATACCCGCGCCTGCCAGCACGAATATCGCTTCCAGGCTACACCGCCGCTGAATCCAGCGCGCTTTTGCCGCCGCGCAGTCGGGCGGCAAAAGCCTGCGCTTATTTCTGCTCGTAACGCTTAAACACCAGCTCGTTTTCGCTGCTGCTCGCCTTATCGAAGAAATAGCCGTCTACATCGAACTGCTTCAGCGCCTCGGGGTTGGTCAGGCGATGCTGAATGACGTAGCGGCTCATCAGGCCGCGCGCTTTTTTAGCGTAAAAGCTGATCACCTTAAACGCGCCGTTCTTTTCGTCGAGGAACACCGGTTTCACCTGGCGACCTTGCAGCTGCTTCGCCTTAATCGCCCGGAAATACTCGTCCGACGCCAGGTTAATCAGCACGTCGTCGCCCTGTTCCTGCAGCGCGGCGTTGAGATGCTGCGTCAGCAGATCGCCCCAGAAGCTGTAGAGATCTTTGCCTGCCGGGCTGGCGAGCTTAATGCCCATCTCGAGACGATAGGGCTGCATCAGGTCAAGCGGCCGCAGCACGCCGTACAGGCCGGAGAGCATGCGCAGATGCTGCTGGGCGAAGTCGAAATCCGCTTCGCTAAAGCTCTCCGCCTGCAGGCCGGTGTAGACATCGCCTTTAAACGCCAGAATCGCCTGGCGCGCATTCTCCGGCGTAAAGTCGGGCTGCCAGCTGTTGAAGCGTTCGGCATTCAGGTGCGCCAGCTTGGCGCTGATGCCCATAAGCGAAGCGATTTGCGCCGGTGAGAGATCGCGCGCCACCTCAATCAGCTGTTGTGATTTTTCTAACAGCGCGGGCTGGGTATAGCGCTGGGTCGCCAGCGGGCTGCTAAAATCGAGCGTTTTGGCGGGTGAGATCACCATTAACATAGTCGCTTCCTCGGTTATCCTTTGTCGCTACAGGGAAATGTCACTTGTTAGGCCGCCGAGTGTAACAAAAAAGCCGCAGCGACAGGCAAATCGCAGCCATTCGTTCGCGCTATCGTAAACGGCATCTGGCGACCTTGCGCCTCGGTTGCTGCATGATATTATCGCAACAGCCTTTTTCACCCTGACATTACATAAGAGACAACAGACATGACGGACAAACTGACCTCCTTGCGTCAACTCACCACCGTTGTCGCCGACACCGGCGATATCGCAGCCATGAAGCTCTATCAGCCGCAAGACGCCACCACTAACCCTTCTCTGATCCTGAACGCCGCGCAGATCCCTGAATACCGCAAGCTGATCGACGAAGCGATTAGCTGGGCGCGCGAGCAGAACGGCAGCAAAGATGAGCTGATCTCGCTGGTGTCGGACAAACTGGCCGTCAACATTGGTCTGGAAATCCTCAAGCTGATCCCGGGCCGCATCTCGACCGAAGTCGACGCGCGTCTCTCTTACGACACCGAAGGCAGCATCGCCAAAGCGCGCAGCCTGATCAAACTCTACAACGACGCGGGCATCAGCAACGACCGTATCCTGATCAAGCTGGCGTCAACCTGGCAGGGCATCCGCGCGGCGGAGCAGCTGGAAAAAGAGGGCATCAACTGTAACCTGACGCTGCTCTTCTCCTTCGCACAGGCGCGCGCCTGCGCTGAAGCGGGCGTGTTCCTGATTTCACCGTTCGTGGGCCGTATCCTCGACTGGTACAAAAACAACACCGACAAGAAAGAGTATGCGCCGCACGAAGATCCGGGCGTGGTGTCGGTTTCTGAAATCTACAGCTACTACAAGCAGCACGGTTATGAAACCGTGGTAATGGGCGCGAGCTTCCGTAACGTCGGCGAGATCCTGGAGCTGGCGGGCTGCGATCGCCTGACCATTTCTCCGGCGCTGCTGAAAGAGCTGGCGGAGAGCGAAGGCACAGTTGAGCGTAAGCTGAGCTACAGCGGCGACGTTAAAGCGCGTCCGGCGAAGATGACCGAATCTGAGTTCCTGTGGCAGCACAACCAGGATCCGATGGCGGTCGCGAAACTGGCGGAAGGCATCCGCAACTTCGCCGTCGACCAGGGCAAGCTTGAGAAAATGATCGCCGACCTGCTGTAATCCGTTACCGTGGCGGCCGGGCCGCCACGGTTTTCTCTTTGCCTCACTTTCTATTATCCTCTCTGCTATTCCTCTTTTGTCTTACCGCTTTGCGGTTAACCCGGGTAACAACATCATGGATACTTTACGCATTGGCCTGATCTCCGTTTCCGATCGCGCCGCGAACGGCATTTATCAGGATCAGGGCATTCCGGCGCTGGAAGCCTGGCTAAGCAGCGCGCTGGCGACCCCTTTTACGACTGAAACCCGGCTGGTGCCGGATGAGCAGCCGCTGATAGAACAGGCGATCTGCGAGCTGGTGGACGAGCGTTTCTGCCATCTGGTGCTGACCACCGGCGGCACCGGTCCGGCGCGCCGCGACGTCACGCCCGACGCCACGCTGGCGGTGGCCGATCGCGAGATGCCCGGCTTCGGCGAACAGATGCGTCAGATTAGCCTGCAGTTTGTGCCCACCGCCATTCTGTCGCGCCAGGTCGGCGTGATCCGCAAACAGTCGCTGGTGCTGAACCTGCCGGGACAGCCGAAGTCGATTAAAGAGACGCTGGAAGGGGTGAAAGAGGCTGACGGCAAGGTGAAAGTGCCGGGCATTTTCGCTGCTGTACCCTATTGTTTACAGTTGCTGGAGGGGCCTTACGTCGAAACGCATCGCGACGTGGTAGCAGCTTTTCGTCCCAAAAGCGCCATAAAGCAGATAAATAACTAAAAATTCGTCATTTCAGGCATAGGCTCTGGCGAGGCTGGTGTAGTGAAAGATGGACGGTATAGTAAGCGTAAATTTACAAATCCACCTTTACCTCTGGAACCTGTACGCTTATGGATGCACATGCTGCCCATCGCCTGAAAAAACAAGATTACAAAACGCTGTCGCTGGCCGCGCTCGGCGGCGCGCTGGAGTTCTACGACTTTATCATTTTCGTCTTTTTCGCCGCAGTTATCGGCGAACTCTTCTTCCCGCCTGATATTCCTGACTGGCTGCGCCAGCTGCAAACTTTTGCGATTTTCGCCGCCGGCTATCTGGCGCGGCCGCTCGGCGGCTTGATCATGGCGCATTTCGGCGACAAGGTGGGGCGCAAGAAAATGTTTAGCCTGAGCATCCTGCTGATGGCGCTGCCGACGCTGGCGATGGGCGTGCTGCCCACCTACGATACGGCGGGCATCGCCGCGCCGCTGCTGATGCTGCTGCTGCGTCTGCTGCAGGGCGCGGCGATTGGCGGCGAAGTGCCGGGTGCCTGGGTGTTTGTGGCGGAGCATGTGCCGGAAAAGCGCATCGGTTTCGCCTGCGGCACCCTGACCGCCGGGCTCACGGCAGGGATCCTGCTGGGTTCGCTGGTAGCGACCGCCATCAACAGCAGCATGACGCCGCAGACGGTCGCCAGCATCGGCTGGCGTATTCCCTTCTTCCTTGGCGGGCTGTTTGGGCTACTGGCGATGTATCTGCGTCGCTGGCTGCATGAGACACCGGTTTTCCAGCAGATGCAGCAGCGCAAAATGCTGGCTGATACGCTGCCGTTAAAAACCGTACTCACTCAACATAAAGGCGGCGTGCTGCTCTCCATGCTGCTTACCTGGCTGCTTTCCGCCTGTATCGTGGTGGTGATTTTAATGGCACCTGCGCTGATGCAGAAACAGCATGCCATCAGCGCCGCGCTGAGTTTGCAGGCCAACTGTCTGGCGACGGTGATGCTGCTGGCGGGCTGCGTGATTGCCGGATGGCTGGTGGACTGGATGGGCGCGGCGAAAACCCTGGTGGGCGGCTCGCTGCTGCTGGCGTTTTGCAGCTGGCACTTTTTCGCCAGCCAGACGCCGGGTGGCGACGGCCTCTTCTTTAACTACGGGCTGGCGGGGCTGAGCGTCGGTGTGGTAGGCGTGGTGCCTTATCTGATGGTGCGCGCCTTCCCGGCGCCGGTGCGCTTCACCGGCATCTCTTTCTCCTACAATGTTGCCTACGCCATCTTCGGCGGCCTGACGCCCATCTTCATTACGCTGATCCTGCGCCTGACGCCGCTGGCGCCGGCCTGGTACGTGCTGGCGCTGGCGCTGGCCGGATTGCTGATCGGGGTGTGGCTTTACAATGTCGAACGGCAGGGCGCGCTGGCGAGCGACACGCGCCTGTAGCCAGGCGCGTCAGGAGGGATTAGTCGACGGCGGCCGCTTTCGGCGTCGCCGCGGCGCGCTTCATCAGCGGCGCGGTAAGCAGGTAAACAAGGCAGGCGACGATAATCGAGTTGAAAACCGGCACGCCGCGCTCAACCAGCAGCCCGGTGGCGCTGCCTGCCACGCTGGCGATCAGCGCTGGCCAGCCGATAAGCCGCGAAGTCGCCGGCAGCGCGTTGCTGTTGCGGCTTTGCGCCAGCGTCTGGCGATCGGTCTTCAGCAGATAATAATCCACAATCATCACGCCCAGCACCGGCGGGAAGATCACGCCCAACAGCTCCAGAAAATCGACAAAGCGATCGAGAATACCTAGCACTGAGCAGAGCGTGCCAAGAAAACCCAGCAGCAGGGTGATGACGCTGTAGCGGGGCTTAAAGCCAGTCAGCCCTTCCGTGGCGTTGGCGATGCCCAGCGCAGAGGAGTAAAGGTTGAGGTCGTTAATGCGCAGGGTCGAAAAGACCACCGCGAACAGCCCCAGCGTGCTGGTCGTCTGGGTAATGATGGCGATGATGTCAGAAGTATGCAGCTCTTTCGCAATCAAAATGGCCAGTCCGTTAACGCCATACTCGCCCGCCAGAATGGTCAGCATCGTGATGGCGAAAACGTCTTTGCCGCTGCGTGAGAAGCGCGTTAGATCTGGCGTCATCAGGCTGGCGAGAATGGCGCCGCCAATCACCATGGTAATGGCGGCGCTCACGGTAATGGCCTCTGTGGCCGCAACCGGCGGAATAGTGCTGCCCGTCTGCCCGTGAAACGCGTGCCAGAAGATCCAGCCGACCAGCGCGATAAACAGCGGAACCGCCACGCGCGCGGTAAAGCGCAGCGCCTTAAAGCCAAAGGCGACCAGCAACGTCAGCACCGCGCCCGATAAGGAGGCGGACTGCGCGAAGCTCAGCTTGCCGTCCAGGGCGTAGCTCAGCGACCGGGCGAAAACCGCATTCTGAATGCCAAACCAGCCCAGCAGGCTGACGGCGACCAGCAAACCGATCAGAACCGAACCGTGGCGGCCGAAGCCGCACCAGCGCGCCAGCAGGCTGCCCGACAGACCTTCACGCATCCCGGCGTAGCCGAGCGCGAAAGTCAGAAAGCCAAACAGCAGGCTTGCCAGGGTAATGGCGGTAAAGGCTTCGCCGAGCGTCATGCTGTTGCCGAGCACGGCGCCGAGCATAAACTGATCGAGCGCGGTCAGCATGCCCATATGCACGATAGCGACGCTAAGCAGCGAGAGCCTTTCGCCCGCGGGCACCCGGCTCAACGGGTAGTCATCAAATTTACTCACAACAGGTTTTCCTTGCCGGTTTAAATAAAAGAGACGCCTTTGCTGAGTAGCTTCTCTGGCAGATAGTTCTCCAGCGACTCAGCGCGGCAGTACTGCTCGAACTGCTGCAGCGAATGCACGCCCGCTTTTTGATAGAGGGTGGCGATGCGATTGCCGATGGTTTTCACGCTAAGGTTGTAAATCCGGGCGATCTCTTTGGCGCTGAATCGCCTGAGCAGCAGAAAAATCACATCCAGTTCGGCGGGCGTAAACAGAGGGTGTTCGAGCTGAGTGTTCAGCACTGAGCTCTTTTGCGGATGAATAAACGTCAGTGCGGTAATACTTTCCACCGGACGCGCGTTCCAGATACAGCCCAGAAAAACGTTACGGCTATCAAAGACCGGGTATTTTTCGCTGATAAAAGGAGTGAGATAGTTTTTCCCATACCAGTAATGCGTTTCTATAACGGCGACGCACGCTTTCAGCGTTCTGGCTTTTTCGTCATGCTCGCAAAACTCATCGGCGCAATCGCTCCAGGGCGTGGGAAACTCATTATCTTTTTTTCCCTCTAAAGAATAATTTTTAGGCGTAGCGGTATATAAGCGCGCCGCGCTATTCATATAGAGATGTTGTGACGCCGCATCTTTAAAACCCCATGGCGTAGGTAATAGATCCATGGTGGTAGCAAAGGCGGCAAGAAAATCGTCGATACTGCGATATGGGCTGCCCATAGCGCCTCGCTGATTAGGTGCGGATTATAATCTTTTTGCCAGATAATAACGGGCAAAGCGCTGTGCGTAGCCATCCTGTTCGCCGTAGACACGATAACCAAGCTTCTCGTAGAAGCCGCGCGCCTGAAAGCTTAAGGTATCCACCACCGCCATATGACAGCCGCGGCGGCGCGCTTCTTCTTCGGCTTTTTGCATCAGCTCGCGTCCGGTGCCGTGCTTGCGGTGCGCCTCGTCGATCCATAAATAGTGAATATCCAGCGTGCCGAACCAGGTGTGCGCCAGCAGCCCGCCCTGAATATGTTGTTCATCGTCATATAATATAACGTTGAGCGGCTTCATATTAACGTCGGCGAAGCGGCTATTATGCTGCCAGAGCTGTTGAATAATATATTCTTCAGTCTGACGATCCTCAATATGGCCGATCTTTATTTCCATATAATAATGTCCATATGATAAAAATTTGAAAAGAGCTGAGGGGATGTAAAATGCTCGGAATTTCCATTATTACCATGAGGTTCGTTCGGACGCAAGAGATAATATCCCCCCTGTGATTTAAGCCACTTAATATTATCATAGGGCCAGTTATTTGATGGTTATGGCAACGCGACTATTCGCCGACATCAGGGAAAAGAGAAAACAAGTTAGCTTTGCAATAATAACGACAATATATTTCTTCGGCTCCTTCGCTGAGCCGATCGCTTCACACTGCACTGAATCAACATGCTGTTCAACAGGCCGCGCTTTGCGCGGCTTTTTTCTTTGCGCAGCCAAAGGCGCGAAGCGCGAACGGCGCAGAAAAGCCGGCGGCGAAAAAAAATTTTCTTTTAACCCTTGATGCGCTTCGAAGCGGCCCCATTTAGTTGTCATCGAGCGTTGTGAGCCCGGGAAAAAAAGCGAGTAATGGCGGTTGAAAGCCAACAAAGCGCCCGCATTAAGGGTTCACAACCCAAATTGACAAAGAATTTAAGTGGGAGACGTTTAGATGGGTAAGATTATTGGTATTGACCTGGGTACAACCAACTCTTGTGTTGCGATCATGGACGGCGGTAAAGCGCGCGTGCTGGAGAATGCCGAAGGCGATCGCACCACGCCCTCAATTATTGCTTATACGCAGGATGGCGAAACTCTGGTGGGCCAGCCGGCTAAACGTCAGGCAGTGACCAACCCGCAGAATACGCTGTTTGCTATCAAGCGTCTGATCGGCCGTCGTTTCCAGGACGAAGAAGTACAGCGTGATATCAAAATCATGCCGTATAAAATCACCTCGTCCGACAACGGCGACGCCTGGCTGGAAGTAAAAGGTCAGAAAATGGCGCCGCCGCAGATCTCTGCGGAAGTGCTGAAAAAAATGAAAAAGACCGCTGAAGACTACCTCGGCGAACCGGTGACCGAAGCCGTTATCACCGTTCCGGCCTACTTTAACGATGCGCAGCGTCAGGCGACCAAAGACGCCGGCCGTATCGCAGGTCTGGAAGTAAAACGTATTATCAACGAACCGACCGCAGCCGCGCTGGCTTACGGTCTGGATAAAGGCCAGGGCAACCGCACCATCGCGGTTTACGACCTGGGCGGCGGTACCTTCGATATCTCTATTATCGAAATCGACGAAGTTGACGGCGAAAAAACCTTTGAAGTTCTGGCCACCAACGGTGACACCCATCTGGGCGGCGAAGACTTCGACAGCCGTCTGATCAACTATCTGGTCGCAGAATTTAAGAAAGATCAGGGCATCGATCTGCACAACGATCCGCTGGCGATGCAGCGCCTGAAAGAAGCGGCAGAGAAAGCGAAAATCGAGCTCTCTTCTGCGCAGCAGACCGACGTTAACCTGCCGTACATCACGGCGGACGCAACCGGTCCGAAACACCTGAACATCAAAGTGACCCGTGCGAAGCTCGAGTCGCTGGTAGAAGATCTGGTCAGCCGCTCTATCGAGCCGCTGAAAGTCGCGCTGCAGGATGCGGGACTCTCTGTCTCCGACATCAACGACGTGATCCTGGTCGGTGGTCAGACCCGTATGCCGATGGTGCAGTCCAAAGTGGCTGAGTTCTTCGGTAAAGAGCCGCGTAAAGACGTTAACCCGGACGAAGCGGTCGCCGTCGGCGCTGCGGTACAGGGTGGCGTGCTGGCGGGCGACGTCAAAGACGTGCTGCTGCTGGACGTGACCCCGCTGTCGCTGGGTATCGAAACCATGGGCGGCGTGATGACCTCGCTGATCAGCAAGAACACCACGATACCGACCAAGCACAGCCAGGTCTTCTCAACCGCTGAAGACAACCAGTCTGCCGTGACCATTCACGTGCTGCAGGGTGAGCGTAAGCGCTCCAGCGATAACAAATCGCTGGGTCAGTTCAACCTGGACGGCATTCAGCCAGCACCGCGCGGCATGCCGCAGATCGAAGTCACCTTCGATATCGATGCGGACGGTATCCTGCACGTTTCGGCGAAAGACAAGAACAGCGGCAAAGAGCAGAAGATCACCATCAAAGCCTCTTCCGGTCTGAACGAGGACGAAATCGAAAAAATGGTTCGCGATGCTGAAGCGAACGCTGAATCGGATCGTAAGTTCGAAGAGCTGGTGCAGACGCGTAACCAGGGCGACCAGATTGCGCACAGCACCCGTAAGCAGCTGGAAGAAGCGGGCGATAAGCTCTCCGCTGAAGACAAAGCGCCAATCGAGTCTGCGCTGAGCGAGCTGGAAACCGCGCTGAAAGGCGAAGACAAAGAGGCGATCGACGCTAAAATGCAGGCGCTGATGCAGGTTTCCAGCAAGCTGATGGAAGCAGCGCAGCAACAGCAGGCAGGCGGCGCGGATGCAGCCGACGCTTCTGCGAAGAAAGACGACGACGTGGTCGACGCTGAATTCGAAGAAGTGAAAGACAACAAAAAATAATTGCCCCTGACCGGGCGCGACGGTTGGCCTGACAGCCGTTGAAACCAGCACGGGCGTAGGAGATCTCTCCACGCCCGTGCGAGCATGTTAAGGGCTAAAAATGGCGAAGAGTGACTACTACGAGATTTTAGGCGTCTCCAAATCCGCAGACGAACGTGAAATTAAAAAGGCGTATAAACGCCTGGCGATGAAGTTTCACCCCGACCGCAATCCGGGTGACAAAGAAGCGGAAGCCAAATTCAAAGAGGTCAAGGAAGCCTACGAAATCCTGACCGACGCGCAGAAGCGCGCGGCATACGATCAGTACGGTCATGCGGCCTTTGAACAGGGCGGCATGGGCGGCGGTGGATTCGGCGGCGGCGGCTTTGGCGGCGGCGGCGCGGACTTCAGCGATATCTTTGGCGACGTCTTCGGCGATATCTTTGGCGGCGGTCGTCGTCAACGCGCAGCGCGCGGCGCCGATTTACGCTACAACATGGAGCTGACGCTGGAAGAAGCGGTGCGCGGCGTGACCAAAGAGATCCGCATCCCGACGCTGCAGGAGTGCGACGTCTGCCACGGCAGCGGTGCGAAGGCGGGCTCTCAGCCGCAAACCTGTCCGACCTGCCACGGCGCAGGCCAGGTGCAGATGCGTCAGGGCTTCTTTACCGTACAGCAGGCCTGTCCGACCTGTCACGGCCGCGGTTCGGTGATTAAAGATCCGTGCAACGCCTGCCATGGTCACGGACGCGTCGAGAAATCGAAAACCCTGTCGGTGAAAATCCCCGCAGGCGTCGATACCGGCGATCGCATTCGCCTTAGCGGCGAAGGCGAAGCGGGCGAGCAGGGCGCGCCGGCCGGCGATCTCTACGTTCAGGTATCGGTGAAGAAACACCCGATCTTCGAGCGCGAAGATAACAATCTTTACTGCGAAGTGCCGATCAACTTTGCCATGGCGGCGCTGGGCGGCGAGATCGAAGTGCCGACGCTGGACGGACGCGTGAAGCTGAAAGTCCCGGCTGAAACCCAGACCGGCAAGCTGTTCCGCATGCGCGGCAAAGGGGTGAAATCGGTGCGCGGCGGCGCGGTTGGCGATCTGCTGTGCCGCGTGGTGGTGGAAACCCCGGTCAACCTGAACGAGAAGCAGAAAAAGCTGCTGCGCGATCTGGAAGAGAGCTTCGGCGGTCCGACCGGCGAGAACAACAGCCCGCGTTCGAAAAGCTTCTTCGACGGCGTGAAGAAGTTCTTTGATGATTTAACCCGCTAATCCGTATCCGGTAAGCATAAAGCCAGCGCTCAGTCGCTGGCTTTTTTTATGCTGTTTTCGCCGCATAGAGCTTAAAGTTCCGTAAATAGATCTTTTAATAACCGAACAACGGTTGTTAACTGTTATGATAGCCGCTGCTCTGGAATAGCACAGGTAATGAGTCGGGAGATAACGTGAATATTAAACTTAGAAAATGGCTACAGAATGATGCCACAAGCGGCGTCGTGCTTATCCTGGCGGCTGCGCTGGCGATGTTTCTGGCGAACTACGCTGGCACCCAGCAGGCTTATCAGAACCTGCTGGCCATACCGGTCGAGTTCCGCTTTGGATCGCTCGATATCAGCAAGAACCTGCTGCTGTGGATCAATGACGCGCTAATGGCGCTCTTCTTCCTGATGGTCGGCTTAGAGGTGAAGCGAGAGATGGTGATGGGGGCGCTGGCGAAGCGCGAGCAGGCCATTTTCCCGCTGATTGCGGCGCTGGGCGGCATGCTGATGCCGGGGCTGCTGTTTCTGGCGTTTAACGGCGCGGATGCGGCTACGCGCAGCGGCTGGGCGATTCCCACCGCCACCGATATCGCCTTCGCGCTGGGCATCCTCGCGCTGCTCGGCAGCCGCGTACCGTCGGCGTTGAAAATCTTCCTGATGGCGCTGGCGATTATCGACGATCTCGGCGCGATTGTGATTATCGCGCTCTTCTACACCAGCGACCTGTCGATGGCCGCGCTGGGCGTCGCCGCGCTGGCGATTGTGGTACTGGCGGCGATGAATTTACTGAACGTGCGCAATACCGGCCTCTATCTGCTGGTGGGCATGGTGCTGTGGACCGCGGTGCTGAAATCGGGCGTGCACGCGACGCTGGCGGGCGTAGTAGTAGGCTTCCTGATCCCGCTGAAAAAGCAGGAGGGCCATTCGCCGGCCATTCATCTTGAGCATGCGCTTCATCCCTGGGTGCGCTGGCTGATCCTGCCGCTGTTCGCCTTCGCTAATGCAGGCGTGTCGCTGGATGGCGTGCACGCTGGGGATATCTTCTCGCTGCTGCCGCTGGGGATTGTCGCAGGACTGCTGATCGGCAAGCCCGTGGGCATCACGCTTTTCTGCTGGCTGGCGGTGAAATTCAGGCTGGCAACGCTGCCGCATAATACCCGCCTGGCGGATATCGCCGCGGTCGGTGTGCTGTGCGGTATCGGCTTTACCATGTCGATTTTTATCGCCTCGCTGGCCTACGGCGAGAGCAATCCGCAGCTTATTACGCTGGCGAAGCTCGGTATTCTGCTGGGATCGATTCTCTCTGCGGTAGCGGGATATGTGATTCTGGGACGGCGTCTGGCGCAGCGAACGGCTTAGCGTGAGTCTTCAAGAGTGCCACTTCGGGCTGCGTCTGGATCAGGGCGCTTGCCTGAAGCAGGCGCTTGCTTAAGACGAAAAAAAACCGGCTAAGCGCCGGTTCTTTTTACAAAGCGATGAACAAAGGCTTACGCCATTTTGTTGATCTGAGCAGTCAGGTTAGCTTTATGACGTGCAGCTTTGTTTTTGTGGATCAGACCTTTAGCAGCCTGACGGTCCACGATCGGTTGCATTTCGTTAAATGCGTTCTGCGCAGCAGCTTTGTCGCCAGCTGCGATCGCCGCGTATACTTTCTTAACGAAAGTACGCATCATAGAACGACGGCTCGCGTTATGCTTGCGACGTTTTTCAGATGTTACGGCGCGTTTCTTAGCTGATTTGATATTAGCCAAGGTCCAACTCCCAAATGTGTTCTATATGGACAAATCAAAGGCCGAGGACTATGCCTTTTGAGCCTTCTTTTGTCAATGGATTTGTGCAAATAAGCGTCGTTTTACAAACCACGCCCGGTTACGTAATTGATGGCGCAAGATTCTACCAGCTTCCCCTCGTTGAATACAGCCTTTCCCAACAAAATTCTCGGATAAACGGGCGGCATGCGTCGGGCCCTGATAAATGGCGCCTTCTGCGCAGGAAAGGTGTGGCTACGGGTTAACCTTAGCCGGTTTCAAGGGTATAATCCGCCGATTTCCACCGGTTTGAGTCAGCCATGAAGTTTATCCGCGGTATTCATAATCTAAACGAGCAGCATCGCGGCTGCGTCCTGACCATTGGTAACTTCGACGGCGTGCATCGCGGCCATCAGGCGCTGATGGCGCGCCTGTGCGAAGAGGGACGAAAACGCCAGCTTCCGGTGATGGTGATGCTGTTCGAGCCGCAGCCGCTTGAGCTGTTTGCCGGCGACAAAGCGCCGGCGCGCCTGACGCGCCTGCGGGAGAAGCTGAAGTTCCTGGCGGAGGCGGGCGTCGATCGCGTGCTCTGCGTGCGCTTTGACCGCCGCTTCGCCGCGCAGTCGGCGCAGTGTTTCATCACCGATCTGCTGGTGGATAAGCTGGGCGTTAAGTACCTGGCGGTGGGGGATGATTTCCGCTTTGGCGCTGGTCGTCAGGGCGATTTCCTGTTATTACAGAAGGCGGGTGCCGAGTACGGCTTTGACGTCGTCAGCACCGAAACCTTCTGCGACGGCGGCAAGCGCATCAGCAGCACCGCCGTGCGTCAGGCGCTGGCCGATGACGACTTAGCGCTGGCGCAAACGCTGCTGGGCCATCCTTTCAGTATCTCTGGCCGCGTCGTGCACGGCGATGCACTGGGACGCACCATCGGTTTTCCTACCGCGAATCTCCCTTTACGCCGCATCGTCTCGCCGGTGAAAGGCGTGTATGCGGTGGAAGTGCTCGGCCTGGGCGCGCCCGTTCCCGGCGTCGCTAATATCGGCACGCGACCGACGGTAAAAGGATTGCGCCAGCAGCTTGAAGTTCACCTGCTTGACATCAATATCAATCTGTATGGAAAGCACATTGATGTGGTGCTGAAGCATAAGATACGTAACGAGCAGCGCTTTGCCTCACTGGAGGCGTTGAAAGAACAAATTGCGAAAGATGTGGTAACCGCCCGGCGCTTCTTTGGGCTTTAACCCCGCAAAATACGGAAACGAGAATCTGATGAGTGACTATAAATCTACCCTGAATTTGCCCGAAACGGGGTTCCCGATGCGTGGCGATCTTGCCAAACGCGAGCCGGGAATGCTGCAGCGCTGGTATGATGACAACCTGTACGGCATCATCCGCGAAGCCAAAAAAGGGAAAAAAACCTTTATCCTGCATGACGGCCCTCCCTATGCCAACGGCAGCATCCATATTGGTCACTCAGTTAACAAGATTCTGAAAGACATTATCGTCAAGTCGAAAGGCATGGCGGGCTTCGACTCGCCTTACGTGCCGGGCTGGGACTGTCACGGTCTGCCGATCGAGCATAAGGTCGAGCAGATGATCGGCAAGCCGGGCGAAAAAGTCACGCCGGCCGAATTCCGCGAAGCATGCCGCAAATATGCCGCCGAGCAGGTGGAAGGGCAGAAGGCGGACTTTATCCGTCTCGGCGTGCTGGGCGACTGGGATCGTCCCTACCTGACGATGAACTTCCAGACCGAAGCCAATATCATCCGCGCGCTGGGAAAAATCATCGGTAATGGTCATCTGCACAAAGGCGCGAAGCCGGTGCACTGGTGTCTGGACTGCCGCTCGGCGCTGGCGGAAGCGGAAGTCGAATACTATGACAAAACCTCGCCCTCTATCGACGTCATGTTCAACGCGGTAGACCGCGACGCGGTGCGCGCGCAGTTCGGCGACGCGCCGGTCAACGGCCCAATCTCGCTGGTGATCTGGACCACGACGCCCTGGACCATGCCGGCCAACCGCGCTATCTCGCTGCACCCTGAGTTCGACTATCAGCTGGTGCAGATCGATGGTCGCGCTCTGATCCTTGCGAAAGAGCTGGTCGAGAGCGTGCTGAAGCGCGCTGGCGTCGCCGAGTGGACCGTGCTGGGCGAATGCAAAGGCGCGGCGCTGGAGCGTCTGACCTTCCAGCATCCTTTCCTGGTGAACATTCAGTCGCCGGTGGTGTTGGGCGAGCACGTTACGCTCGAAGCCGGTACCGGTGCCGTGCACACCGCGCCGGGCCACGGTCCGGACGACTATGTTATCGGGCAGAAATATGGCATCGAAGTGGCGAACCCGGTTGGCCCGGACGGCACCTATCTGCCGGGCACCTATCCGACCCTCGACGGCCTGAACGTCTTCAAAGCCAACGACGTGATCGTCGAGCTGCTGAAAGAGAAGGGCGCGCTGCTGCATGTGGAAAAACTGCTGCACAGCTACCCGCACTGCTGGCGTCACAAAACGCCGATCATCTTCCGCGCCACGCCGCAGTGGTTCATCAGCATGGATCAGAAAGGGCTGCGCGCGCAGTCGCTGAAAGAGATCAAAGGCGTGCAGTGGATCCCGGACTGGGGCCAGGCGCGTATCGAAGCGATGGTGGCCAATCGCCCGGACTGGTGCATCTCTCGTCAGCGCACCTGGGGCGTGCCGATGGCGCTGTTCGTGCATAAAGAGACCGAGCAGCTGCATCCCGATACGCTGGCGCTAATGGAGAAAGTCGCGCAGCGCGTCGAGCAGGACGGCATTCAGGCGTGGTGGGATCTCGATCCGCGCGATCTGATGGGCGACGACGCCGACAGCTACGTGAAGGTGCCGGACACGCTGGACGTCTGGTTCGACTCCGGCTCTACCAGCTATGCGGTAGTCGACGCGCGTCCGGAGTTTGGCGGCCACTCTGCCGATATGTATCTGGAAGGCTCCGACCAGCATCGCGGCTGGTTTATGTCTTCGCTGATGATCTCTACCGCGATGAAGGGCAAAGCGCCTTATCGTCAGGTGCTGACCCACGGCTTTACCGTGGATGGTCAGGGACGCAAGATGTCCAAGTCGATCGGCAACACCGTTTCACCGCAGGACGTGATGAACAAACTGGGCGCGGATATTCTGCGTCTGTGGGTCGCCTCTACCGACTACTCCGGCGAGATGGCGGTCTCTGACGAGATCCTGAAACGCTCTGCCGACGCCTATCGTCGCATCCGCAACACCGCGCGCTTCCTGCTGGCGAACCTCAACGGCTTCAATCCGGAAACCGATATGGTGGCGCCGGAAGAGATGGTGGTTGTGGATCGCTGGGCGGTCGGCCGCGCGCAGGCGGCGCAGGCGGATATCGTCGCGTCGTACGACAACTACGATTTCCATGAGGTTATCCAGCGCCTGATGCAGTTCTGCTCGGTCGAGATGGGTTCGTTCTATCTGGATATCATTAAGGATCGCCAGTACACCGCGAAGGGCGACAGCCTGGCGCGCCGCAGCTGCCAGACCGCGCTGTGGCATATCGCCGAGGCGCTGGTGCGCTGGATGGCGCCGATCATGTCCTTTACCGCCGACGAAATCTGGGGCTATCTGCCGGGCAAACGCGCGCAGTACGTCTTCACCGAGGAGTGGTATAGCGGCCTGTTCGGTCTGTCGCAGGACGAGGCGCTGAACGACGCCTACTGGGCGGAGCTGCTGAAGGTGCGCGGCGAAGTCAACAAGGCTATCGAGCAGGCGCGCAGCGACAAGCGTATCGGCGGTGCGCTGGAAGCGACCGTGACGCTCTATGCCGATGCGGCGCTGGCTGAGAAGCTGCAGGCGCTGGGCGACGAGCTGCGCTTTGTGCTGCTGACCTCAGGCGCGACGGTGGCGGATTACGCGCTGGCGAGCGAAGAAGCGCAGCAGAGCGAGCTGGTAAAAGGTCTGAAAATCGCCCTGCATAAAGCGGAAGGCGAGAAATGCCCGCGCTGCTGGCACTACACTACGGACGTCGGCCAGAACGCGGAGCATCTTGCCGTGTGCGGACGCTGTTACACCAACCTGGCCGGCAACGGCGAAGAGCGTAAATTTGCCTGATGCGTAAACCAATTCTCTCAACCGGCTTACGCTGGGTATGGCTGGTGCTGGCGGTGATCCTGGTCGATTTCGCCAGCAAGCAGTGGGTGATGAACAACATGATGCTGCATGAAACGCAGCCGCTGATGCCGTTCCTCAACCTGTTCTACGCGCACAACTACGGCGCGGCGTTCAGCTTCCTGGCGGATAAAGGCGGCTGGCAGCGCTGGTTCTTCGCCGGCATCGCCATCGCTATCGTGTTGGCGCTGCTGGTGATGATGTACCGCAGCCGCGCCAGCCAGAAAATCGTTAATATCGCCTACGCGCTGATTATCGGCGGCGCGGCGGGCAACCTGTTCGATCGTGCTTATCACGGATTCGTTGTCGACTTTATCGACTTCTATATCGGTGACTGGCACTTCGCCACCTTTAATATCGCTGACTGCGGCATCTGTATCGGCGCCGCGTTAGTGGTGCTGGAGGGCTTTCTCAGCCCCGCCGGCAAACAGGCAAAACAAGGGTAAGACATGACTGTCTCTGTAGAGCGCGACAGCGCGGTGCTGCTGCATTTCACGCTGAAGCTTGAGGATGGCTCCGTCGCGGAGTCGACCTCCGCGTCCGGCAAACCGGCGCTGTTCCGCCTGGGCGACGGCAGCCTTTCCGCCGCGCTGGAGCAGGAGCTGCTGGGATTGAAGGCGGGCGACAAGCACGCCTTTACGCTGGAGCCGGAAGCGGCGTTCGGCGCCGTCAGCCCGGATCTGATCCAGTACTTCTCGCGCCGCGACTTTATTAATGCGGGCGAGCCGGAAATCGGCGCCATCATGCTCTTTACCGGCATGGGCGGCAGCGAAATGCCCGGCGTGATCCGCGAAATCTCCGGGGATTCTATCACCGTGGATTTCAACCATCCGCTGGCCGGTCATCAGGTTCACTTCGATATCGACGTGCTGGAAGTCAATCCGGCACTGGAGGCAAACGATGCAAATCCTGCTGGCTAACCCGCGCGGCTTCTGCGCCGGCGTCGATCGCGCCATCAGCATTGTCGAGCGTGCGCTGGAGATGTACGGCGCGCCGATCTATGTGCGTCATGAAGTGGTGCACAACCGCTACGTGGTGAACAGCCTGCGTGAACGTGGCGCGATCTTTATCGAAGAGATCAGCGAAGTGCCGGATAACGCCATTCTGATTTTCTCGGCGCACGGCGTATCGCAGGCGGTTCGCGCCGAAGCGAAAGCGCGCAGCCTGACCATGCTGTTCGACGCCACCTGTCCGCTGGTGACCAAGGTGCATATGGAGGTGGCGCGCGCCAGCCGTAAAGGGGTGGAAGCGATCCTGATCGGCCATGCCGGGCATCCGGAAGTTGAAGGCACCATGGGCCAGTACAGTAACCCGAACGGCGGCATGTATCTGGTGGAGTCGCCGGAAGATGTCTTTAAGCTGCAGGTAAAGGATGAGAGCAATCTCTGCTTTATGACGCAGACCACGCTGTCGGTGGATGATACCTCTGACGTGATCGATGCGCTGCGCGCGCGCTTTCCGGCAATTATCGGCCCGCGTAAGGACGATATCTGCTACGCCACCACCAACCGGCAGGAAGCGGTGCGCGTGCTGGCGCGCGATGCGGAGGTGGTGCTGGTGGTCGGCTCGAAGAACTCCTCAAACTCCAATCGTCTGGCGGAGCTGGCGCAGCGCGCCGGCAAGCTGGCGAAGCTGATCGACTCCGCGGACGACATTCAGGAAGAGTGGGTAAAAGGCATTGCGTGCATTGGCGTAACCGCTGGCGCATCGGCGCCCGACATTCTGGTGCAGCAGGTGATCCAGCGCCTGCGCGAGCTGGGTGGCGAAGCGGCCATCGAACTGATTGGCCGCGAAGAGAACATTGTTTTTGAAGTGCCGAAAGAGCTGCGCGTCGAAGTCCGTAACGTGCAGTAAGCCTGCACCCTCAGCTTGCTGAAAGGCCGACGACAGTCGGCCTTTTTTATGGGCGGAAGGGTTGAGTTTCAGCCAGCGGAATTGCTTTTACTGATAATCGGTAAGCGCTACCCTGAAATTCTAATTATCCCGGTTTAGTAGTGGCGCGTCTGTTAACCTAACGTTAACCTGATTGCGCTTTGCATGCATAGTTTTGTATCAGGAATGAATAAATATGAGTAATTACCGCATTGCCATCGTAGGCGCCTCAGGTCGTATGGGGCGCAATCTGATTGAGGCGACGCAGCAGGCGGAAGGCGTCGAGCTGGGCGCCGCGCTGGTGCGTCCCGGGTCCTCGCTGACTGGCAGCGACGCCGGCGAACTGGCCGGGCTGGGGAAAAACGGCGTCATTATCGCCGACGATTTACGCAGCGTGATGGATGACTTTGACGTGCTGGTGGATTTCACTCGCCCTGAAGGCACGCTGCACTATCTGGCGCTTTGCCGCGAATACAATAAGGCGATGGTGATCGGCACCACCGGCTTCGACGACGCGGGCAAAGCGGCGATTCAGGCCGCCGCCGCCGATATCGGCATCGTCTTCGCCGCTAACTTTAGCGTCGGCGTGAATCTGGTGCTCAAGCTGCTGGAAAAAGCGGCGAAGGTGATGGGCGACTACGCCGATATCGAAATTGTCGAAGCGCACCACCGCCATAAGGTTGACGCGCCTTCCGGCACGGCGCTGGCGATGGGCGAAGCGATTGCCGACGCCATGAACTGGGATTTGAAGGATCATGCCGTCTACGCGCGCGAAGGTCATACCGGCGAGCGCAAGCCGCAGACTATCGGTTTCGCCACGGTGCGTGCAGGCGACATCGTCGGCGAGCATACGGCGATGTTTGCAGATATCGGCGAACGCGTTGAGATAACTCACAAGGCTTCAAGCCGCATGACCTTCGCAAATGGCGCGGTTAAGGCAGCATTGTGGCTTAAAGAAGAGAAATCTGGCCTTTATGATATGCATGACGTGCTGGATTTATCGATGCTGTGAATGTTGTGAACCATCGTGATGTGGTTATTTCAATCAGTAAGAGATTGATTGAGAAGGGTGATATCATTATCGCCCTTTATTTTTTATATAAATACCGGCTTTGGTTTCTATGTGTGGTAAAAGCTCTAAAATATTGTGTTTTACCTGTATATGAGATTAAAAAAAGACCTCTTTTGACCACTTGGTCAAAAATAGTGGTCTCAGCGGCCCGCTTTTATTTTATTTCTCTCAGGCAACCGTTTATTCCCGCCGCTAATATCGCTTTTTTGCGACTTATTCTTGGTTTTTACCTTCAGTGACTCGAAAACCACTAAAAAATTACGCTTCAGGGTAGACAAGCCAGGGTGTGATCATTAGAATGCGCGCAATTTGCCAAAAATCGACCACTCAGGCGGTTTTTGCCTTGATTCAGGGCCAAATTTTGAATTAATATGCAAATATTGTGACTGTTTATTCCCTGGAGGATGTTTTGATTAAGTCAGCGCTCTTGGTTCTGGAAGACGGAACCCAATTCCACGGTCGGGCCATAGGGGCAACGGGATCGGCAGTGGGGGAGGTCGTTTTCAATACGTCAATGACCGGTTATCAAGAAATACTCACTGATCCCTCCTATTCCCGCCAGATCGTCACCCTCACTTACCCCCATATCGGCAATGTCGGCGTCAACGCCGCTGACGCGGAATCCACGCAAATTCACGCGCAAGGCCTGGTCATTCGCGACCTGCCGCTGATTGTCAGCAATTTCCGCAGCGAAGAGAGCCTGTCAGCTTACCTGCAGCGCAATAACGTAGTGGGCATCGCCGATATCGACACCCGCAAGCTGACGCGTCTGCTGCGTGAAAAAGGGGCGCAAAACGGCTGCATCATCGCGGGCGACAACCCCGACGCGGCGCTGGCGCTGCAGAAAGCGCAGGCGTTCCCGGGGCTGAAAGGGATGGATCTGGCGAAAGAAGTCACAACGGCGGAGACCTATAGCTGGCAGCAGGGTTCCTGGACGCTGAACGAGGGCCTGCCGCAGGCGAAGAGCACGGAAGCGCTGCCGTATCACGTCGTGGCCTACGATTACGGCGTGAAATTCAATATTTTCCGCATGCTGGTGGATCGCGGCTGTCGCCTGACGGTGGTGCCGGCGCAGACGCCTGCCGAAGAGGTGCTGAAGCTTAACCCAGACGGGATTTTCCTCTCTAACGGACCAGGCGACCCGGAGCCGTGCGATTACGCTATCAGCGCGATCAAAGCTTTCCTCGAGACGGAGGTTCCGGTGTTCGGCATCTGTCTCGGCCATCAGCTGCTGGCGCTGGCGAGCGGCGCGAAAACGGTGAAGATGAAGCTTGGTCACCACGGCGGCAACCATCCGGTGCAGGATCTCGACAACAACCGCGTCATGATCACCGCGCAAAACCACGGCTTTGCCGTCGATGACGCCAGCCTGCCGGCGAACCTGCGCGTGACGCACATTTCGCTGTTCGACAAAACGGTGCAGGGCATTCACCGCACCGATAAACCGGCGTTCAGCTTCCAGGGACATCCGGAAGCGAGCCCGGGCCCGCACGACGCTGCGCCGCTGTTCGATCACTTTATCGAGCTGATCGAAGCCTACCGTTCGAAAGCTAAGTAATCAGGAGCCAGAAAATGCCGAAACGTACAGATATAAAATCCATCCTGATCCTTGGCGCAGGCCCGATTGTTATCGGCCAGGCCTGTGAGTTTGACTACTCTGGCGCGCAGGCGTGTAAGGCGCTGCGCGAAGAGGGCTACCGCGTCATTCTGGTGAACTCCAACCCGGCGACCATTATGACCGACCCGGAGATGGCCGATGCCACCTATATCGAGCCGATTCACTGGGAAGTGGTGCGCAAAATTATCGAAAAAGAGCGCCCGGACGCGGTGCTGCCGACCATGGGCGGCCAGACCGCGCTGAACTGCGCGCTGGAGCTGGAGCGTCAGGGCGTGCTGGAAGAGTTCGGCGTCACCATGATTGGCGCCACGGCTGATGCGATCGACAAAGCAGAAGATCGCCGCCGTTTCGACGTGGCGATGAAAAGCATCGGACTGGATACGGCGCGTTCAGGCATCGCCCATACCATGGAAGAAGCGCTGGCCGTGGCTGAAGATGTCGGCTTCCCGTGCATTATTCGTCCCTCGTTCACCATGGGCGGCACCGGCGGCGGCATCGCCTACAACCGTGAAGAGTTTGAAGAGATCTGCGAACGCGGCCTCGATCTCTCGCCCACCAACGAGCTGTTGATCGATGAGTCGCTGATTGGCTGGAAAGAGTATGAGATGGAGGTGGTGCGCGACAAGAACGACAACTGCATCATCGTCTGCTCTATCGAAAACTTCGACGCCATGGGCATTCACACCGGCGACTCCATCACCGTCGCGCCGGCGCAGACGCTGACCGATAAAGAGTATCAGATCATGCGTAACGCCTCGCTGGCGGTGCTGCGTGAAATCGGCGTGGAAACCGGCGGCTCCAACGTCCAGTTCTCGGTTAACCCGAAGGACGGCCGTCTGATCGTGATCGAAATGAACCCGCGCGTCTCGCGCTCCTCGGCGCTCGCCTCTAAGGCGACCGGCTTCCCGATCGCCAAAGTGGCGGCCAAGCTGGCAGTCGGCTTCACGCTGGACGAGCTGATGAACGACATCACCGGCGGTTTGACTCCGGCGTCGTTCGAACCCTCTATCGACTATGTCGTCACCAAGATCCCGCGCTTTAACTTCGAGAAATTCGCCGGCGCGAACGACCGTCTGACCACCCAGATGAAATCGGTCGGCGAAGTGATGGCGATTGGCCGCACCTTCCAGGAGTCGATGCAGAAAGCGCTGCGCGGCCTGGAAGTGGGCGCCAACGGCTTCGACCCGAAAGTGCACCTTGACGACGCCGATGCGCTGACCCGCATTCGCCGCGAGCTGAAAGATGCCGGCGCCGAGCGTATCTGGTATATCGCCGATGCCTTCCGCGCCGGGATGTCGGTCGATGGCGTCTTTAACCTGACCAATATTGACCGCTGGTTCCTGGTGCAAATTGAAGAACTGGTGCGTCTGGAAGAGCAGGTGGCGCGCGAAGGCGTCAACGGTCTGAGCCAGCCGTTCCTGCGCGTGCTGAAGCGCAAAGGCTTTGCCGACGCGCGTCTGGCGGCGCTGGCGGGCGTCTCGGAAGGCGAGATCCGCAAGCTGCGTCAGCAGTACAACCTGCATCCGGTCTATAAGCGCGTCGATACCTGCGCCGCCGAGTTCGCGACCGATACCGCCTATATGTACTCCACCTATGAAGAGGAGTGCGAGGCGAACCCGAATCAGGATCGCGACAAGATTATGGTGCTGGGCGGCGGACCAAACCGCATCGGGCAGGGCATCGAGTTCGACTACTGCTGCGTGCACGCGGCGCTGGCGCTGCGCGAAGATGGTTTCGAAACCATCATGGTGAACTGTAACCCGGAAACGGTCTCTACCGACTACGACACCTCTGACCGTCTCTACTTCGAGCCGGTCACGCTGGAAGACGTGCTGGAGATCGTGCGCATTGAGCAGCCGAAAGGCGTGATCGTGCAGTACGGCGGCCAGACGCCGCTGAAGCTGGCGCGCGCGCTGGAAGCGGCGGGCGTGCCGGTTATCGGCACCAGCCCGGACGCGATTGACCGCGCCGAAGACCGCGAGCGCTTCCAGCAGGCGGTCGATCGCCTGAACCTGAAGCAGCCGGCTAACGCCACCGTCACTACGCTGGAGCAGGCGGTCGAGAAAGCGGCCAGCCTCGGCTATCCGCTGGTGGTGCGTCCTTCTTATGTGCTGGGCGGCCGCGCAATGGAGATCGTCTACGACGAGATCGACCTCAAGCGCTACTTCCAGACCGCCGTCTCTGTCTCCAACGACGCGCCGGTGCTGCTGGACCGCTTCCTGGACGACGCGGTCGAAGTGGACGTGGACGCGATCTGCGACGGCGAGCGGGTGCTGATTGGCGGCATCATGGAGCACATCGAGCAGGCAGGCGTGCATTCAGGCGACTCCGCCTGTTCGCTGCCCGCCTACACGCTGAGCCAGGAAATTCAGAACGTGATGCGTCAGCAGGTCGAGCGCCTGGCGTTCGAACTCAACGTGCGCGGCCTGATGAACGTGCAGTTCGCGGTGAAGGACAACGAGGTTTACCTGATTGAGGTCAACCCGCGCGCGGCGCGCACCGTGCCGTTCGTCTCTAAAGCCACCGGCGTGCCGCTGGCGAAAGTGGCGGCGCGCGTGATGGCGGGCAAAACGCTGGCCGAGCAGGGCGTCACTAAAGAGGTGATCCCGCCGTACTACTCGGTGAAAGAGGTGGTGCTGCCGTTCAACAAATTCCAGGGCGTGGATCCGATTCTCGGCCCGGAAATGCGCTCCACCGGTGAAGTGATGGGCGTGGGCCGTACCTTTGCCGAAGCCTTCTCGAAAGCGATGCTGGGCGCTCAGAGCAATATGAAGAAGAGCGGCCGCGCGCTGCTGTCGGTACGCGAAGGCGATAAGAAGCGCATCGTCGATCTGGCGGCCAAGCTGCTGAAGTTCGGCTTTGAGCTGGACGCCACCCACGGCACCGCCGTAGTGCTGGGTGAAGCGGGCATTAATCCGCGTCTGGTGAATAAGGTGCACGAAGGTCGTCCGCATATTCAGGATCGCCTGAAGAACGGTGAATATACCTATATCGTCAACACCACTGCCGGTCGTCAGGCGATTGAGGATTCGCGCGTTATTCGCCGCAGCGCGCTGCAATATAAAGTGCACTACGACACCACGCTGAACGGCGGTTTCGCCACGGCGATGTCGTTGAATGCGGATCCGACGGAAAAAGTGATTTCCGTACAGGAAATGCACGCGCTTATTAACGGTTAATTTCCGTGCATAATTAAACGGCCCTCCGGGGCCGTTTTTTTTATTTTTTTATCGCCAGCTTTGATAATAAATAACTAAAAACGATTAAAGTTTTGCGCATTTGTCTTTAGGCTTAGCGCGCAATGCTATTGCTGCTATTTTCTGTAAAAACCGCACAAATTTATAAAGCGAAAGCCTGTCTGCTCAACGTAATATTTCGCCGCCTATTCTTCCGGGCCAATCAGGGATTTATAAAAAAATGAAAATGCGTGCTTTCACACTGAGCGCTATTGCTGCGTTAATGGCGGCTGCGCCCTTTGCCAGCCAGGCTGAAATTACTCTGCTTAAACAAGATCCGCAGGCGGGCGATCCGCTGAGCCGACTGAACTTCACCGTAGGCGGCAGTATTCGTCCGCAGTTCGAACACCAGACCGGCGTCAACGATAAATCTTACAAGCGTAATGGCTTTGACGGCGGTACCCGCTTCCGTTTCGCCGCTGACTATTATCTGTTCGATGATATTAGCTGGGCGAGCTATTATGAAGTCGGCGTGAATATTCCTGCCGTATTTGACTGGGACAATCACTATAAAGACGGCGCTAACGACACTACGCGTCGCCAGCTTTATACCGGCCTGAAAAGTAAAACCTGGGGCGAGATCTATTTCGGCCAGCAGAACAGCGTCTTCTATGATGTTGTCGGCGCGAAGACCGATATCTGGGATTACGACATGAAAGGCCAGGCGCCGGGCAACGGCATCAACGGCGACTACGACGGCTCTTACCGTTCGCGCAAACAGCTGAAGTATAAAAACACCTTCGGCGCGGTCGACCTCTACGCCTCTTATCTGTTCAGCGACAACGAATACCTGCCGGGCAACGGCCTGCGCTACAAGCGCAAAGGCGGCGGTTCGCTGGGCGTGGATTACCATATTACCGACGACCTGACCTGGGGCACGGCGTGGAACTATACCCGCGCGGAGATGCGTAATCCGGGCAATAGCGACAGCGGCGACTACAACCAGAATATCTACGGCACCGCATTAAGCTGGAAGCCGGGCAACTGGACGCTCTCTGCGGGCGGCGGCTGGTATCAAAACTTCCTGCTGACCAAGCGCAGCAACGTCAACGACTACTTTGCCGATGACGCATGGGGCCTGGAATACTTTGCCGGTTACAAGATTCCGGTCAAGCAGTACGGTCTGAAAGCGGTGCAGCCTTACGTGATGGGCGATCGCCTGGAGTATGTTAACGGCCGCAATTACCAGCGCATCGACAACGGCGTGGGCGTCACGCTGTTCCTCGACTACGGCTTCCGCGTCGACTACGAACACGTCTTTACCTCCAGCACCGACAACCTGGGCGATATGAACCTGGTGCGTCTGCGCTACGATTTCTAATCGTCAAAACATAAAACGGCTCCCTCGGGAGCCGTTTTTTTAGGGGACGATCGCGGCTTCATCCAGCGGATCGGGGCCAAATCGGTTGGGACCGACCGTGCCGCGCAGGCAGAAGTAAATCAGCAGCAGCAGCGTGCCCAGTAGCGGAATCAACATAATCAGCAGCCACCAGCCGGAGCGATCGAGATCGTGCAGGCGGCGTACGCCGACGGCGACAGAGGGGATCAGGACGGCGACGGAGTAGATGAACGAAAGCAGCCCCTGATCAGAAAAAATTTTCAGTCCGAGCAGTTCATCGACCGCGCTACAGGCCAGCGAAATCAGTGTGCTGAATAATAAAAACAGCCAGAACGTTTTGCGACGACAGCGACCGTTGACAACCGCATACATTTTTAAAACCGTCAGATAGTGATTCACTTTATTGGTCCCTTTTTTAATCAAATCAGAGCAGCCGTTCCCGTCAGGTCAAGGTGAAACGCGCTATTCCCGCCCTTGTGCCAGGTAACCTATTTTATCTGGCGGCTTAGGGCGCCGCACAGGAAAAAAGCGGTGTAAAACTCTGCTGAGTAAGAAAAATGCGGTGGCAAAAGCCCTTTACGTAATTACACTCTTCCCGCTATCGACGAAAGTTTCGCCTTTACGTATGATGGCGCGAATTTTTTATCTGTGAGTCTCTTAACATGATTAGTCTGATCGCGGCATTAGCAGCAGATCGCGTCATTGGTATGGAAGGTGCCATGCCGTGGAATCTGCCTGCAGATTTGGCGTGGTTTAAACGTAACACCCTGAATAAGCCGGTGATTATGGGTCGTCTGACCTTTGAATCCATCGGTCGTCCGCTGCCGGGACGCCTTAATATCGTGGTCAGCAGCCAGCCGGGCGCGACGGAAGGGGTGACTTGGGTGACCTCGCTGGACGAGGCGATTAAAGCGGCTGGCGACGTGCCGGAGATAATGGTGATTGGCGGCGGGCGGATCTACGAGCAGATGCTGAAGCGCGCCGATCGTCTCTATCTCACCCATATCGACGCCGAGGTAGAAGGGGACACGCAGTTCCCGGATTACGAACCGGACGAATGGCAATCAACCTTTAGCGAGTTTCATGACGCCGACGAGCAGAACTCCCACAGCTACTGCTTCGAAATCCTCGATCGCCGCTAAGCGTTAATCAGCAAAACGCCTTGTCTTCCGACAAGGCGTTTTCTTTTGCGCCTCTCTCAGGCGGACTGCTGCGGCGGGACGCTGTCGGTTGTCGACGACTGACGGCTGGAAGGCTGCGTATAGTAGCGCTGGCTTTCCCAGTGCAGCAGCGTCAGCACGCCGCCCCAGCAGCAGCCGGTATCCAGGCCGATCACGCCGGGCGGCGTGCCTTTGCCCTCCAGCGAGGCCCAGTGGCCGAAAACCTGCGTGTAGTCGTCAGGCAGCTTGCCGGGGATGGTGAACCAGGGCCTGAGCGGCGGCGGCGCGGAGTCCGGCGCCTCTTTGCAGATCATATCGAGCTGGCCGTTGGGGAAGCAGAAGCGCATGCGCGTCAGGGCGTTGGCGGAAAAGCGCAGGCGCGCCAGGCCGCTCAGCTCCGGCGTCCAGTTATTCGGCATATCGCCGTACATAGCGTCCAGAAACAGTGGATAGCTGTCGCTGGAAAGCACCGCCTCCAGCTCGCGCGCGCAGGCCTGCGCAGTCTCTAAATCCCACTGCGGCGTCACGCCGGCATGCGCCATTACCAGCTTCTTCTCTTCATCGACCTGCAACAGCGGCTGACGGCGCAGCCAGTTAAGCAGCTCGTCGGCGTCCTCCGCTTCGAGCAGCGGCGTCAGGCGATCCTTGGGTTTGTTGCGGCTGATGCCGGCGAACACCGCCAGCAGATGCAAATCGTGATTGCCCAGCACCATACGGACGCTCTCGCCGAGCGATTTTACGTAGCGCAGCACCTCAAGCGAACCCGGGCCGCGCGCGACCAGATCGCCGGTCAGCCACAGCCTGTCCTGCTCAGGCGAAAAGTCGACCTGCTCCAGCAGAGCGCGCAGCTCATCGTAACAACCGTGAACGTCGCCAATCAGATATGTGCTCATAGAGAATTATCCGCAATAAAAAACCGCGCCCGGCAAAGCCGGGCGAAGGGTGAAAAGATCAGTGTATATGGGTTTCTACGGCGAGGCGGAACACTGGGATGTCGATGTGAAAGGTTTCCCCCTCTTCATCCTGCATCACATAGTGTCCCTGCATGGTGCCCATCGGCGTTTCGATAACCGCGCCGCTGGTGTACTGAAATTCGCTGCCGGGTGCAATCACGGGCTGCTCGCCGACCACGCCTTCGCCCTGAACTTCGGTTTCGCGCCCGTTGCCGTTAGTGATAAGCCAGTAGCGGCCCAGCAGCTGCACGGCGTTTCGACCCAGATTGCGGATGGTAATGGTATAGGCAAAGACGAAGCGCTCCTCTTCCGGCGAGGATTGAGAAGCGATATAGAGACTTTGTACCTGAACAGACATCCGGGCCGATTCACTCATGCGTTACTCCAGCGGTTCAACGTTGTGGGTCGCCAGCCAGTTGGCTAACTGACAGTATTGCGCCACCGACACGTTTTCCGCGCGTAGTCCTGCATCGATGCCCAGCTCATCCAGCGCGCCGGCGGCGAACAAATAGCCGAGGCTGTTGCGCAGGGTTTTGCGGCGCTTGCCGAAGGCTTCGGTGGTGATGCGGCTCAGTACGCGAATATCGCTGACCGGATGCGGCGGCTCCGTAAACGGCACCAGGCGCACCACTGCCGAATCCACCTTAGGCGGCGGCGTAAAAGAGTGCGGCGGTACTTCAAGCACCGGGATAACCTGACAATAATATTGCGCCATCACGCTGAGGCGGCCGTAGGCTTTGCTGCCTGGCCCGGCGACGAGGCGGTTAACCACCTCTTTCTGCAGCATGAAGTGCATATCTTTAATCGAACCAGTATAGCTGAAAAGGTGAAACATCAGCGGGGTCGAAATATTGTAAGGCAGGTTGCCGAAGACGCGCAGCGGCTGGCCTTTCTCTTTCGCCAGCGCGGCGAAATCGAAGGTCATCGCATCCTGCTGATAGATCGTCAGCTTCGGACCGAGGAACGGATGGGTCTGCAGACGCGCAGCCAGATCGCGGTCCAGCTCGACTACCGTTAAGGCGTCGAGACGCTCGCCGACCGGTTCGGTCAGCGCGCCGAGGCCTGGGCCGATCTCCACCAGCGCTTCGCTGCGCTGCGGATGAATGGCGGAGACAATGCTATCGATAATGTACTGATCGTTCAGGAAGTTCTGCCCGAAACGTTTACGGGCGTAGTGCCCCTGATGGACGCGATTATTCATTACTGCTCTTGATCATAGTGATGGCGAGGTTAAGCGCCGTAATAAAGCTGCCCGGCTCCGCCTGGCCCAGACCGGCTAGCTCCAGCGCGGTGCCGTGGTCGACGGAGGTACGGATAAAGGGCAGGCCGAGGGTGATATTCACCGCGCGGCCAAACCCCTGAAATTTTAGCACCGGCAAACCCTGATCGTGATACATCGCCAGTACCGCATCGGCGTGCTGCAGATATTTCGGCTGAAAAAGGGTATCGGCCGGCAGCGGCCCGGTAAGCTGAATGCCCTGTTCGCGCAGCGAGTCGAGCGCCGGAATAATCGTATCGATCTCTTCGCGCCCCATGTGGCCGCTTTCGCCCGCGTGGGGATTAAGCCCGCAGACAAAGATATGCGGCTGTGGGATGGCGAATTTCTGCTGCAGATCGCGATGCAGGATGGTAATCACTTCGCGCAGGCTGGCGTGGGTAATGGCCGCAGAAACATCTTTCAGCGGCAGATGCGTTGTCGCCAGCGCGACGCGCAGCTCTTCGGTCGCCAGCATCATCACGACGCGATGACCGCCGGCGCGATCGGCGAAGAATTCGGTATGGCCGGTAAAAGGAATGCCGGCATCGTTAATCACGCCTTTATGCACCGGACCGGTGATCAGCGCGGCGAATTCGCCGTTGAGGCAGCCGTCGCAGGCGCGCGCCAGGGTCGCCAGCACATAGGCGCTGTTGGCCGGCTGGAGTTCGCCCGGCGTGACCGGCTGTGCGGTCTCTATCGGCAGAATAGTCAGCGAGCCGGCCTGCTGCGGCTGCGCCGCGAGGCCGGGCTGATAGTCGCGCAGCGTCAGCGGCAAGCCGAGCTGAGCGGCACGCGCATACAGCAGCTGCGGAGACGCGCAGACCACCAGTTCAACCGGCCAGTTTTGCTGAGCCAGCTGAATGGCGAGATCGGGACCAATCCCGGCGGGTTCGCCGGGCGTGATGACGACGCGATAATTACTGGGCATTGCCGTCCAGGATTTTCACGTAGGCGCTGGCGCGCTGTTCCTGCATCCATGTCTGCGCTTCTTCGGCAAACTTGCGGTTGAACAGCAGGCGATAGGCGCGCTCTTTCTGCGCCGCGTCGGTCTTATCGACCTGACGGGTATCAAGCAGCTGAATCAGGTGCCAGCCGAAAGAGGAGTGAACCGGCTGGCTGGTCTGGCCTTTCTGCAGCTGCAGCAGGGCATCGCGGAACGCCGGATCGTAGGCTTCCGGCGAGGACCAGCCCAGATCGCCGCCCTGATTAGCGGAGCCCGGATCGTCAGAGAACTGTTTAGCTGCCGCCGCGAAACTGGTTTTACCGCTGCGAATATCGGCGGCGATCTGTTCCAGCTTCGCGCGCGCCTGCTCGTCGGTCAGGATCGGCGACGGTTTGATCAGGATATGGCGCGCGTGCACTTCGGTGACGGAGATGTTTTTGCTCTCGCCGCGCAGATCGTTGACCTTCAGGATATGGAAGCCGACGCCGGAACGGATTGGGCCGACGATATCGCCTTTTTTGGCAGAAGAGAGCGCCTGCGCAAACAGGGTCGGCAGCTCTTCAATTTTGCCCCAGCCCATATTGCCGCCTTTCAGCGCCTGCGGATCGGCGGAGTAGGTCACGGCCAGCTTGCCGAAATCCGCGCCGCCTTTCAGTTCGCCTACCAGCTGCTTAGCCAGCGCTTCCTGATCGTCGACCTGCTGCTGCGTCGGGTTTTCCGGCAGCGGCAGCAGGATCTGGCTGACGTTCAGCTCGGTGCCCTGAGCATTTTGCGCGCCGACCTGAGTGGCCAGCGTATCGACTTCCTGCGGCAGGATGGTGACGCGACGACGCACTTCATTGTTGCGTACTTCGGCGATCAGCATCTCTTTGCGGATCTGGCCGCGATAGTCGCTATAGTTAACGCCGTCGTATGCCAGGCGGCTGCGCAGCTGATCGAGGCTCATATGGTTCTGCGCGGCGATATTGCCGATCGCCTGGTCGAGTTGCTGATCGCTAATCTGCAGCCCCGCTTTTTCGCCCATCTGCAGGATAATGTTGTCCATGATCTGGCGTTCTAGGATCTGGTGACGCAACGTCTTGTCGTCCGGCAGCTGCTGTCCGGCCTGCTGCGCCTGCGCCTTTACGGTGCGCAGCATATTGTCTACGTCACTCTCCAGAACGACGCCGTTATTGACAACGGCAGCGACTTTATCAACCACTTGTGGTGCTGCGAACGCGGTGTTGGCGGCTACCGCCACACCCAGAATCAGCATTCTCCAGTTCTTCATACTTTTTCCATAGTTGTTTCCGCAGTGCGGGAATTACCAGTCAAACATCGCAACATCAGAAAGCGCGCTGGTAAGGGATAATGCCCTGACGCAGCATCTGATCGGTGCCTAAGCCATAACCGGAGCTCAAACCACGCAGCTCAATGTTGAATGAGATTTGGTTGTCATACTTACTGTCGTTGTTTTCCCAACCGTTGATCTTGCGTTCGTAACCGACGCGGATCGCGTAGCAGCAGGAGCTGTACTGCAGGCCAACCAGCTGCGAAGCCGGTTTCTGGTTGCGCGTATCGTAGTAGTACGCGCCCACCACTGACCAGGCGTCCGCAATCGGCCAGCTGGCGGTGCCGCCTACCTGTGAAATACCCTTTTTGTAGATCGGGTTGTTCACCAGGTCGGAGTTGTTCAGCGCGCTGGCCACATATTCCGGGCTGCTGTAGCGATAGCTCAGCTGCAGAACGCGGTCGGCGTCGCGACGATACTCCAGCACGGTATTGCCCTGCGCGACGTTGTCGAGACGGGTGTCATACTGCAACCCGCCGCGCACGCCCCAGCGATCGCTGACTTTCCAGTAGGTGTCGCCGGCCCAAATCAGGCTGCCGGTGTCATCCTCTTTGTTGGTCTGGTTTACGCCGGTACGCGCAGGGGTAAACGAGTAGATTTGACCCACGGAAACGTTAAAACGTTCAACCAGATCCTGATCATAAATACGCGTGGTGACGCCGGTCGATACCTCGTTGGCGGAGGCGATGCGATCCAGGCCGCTATAGGTGCGGTCGCGGAACAGGCCGGTATAGTCGGTCTGCAGCAGCGTCGAGTCGTACGGATAGATATCGCTCTGGTTGCGGTATGGAATATAGAGATACTGCACGCGCGGCTCGAGCGTCTGGGTATAGCCTTGCGCCCAGTCCATATCGCGGTCGAATACCAGACGGCCGTCGACCTTGAACTGCGGCATGGTGCGGTTCACCGTGCTTTTCAGCTGGCCGCTCTGGCTGTTGGCTGCATCTGCCAGATTAGCATTGTAGTAATCGAGCGAATCCTGCTGGTAGTGCGTCGCAAGGAACTTCGCCTCGGTATCCAGACTCGCCCAGCCGTTGGAGAGCGGCAGGTTCAGCGTCGGCTCGACGTGCAGGCGAGTCGCTTCTGGATAGTTATTGTTGACGTTGGTGAACTTCACCGCCTGCGCGTAAATGCGACCGTCGAACGGACCGATGTCGTTCTGGTAGAAGTTCAGATCGAGCTGCGGCTGCGCGCGATAGACGTTGCTGTTGCTGGTATCGCCGAAGACCTGGAAGTCGCGGCTGGAGAGCGTGGCGTCCCAGTTGGTGTCGGCGTAGCCGAAGCTAAACTTCTGCGTCGCATAGCCGTCGGTGGAGTTGTAATATTTCGAGTCGAGATCGTTAAAGTAGTAAGGATCGCTGACTTTGGTGTAGTCGGAGTTGAAGCGCCAGTGCTGGTCGTAGACCCCGGCGTGGCGCCAGTAGAAGAGCCAGCGATCGTTGCTCTTGTCTTCCGCGATATTACGCGCCGCTTTATCTTTATCGTACTGGTCATCCGACGGCAGGTAGTCGAACTCCATCAGACCGGCGCCGAACTGCGTCAGGTAGCGGAATTCGTTTTCCAGCTGCATGCCGCGCTTCGACATGTAGTGCGGCGTAATGGTGGCGTCCGCCTGCGGCGCGATGTTCCAGTAGTAGGGCAGGACAAACTCGAATCCTTTGCTGCTGCCATATTTCGCGTTCGGGATCAGGAAGCCGGAGCGGCGGCGATCGCCGATCGGCAGCTGCAGATAAGGACTATAGAAGATCGGCACCGCGCCCAGCTTAAAGCGGGCGTTCCAGATCTCTGCCACCTCTTCTTCGCGATCCTGGATCACCTGGGAACCCACGACGCTCCAGCTGTTGTAGCCGGGCAGACAGGAGGTGAAGGTGCCGTTTTCCAGAATGGTGTAGCGGTTATCGGCGCGCTGCTTCATCAGATCGGCGTCGCCGCGTCCCTGACGACCCACCATCTGGTAGTTGCCGTTCCAGACGTTGGTGTCTTTGGTATTCAGATTAGACCAGGCTTTCGGACCTTTCAGGATGACCTGATTGTCGTCATAGCGCACATTACCCAGCGCGTCGACGGTGCGAACCGGCGTGGTTTGTCCTTCCTGCTGGCGCTGGTGCAGCTGCATCTCATCCGACTGCAGGCGGCTGTTGCCCTGCTGTACATCCACGTTGCCGGTGAATACCGCGTCGTCCGGATAGTTTCCCTTCGCCGCGTCGGAATGAATCGTGACCGGCAGCTGGTTCGTCTGGCCAGTGACCAGCGGGCGGTTATAGCTCGGCACGCCCAGCATACACTGCGACATAAGATCGTCGGCCAGAGCAGACTGACTGGATATCGCTGCGCCAATCATGGTGGCCAGCAGGGTAGGTAGTCGTTTATTCATACGCGGTATCGAGAATTCCATGAAAACTGGCATCATGCCGACAATCGGCTCAGAGACTAACGTACTGCCCGGCGTTGTGCCAGTGTTAATCCGTGTCTGTCCGCGTTGCCGTTAGGCGCTGGGATAAATGACAGGTATGATAATGCAATTTTCAGCCGCAAGCATGGCGAATTGAGGAGTTTATGCGCTACTGGGGAAAAGTTATTGGGCTGGTGCTGGGGCTGCTTTCCGGCGCCGGTTTTTGGGGCATTGTGTTCGGCCTGGCGATTGGCCATCTGATCGATAAGGTTCGCGGCGCAAAAGGTCAGGCCTGGTTCGCGAATAACCAAACCCGCCAGACGCTGTTTTTTCAGACCACTTTTCAGGTAATGGGCCACCTTACCAAATCGAAAGGGCGCGTTACCGAAGCCGATATTCAAATCGCTTCTTTATTAATGGATCGCATGCAGCTGCACGGCGATGCGCGCACCGCCGCGCAGCGCGCCTTCCGTGAAGGCAAGCAGGGCGACTACCCGCTACGCAGCAAACTGCGCGAACTGCGCAGCGCCTGTTTCGGCCGCTTCGATCTGATTCGGATGTTTCTGGAAATTCAGATTCAGGCCGCCTTCGCCGACGGCTCGCTGCATCCGAACGAGCGTCAGGTGCTTTATGTGATCGCCGAAGAGCTCGGCATCTCGCGCATTCAGTTCGATCAGTTCCTGCGCATGATGGAGGGCGGCCAGCAGTTCGGCGGCGGGCAAGGCGGCTATCAGCAGGCGCAGCGCGGGCCGACGCTGGAGGACGCCTGCAGCGTGCTGGGGGTGAAAAGCAGCGACGACGCCACCACCATTAAGCGCGCCTATCGCAAGCTGATGAGCGAGCATCATCCCGATAAGCTGGTGGCGAAAGGCTTGCCGCCGGAGATGATGGAGATGGCGAAGCAGAAGGCGCAGGAGATTCAGGCGGCTTACGATCTGATTCGCCGCGAGAAAGGCTTTAAGTAGCGCGCTGGCCCGCTTAAAAATCGGCGGGCTGGCGGAAGGTCATGCTGTTGCCGAATGCCGGATGCGTGATGGTCAGCGATTCGGCATGCAGCAGCAGGCGCGGTGCGCGGGCTTTCGCGTCGGGATGGGCGTAGAAGCCGTCGCCCAGGATGGGATGGCCCAGCGCCAGCATGTGCACGCGCAGCTGGTGCGAGCGGCCGGTAATCGGCTTCAGCGCCACGCGCGCGCTGTTGTCGTCCAGATAGGCCAGCACTTCATACTCGGTCTGCGCCGCTTTGCCGGTTTCAAAGCAGACTTTCTGTTTCGGCCGGTTCGGCCAGTCGCAGATCAGCGGCAGATCGATGACCCCTTTTTCCGCTGCTGGATGGCCCCAGACACGCGCCACGTAGCTTTTTGACGGCTCGCGCTCGCGAAACTGGCGCTTCAGCTCGCGCTCCGCCGCCTTGGTTAAGGCGACCGCCAGCACGCCGCTGGTGGCCATATCGAGGCGATGTACCGATTCCGCCTGCGGATAGTCGCGCTGAATGCGCGTCATTACGCTGTCTTTGTGCTCTTCCAGACGGCCAGGAACGGAGAGCAGCCCGCTCGGCTTATTGACCACCATAATGTGCGCATCCTGATAGAGAATGTGCAGCCAGGGCTCGCGCGGCGGATTGTAGGGTTCCATGATGTATTCTGCTTATTGATCAAAGAAAAGGAGCCGGATGACCCCAGCGTTTATTCACTCGGTGCCAACGCAGGTGAGAGGGCCCGATCGCAAAGACGCAAAAGGCGGCATCCCTGCCAGCTCGGCCCGCGCAATTACGCACCTCATCCCTGAGGTGCGCCCGTTACCGGGCCAGCGCGCCGCGTTGTTCAAAAACGCTCCCGGCGTTTTTGTCCCTTGCGCGGGACGCTTTGCTCTTCGGTCCCTCTCACCTGCTTGCAAGCATTTTAGCCGTCTGTAAGAGATTACTGGTGCGTCACCACGATCAGGCGCAGTGCGTCGAGACGCCAGTTGGCCTGACTCAGGCTTTCCAGCACCTGCTGGCGATTGCTCTCCAGCGCCTCGATCTCATCTTCGCGGATGTTCGGGTTGACCGCTTTCAGCGCCTCAAGACGCGACAGCTCCGCGCCCAGCTTTTCGTCCGCTTCGGCGCGCGCCGCGGCGATCAGCGCCTGCGCTTCCGGCACCACTTTCTCTTCCGCCTGCACCAGAATCGCGTGCACATCCTGCTGTACCGCGTTGACCAGCTTGCTGCCGGTATGGCGATTCACCGCGTTAAGCTGGCGGTTGAAGCTTTCAAACTCCACCTTGCCCGCCAGGTTGGTACCGTTGCGATCCAGCAGCATACGGATCGGCGTCGGCGGCAGAAAGCGCGTCAGCTGCAGATGCTTAGGCGCCTGCGCCTCGACCACGTAGATCATCTCCACCAGCAGCGTGCCGACCGGCAGCGCCTTGTTTTTCAACAGCGACAGCGCGCAGCTGCCGGTGTCGCCGGAAAGGATAAGATCCAGGCCGTTGCGGATTAGCGGATGCTCCCAGGTGATGAACTGGGTATCTTCGCGCGACAGCGCCTGATCGCGATTAAAGGTGATGGTGCAGCCATCTTCTGGCAGGCCCGGGAAATCGGGCACCAGCATATGATCGGACGGCGTCAGCACGATCAGATTATCGCTGCGATCCTCCTGGTTGATGCCGACGATATCGAACAGGTTCAGCGCAAAGTTCACCAGTTCGGTGTCGTTGTCCTGCGCGGCGATCTCCGCCGCCAGCGCCTGCGCCGACTCGCCGCCGTTGGAGTTGAGCTCCAGCAGGCGATCGCGACCGTGTTCCAGCTGCGACTTCAGCGACTCGTGCTGCTTGCGGCACTCGGCGATAAATTCATCCAGGCCTTCGCTGTTTTCCGGCGCGGCGAGGAAATCGATCAGCGGCTGATGCACGCTGTCGTAAATGGTGCGGCCGGTCGGGCAGGTGTGCTCGAAGGCGTCGAGCCCTTCGTGATACCAGCGCAGCAGCACCGCCTGAGCGGTTTTCTCCAGCCAGGGCACCATGATCTGAATATCGTGCGCCTGGCCGATGCGATCGAGACGGCCGATACGCTGCTCCAGCAGATCCGGGTTAAACGGCAGGTCGAACATCACCAGACGGCTGGCGAACTGGAAGTTGCGCCCTTCGGAACCGATTTCGGAGCAGAGCAGCACCTGCGCGCCGTTCTCTTCCGAGGCGAACCAGGCGGCGGCGCGGTCGCGTTCGATAATCGACAGCCCCTCGTGGAACACCGCCGCGCGGATGCCTTCGCGCTCGCGCAGCACCTGCTCCAGCTGTAGCGCGGTGGCCGCCTTGGCGCAGATCACCAGCACTTTCTCTTTGCGGTTGCTGGTCAGGTAGCCAAGCAGCCATTCGACGCGCGGATCGAAGTTCCACCAGGTGCCGCTGTCGCCTTCGAACTCCTGATAAATTTGCTCGGGATAGAGCAGGTCGCGCGCACGCTCTTCCGCGCTTTTACGCGCGCCCATAATGCCGGAGACCTTAATGGCGGTCTGATACTGCGCCGGCAGCGGCAGGCGGATCTGATGCAGTTCGCGTTTCGGAAAGCCCTTCACGCCGTTACGCGTGTTGCGGAACAGCACGCGGCTGGTGCCGTGGCGATCCATCAGCATGGCGATCAGCTCTTTGCGCGCGTCGAGTTTGCCGTCGCGTTCGCTGTTAGCGACCTGTAGCAGCGGCTCGATATCCTGCTCGCCCACCAGATCGTTGATGATGTTCATCTCTTCCTGCGAGATCGCTTTGTCGGCCAGCAGCGAGGAGACCGCGTCGGCGACCGGACGGAAGTGCTGCTGCTCTTCGACAAACTGCGCGAAATCGTGGAAGCGATTAGGATCGAGCAGACGCAGACGGGCGAAGTGACTCTCCATGCCCAGCTGTTCCGGCGTCGCGGTCAGCAGCAGCACGCCGGGGATCTGCTCCGCCAGCCGTTCGATAACCGCATATTCGCGGCTCGGCTCGCCTTCGCTCCAGGCGAGGTGGTGCGCTTCGTCGACCACCATCAGATCCCACTCCGCCTCTGCCAGCAACTCAAGGCGCTGCTTGTTGCGGCGCACGAAATCGAGCGAGCAGATAATCAGCTGTTCTGTCTCGAAGGCGTTGTCGCTGTCGTGCTGTGCTTCAGCGTAGCGGTCGTCGTCGAACAGCGAGAAGTGGAGGTTGAAGCGGCGCAGCATCTCGACCAGCCACTGGTGCTGCAGGGTTTCCGGCACGATGATCAGCACGCGCTCGGCGCGCCCGGCCAGCAGCTGCTGCTGGATGATCATGCCGGCTTCAATGGTTTTGCCGAGGCCCACTTCGTCCGCCAGCAGCACGCGCGGCGCATGGCGGCGGCCCACGTCGTGGGCGATATGCAGCTGGTGTGGGATCAGGTTGGTGCGCATGCCGCGCAGACCGCTTACCGGCAGACGATACTGCGCGCTCTGATATTTGCGGGCGCGATAGCGCAGGGCGAAGCGATCCATACGATCGAGCTGGCCAGCGAACAGGCGATCCTGCGGTTTGCTGAATACCAGCTTGCTGTCGAGCATCACTTCACGCAGCACCACCTCGCTTTCGTCCGTATCGAGACGCGTGCCGATATAGGTCATCAGGTCATTTTCGTTGCGTACTTCATCGACGCGCATCTGCCAGCCTTCGTGGCTGGTCACCGTATCGCCCGGATTAAAGATAACGCGAGTCACCGGAGAGTCGTTACGGGCATACAGGCGGTTTTCGCCCGTCGCCGGAAACAGCAGCGTAACCATGCGGGCGTCCGCCGCCACGACCGTTCCGAGCCCCAGTTCACTTTCCGTATCACTAATCCAGCGCTGACCTAATGTAAAAACCATATTTTTCTAGCTCGAATTTTTAAGGTGTTTTTGGTGAAGTTTCCCCGCCACAGGCAATACCTTTTCCCCAGACAAAGGGAGGTCTGGTCAGGTTTTAAGAGCGGTGAGATGCAGGAAGGGCGCTATGGTACTGGAAGGCAGGCCGTTCGTCACCTGTCAAAAAAGCCCCAGCTGCCCAGTAATCAGTGTAGCAAAGTCGCCGTCGACGAAAGGCAAAATGCCGTCGGCCACCGGCTGCAGCTGCTTGCTGACGTAATGATCGTAATCCAGCGGCGTGACGCGTGCCTCCAGCGGTTCAGGGCCTGCGGTGGCCATCACGTAGCGGATCGAGCCGCCGTTTTGATACTGCAGCGGGCGGTTCAGCTTGCGGTTCTGCTCATCCGCCAGCCGCGCGGCGCGCACGTGCGGCGGCACGTTGCGCTCATAGTCGGCCAGCGGGCGGCGCAGCCGTTTTTTATAGACCAGCAGGTCGTCCAGCTCGCCCGCCAGCAGCCGCGCCACGGTGTCGCGCACGTAATCCTGCCAGGGCTCGCCGCGAAAAATATGACCGTAGAGCGCCTGCTGAAACTGCTGCGCCAGCGGCGTCCAGTCGGTGCGCACCGATTCCAGCCCTTTGAACACCAGCCGCTCGTTTGCGCCGTCGCGGATCAGCCCGGCGTAACGCTTTTTGCTGCCCTGTTCGGCGCCGCGAATGGTCGGCATCAGAAAGCGGCTGAAGTGGTTTTCATACTCCAGCTCCAGCGCGCTGTCGAGACCGTACTGCTGCTGCAGATGTTCGCGCCACCATGCGTTGATCTGCTCCGCCAGCCTGCGGCCGATGGCGGCCGCTTCCGCTTCGCTGTGCGGCGACTTCAGCCAGACGAAGGTCGAATCGGTATCGCCATAAATGACATCAAAGCCCTGCGCCTCTATCTGCTCGCGCGTCTGCTGCATAATGGCGTGGCCGCGCAGCGTAATCGACGAGGCGAGGCGCGGATCGAAGAAGCGGCAGGCGCTGGTGCCGAGCACGCCGTAAAAGGCGTTCATAATGATTTTCAACGCCTGCGACAGCGGCTGATTGCCCTGTTTTTTCGCCGCCTCGCGCCCCTGCCAGATCTGCTCGACCATGGCGGGCAGGCAGTGGGTATGGCGCGAAAAGCGCGCTTCGCGGAAGCCGGGCACCGAATCGGCGTCGTCGGGGTGGGCCAGACCTTCGACCAGTCCGACCGGATCGATCAGGAAGGTGCGGATAATCGACGGATAAAGGCTTTTGTAATCGAGCACCAGCACCGAATCGTAGAGACCGGGACGGGAATCCATCACGTAGCCGCCGGGGCTCGCTTCCGGCGCGACCTCGCCGAGGTTGGGCGCGACGAAGCCTGCGCGATGCATGCGCGGAATATAAAGATGGCTGAAGGCGGCCACCGATCCGCCGTGGCGATCCGCCGCCAGGCCGTTGACCGAGGCGCGCTCCAGCAGAAACGGCATGATCGCGGTTTTATGGAAAATACGCGTCACCAGCTCGCAGTCTTTGAGGTTGTAGCGCGCCAGCGCCGGCTTATCGTTGGCGAAGCGCCAGTTGATCTCCTCCATGCGGTGCCAGGGGTTATCGATCGCTTTGCCTTCGCCCAGCAGGGTTTGCGACACCGCCTCCAGGCTAAAGGAGGGAAAGGTCCAGAAGGCGGATTTCAGCGCTTCGATGCCGTCGATAATCAGGCGGCCGGCCGCGCTGGCGGAAAAGACGCCGGGCTTGAAGCCGTGCTCGCGCCACTCCAGCGGCGTACTCTCACGCCCGAGGCGTAGCGGAATGGCGTAGCGGTCGGCATGTTTTTGCAGCACGCGCAGGTCGAATTGCACTACGTTCCAGCCGATCAGCACGTCAGGGTCGTGCTCGGCGAACCAGGCGTTGAGCGCCTCCAGCAGCTGCGGACGGGTATCGAAATAGATCAGATCGAAGTCGAGCGCGCTGGCGTCGCCGTTGGGCGGCCCCAGCATAAAGACCTGCCGCTGGCCGCAGCCTTCCAGGCCGATGCAGTAGAGCTCGCCATGCTGGGTGGTTTCGATATCCAGTGACACCCACTTCAGCGGCGGGCGATAGTCGGGATGGGGCTTCAGGCGGGCGTTGACCAGCGCGTCGCCCTGCGGCTCGCCGCTGAACCATACCGGCGCGGTGATAAAGCGCTCCATCAGGAAGCGCTCCGGCGGGCGGATATCCGCTTCAAACACCGGAATGCCCTGTTCGCGCAGCAGCTTTTCCAGCCGCTGCAGCTGGCGATACTGACGACAGTAAAGACCGAAGACCGGGCGGCGGCGAAAATCCTTCAGCGCCAGCGGCTGCAGCCGCACCTGACGCTCGTCGCGCAGCAGCGCTTCTACCTGCGGCTGATAGTCGCACGGAATAAAGGCGACCGACTCCTGCGCCGGCAGCGCCAGACGCTGCGGGCCGCTGTCCGTCGCCAGCCAGAAAACGATTTCGGTGCCTTGGGCGCTGTCGCGCCAGTGGCGGGTAAGCAAGAATCCTGCGCGGGGCGTATTCACATCGGCTCCAGACGAAAAAACAGCCAGAGTATAACATGGTTATTTATCCAGTGCGCGCGGCGCGCTTTTGTCAACGTCGCCCTACAATTCTTACCTTGACGCTGTCGTGCCGCCTCTGGACAATCCAGCATCCAAAGTGTGAGTAAGGAAGGTTATGGAAGCCTGGATTCAACATCTGTTTACGCAGTCGCTGGAGTACGCGCTGATCGCCGTTGCGCTGGTGACCTTTCTTGAATCGCTGGCCTTTGTTGGCCTGCTGCTGCCGGGCACCGTGATGATGGCCAGCCTGGGCGCGCTGGTCGGCAGCGGACAGATTGGGCTTTATCCCGCCTGGGCGGCGGGCTTTGTAGGCTGTCTGCTGGGCGACTGGATCTCATACGGCATCGGCTGGAAGTTTCAGGGGCCGCTGCACCGCTGGAAATATTTGCAGAAATACAAAGGGCTGCTGGATAAAACCGAGCACGCGCTGCATCAGCACAGCATGTTCACCATTCTGGTCGGACGGTTTGTCGGGCCGACGCGTCCGCTGATTCCGCTGGCGGCCGGCATGCTCGAGCTGCCGGTGCGCAAGTTTCTGCCGCCGAACCTGATTGGCTGCGTGCTGTGGCCGCCGCTCTATCTGCTGCCGGGCATTCTGGCGGGCGTGGCGATCGACGTGCCGAAGGACGCGCAGAGCGGCGCGTTTAAATGGCTGTTACTGCTGGTGGCGCTGCTGGTCTGGCTGGGCTGCTGGCTCGGCTGGCGCTGGTGGCGCAGCGGCAAAAGCCGCGACTGGGCGACGGCGTATCTGCCGCCTGCGCGCCTGCGCTGGCTGGCGCCGCTGGGCATCGCTATCGCGGTCGCCGCCTTCGCAGCGATCCAGTTCCATCCGATGATGCCGCTGTTCCGCCAGCTGTTATGGCAGGTGTTCTTTGCCTGACGCGCGGGCGATGCCGAGCACGTCGGCCTCGCGCGTGTCGCCCGACAGCAGCGTCTCGGTGGCGCCGTCCCAGTAGACGCGGCCATCGACGATCACCAGGCTGCGCGGCGCAATTTGCTGCGCATCCTCCAGGCTGTGCGACACCATCAACAGGGTAATCGCTCGCGCCTCGCAGACGCGCCGCACCAGCTGCAGCATCTCGTTACGCAGCGCCGGATCAAGCGCCGAGAAGGGTTCGTCCAGCAGCAGCACCGGTCGGTCGCGCAGCAGACAACGCGCCAGCGCCGCGCGCTGGCGCTGGCCGCCGGAGAGCTGGCCCGGCAGACGCGTCAGCAGATCGCTTAACCCCACCTGATCGGCAATTTCTTCCAGCTGCCGCCGCTGCGCGGCGTTCAGCTTCAGTCCTGGATGCAGACCCAGCGCCATGTTTTGCTGCACGCTGAGGTGCGGAAACAGGTTGTTCTCCTGAAACAGCATCGATACCGGACGCTGCGACGGCACGCTATGGGCGTGATCCGCGCCGTCGATGCGCAGCGCGCCCTGGCTCACCGGTAGAAAGCCGGCGATCAGGCTGAGCAGCGTACTTTTACCCGCGCCGCTGGGGCCGAGCACCGCCAGCCGCTCGCCGCGTTCGGCGCTGAAGCTGAAACGCATCGGCAGATGCTGGTAGAGGTAGGTCAGATTAGTCAGTGTCAGCATGGCGGCCAGGTAATTTTTCCATCAGGGTAAACAGCAGCAGACAGATCGCTAACAGCAGCAGAGCGGTAACCGCGCCGTCGGCGCCGCGATAGGCGCCGGTCTGCTGATAAAGGTAAAAGGGCAAAGTACGGAAGTCTGCGCTGCCGAACAGCGCCACCACGCCGAAGTCGCCGACAGAGAGCACGCAGGCGAAGGCGAGCGCCTGCGCCAGCGGACGCTTCAGCGCGCGCAGCTCAATGAGCCGCAGTCGGTTCCAGCCAGCGATCCCCAGTGACGCGCACAGGTGCGAATAGCGCTCGGCGCTGTCGCGCATCGGGTTTTCCAGCACCTTTAGCGCATAGGGAATGGCGAGCAGCGCGTTGGCGAAAATCACCAGTCCGTCGGGCGAGTCTGGCAGGCCGGTGGTGGCGTTGAAGAGTAAAAAGAAGCCGGTCGCCAGCACGATGCCCGGCATCGCCAGGATCAGCATGCCGCTGGTCTCCACTACCTGCGCAGGCAGCAGGCGCTGGCGCAGGCGCAGCTCGCGGCTGCTCCACAGCAGCATCATGGTAAGCGTGACGCAGAGCGCGCCCGCGCCGAGGGCGATACGCAGCGAGGTGAGCGTCGCCTGCCACAGCGCCGGCTGCGCCAGCGCGCCGCCCGAGACGCCGCGCAGCCCGTCAACGATCACCGCCAGCAGCGGCGGCAGCAGCAACAGCAGCGCCAGCGCGATAAGCAGGCCGTCGCCGATGCGCGCGCGCCGCGAATCGTGCGGATCGCGCCAGCCGCGCAGCTGCGCGCTGCCTGCCGGAATCGCCTTGCTGAAGCGCTGGCTCAGCAGCACCAGCGTCAGGCAGAAGGCGAGCTGGATCAGCGCCAGCAGCGCGGCGCGGCCGGGATCGTAGTCGTAGCTCAGCGCCTGAAAAATCGCCAGCTCGATGGTGGTGGCCTGCGGGCCGCCGCCCAGCGAGAGCACGGTCGCGAAGCTGGCGAAGCAGAGCATAAAAATCAGCGCGCCGGTTGGCAGCAGCTGTCGGCGCAGCCAGGGCCACTCCAGCAGGCGGAATAAGTGCCAGCCGCGCAGTCCGAGCTGAGCGGCGAGCTGACGCTGTTCGCCTGGAATATTCTCCAGCGTCTGCAGCATCAGGCGCGTCGCCAGCGGCAGGTTGAAAAAGCAGTGCGCCAGCAGAATGCCCTGCAGCCCATAGGGCGAGAAGCGGTAGTCGATGCCGAACAGCTGGCAGAGCTGCGCCAGCCAGCCGACGCGGCCATAGACCGTCAGCAGGCCGAAGACCGCCACCAGCACCGGCAGCACCAGCGTCATGGCGCAAAGGCGCAGCAGCAGCTGACGGCCGGGAAAACGCCTGCGGTAGAGGGCGCGCGCCAGCGGGATCGCGGGCAGCAGCGACAGCAGGGCGGAGAGCAGCGCCTGGGTGAACGAGAAGCGCACCACGTGGCGCAGATAGCTATCATGCAGCAGCCCACGCCAGTCGCCTGCCGGCGCGCTGGCCCAGAGCGCGCCGAACGCCAGCAGCGCCACGCCGCACAGCAGCAGCGCGGCGGCACTGCCCGGCACCATCCACAGCGGGATTAGCGGCTGACGGCGCGTTGCCATGCGTTAATCCACTCTGGGCGCTGCTGCGCCACTTGCTGCGGACTATACTGCAGCGCGGTTTGCGGCACGCTTAGCGTCTGGAAACCCGCTGGCAGCTCGCTTTTAATGACCGGATACATCCAGTTGCCGGTCGGGATGGCGTTCTGGAAGGCGGGCGTCAGCATAAACTGCATAAACTGCTGCGCCAGCTTCGGCTGCTTGCTGCCGGCAAGCTGCGCGGCGACTTCAACCTGCAAATAGTGACCTTCTGCAAACGGCGCGGCGGCGTAGTTCTCTTTTTTCTCTTCGATGAGGTGATAGGCGGGCGAGGTGGTATAGCTTAGCACCAGATCGCCTTCGCCTTTCAGGAACAGGCCGTAGGCTTCGCTCCAGCCCTTGGTCACGGTAACGGTTTTCTGCGCCAGCTTCTGCCAGGCCTGCGGCGCGCTGTCGCCGTAGACTTTCTGCATCCAGAGCAGCAGGCCCAGACCCGGCGTGCTGGTGCGCGGATCTTCATAGATCACGCGCCATTTCTCCGGGCTTTCCACCAGCTCTTTCAGGCTGGTCGGCGGGTTTTTAAGGCGCGTTTTGTCATAAACGAAGGCGAAGTAGCCGTAGTCAAAGGGCACGAAGGTTTGATCCTGCCAGCCGCCCGGCAGCGTCAGGTTATGGAGATCGACCGCGCTTTTGGCGAACAGGCCGGTCTGCTGCGCCGCCTGCAGCAGATTATTGTCGAGGCCGAGCACCACGTCGGCCTTGCTGTTCTTGCCTTCCATGCGCACGCGGTTCAGCAGCGAGACGCCATCTTCTAGCGCCACATAGCGCAGCTCGCAGCCGCACTGCGCTTCAAAGGCTTTTTTCACCGCCGGGCCGGGGCCCCATTCGGCGGAGAAGGAGTCGTAGGTGTAGACGGTCAGGGCAGGTTTTGCCGCCAGCGCCGGCACGGACAGCAACATCAGCAGAGGGAGAATCTGTTTAACCACTTTGCGCTCCAGGGGAGAGTTGTTATGAGTCGCAAAGGATCTGAGCGTAGCAGCCTCTCAAATCCCTACGTCGGTATTAACCGAATCAGGTTCGACGGGTTTTTCTCAGCCTTTCGCAGGCACCCCGTTGAGAACGGCTCATTCTAGACATTTCGGCGCCAGGGGGAAAGCATCACAGCGTCGGCGGCGCGAACCAGGCGGATTTAAAGTCGAACCAGCCAAGCGTATTGAGCCGCACGCCGCGCATGCTGCGCTGACCTTCCAGCAGCAGCCAGTGATGAAACAGCGGATGCAAACCATCCGCATCGAGCAGCCGCTTGCTCCATTCGGCGAGCGGCAGCGCTTTGCGCCGCCAGCGCGCGGCGTCCTGTTCCCAGTCGAGCGGCAGACAGTGATGCAGCAGCGGGATCTCGTAGAGCTGGGCAAACAGCGCATACTCCAGCGGCAGAGTGAAGTTGACGCTGCCGAGCCAGACGTCGCTTTCCGCCTCGCCCTGATGCCAGGTTTCATAGTCGACTGCACGGGTAATTAGCCGCACATTGTGCTGCGCCAGCAGTGGGCGCAGCGCATTGGCGATGCCCTCATGCTCGACGTGCTGGCTGTACCAGGTCAGCGTCAGGCTCTCCAGACCGGGCGGCCTGGTCGCTGGCGTCAAATCGCGGCGGTGGTGCCAGCGCGGCAGCAGGCCGTAGGCAGGATACCAGTAGCGCTGATAGCCGGCCTCGGCATAGTTGAGCAGCGCGATGGGATTCAGCAAATGGCAGAGCCAGCGCCGGACGTCGGCATCGCGTCCCAGGGCGGAGCGCTGATCGAACAGGAGAAAATAGCAGCCCTCTTCAAGGCGGCTCTCTTCCGACTTTTCATCCTCGGCGGCGCCCTGGAGACGCACGCCGGAGTAGACCAGTTCGTCGCTGATCTCCGGCAGTACCCAGATTGAGACGTCGTCAATCAGCGCGCGAAAGCCGAAATAGTCGTCAAACGCCTCGATCTTCAGCTGGCTCTGCTGGTTGCGCACCACGCGATAGGGGCCGGTGCCAACGGGATGCCGCGCGAAGTCGCGCATTTGCGGCCATTCGCGCGGCAGAATCATGGCGCTGACGCTGCCGAGCAGCCACGGCAGCCAGTCGTCCGGTTCGCTGAGATGGAGATCCAGCGTCCAGGGTGCGGGCGAATCGATGCGTTGAATATGGGAGAAGAGCGGCAACGGGCGCAGGCGTTCCAGGCTCGACGTGACGTCCGCCATCTCCAGCTCGCGGCCGTGATGAAAGCGGATCGCCGGGCGCAGGTAAAAACGCCAGTGCAGCGGCGATATCGCCTGCCAGTGATGGGCGATATCCGCCTCGACTTCCCCGTTTTCCTCATTTATACGCGTCAGACCGTTGAAAATCTGCCGCGCCAGATGGGTTTCGGAGCGGCGCAGCGGCGAGCCGGGCAGCAGGTTAAGCAGCGGGCGATAGTAGAGCACGCGCAGAATATGTTTGCCCTGGCGGAAACTGCGGCCGAGATGGGCGCGGATCATCTGGCGTACCTCCGCCTTGTCGCCGACCAGCTGCACCAGCTGATCGATACGATCCTGCGCCAGCAGATCCTCGGCGCGCTGCTGCTGCAGCGCCAGGCCAGTGTAGCAGAAGCTGAGCTGCGAACGCTTGCCGCGTCCCGCCTCGGCCTGCCACGTGAGCCAGCCCGCCTCCTGCATCGCATTCAGCAGGTTGCGCATATGGCGACGCGAGCAGTGCAGCCGTTCGGCCAGTTCGCTGAGCGTAACCAGCTGGCTTTCGCCCTGGCAGCTTTGCCACAGGCGGATGAACTGCTGCTTAAGGCGTGATGAGGACATAAAAGAGGAACTCCCTGTGAAAAGCGCTCAGTTTTTTCTGCCTCATATTACGGGCAAACTTAGCGCTATTGGAAGAGCGGGAGGCATTCCGCACGGAATGGCGCTCGACCATGATGCCGCTGCGGCGGGATCTTTTCTGAGTAGGGTGCAATTACACCGCCAGCAGAGATTTTTCCTGCTGGCTTTTTTCTGTTGCGCTAGAATCCTTTCTCCTGTTTTTCCTGCTCTCGCCACCGCAAAGGGATCTCGCTATGAAGTCGCTGTTAACCCGGAAGCGCCGTATTAATCCGGTCTTTCTCGCCTTTATGGCCGCCTCTTTTATGATCGGCGTCGCCGGCGCGCTGCAGGCGCCGACGCTGAGTCTGTTTCTGACGCGCGAGGTGCAGGCGCGTCCCCTTTGGGTCGGGCTCTTTTTTACCGTCAACGCCATCGCGGGCATCGTGGTCAGCATGCTGGTGGCGAAGCGCTCCGACAGCCGCGGCGATCGTCGTACGCTGATCCTCTTTTGCTGCGCGATGGCGTTTTGCAACGCGCTGCTGTTCGCCTTTACCCGCCACTACCTGACGCTGATTACCCTTGGCGTGCTGCTCTCGGCGCTGGCCAGCGTGTCGATGCCGCAGATTTTCGCGCTAGCGCGCGAGTATGCCGACCAGTCGGCGCGCGAAGCGGTGATGTTCAGCTCGGTGATGCGCGCGCAGCTTTCGCTCGCCTGGGTAATCGGTCCGCCGCTGTCGTTCGCGCTGGCGCTTAACTTCGGCTTTGTGACGCTTTTTCTGGTGGCGGCCGCGCTGTTTCTGGTCTGTATCCTGCTGATCAAGTTCACCTTGCCGTCGGTGCCGCGCGCCGAGCCGCTGATGAGGAGCGGCGGCATGCCGCTGAGCGGCTGGCGCGACCGCGACGTGCGCCTGCTGTTTATCGCCTCGGTAACGATGTGGACCTGCAATACCATGTATATCATCGATATGCCGCTCTATATCAGCGTCACGCTCGGTCTGCCGGAGAAGCTGGCGGGTCTGCTGATGGGGACGGCGGCCGGGCTGGAGATCCCGGTAATGCTGCTGGCCGGGCACTACGCGAAGCGCGTCGGCAAGCGCAATCTGATGTTGATCGCGGTGGCGGCGGGCATTCTGTTTTACGCCGGGCTGGCGATGTTCGCCTCGCAGACTGCGCTGATGGCGCTGCAGCTGTTTAACGCGGTGTTTATCGGCATTATTGCCGGCATCGGCATGCTGTGGTTTCAGGATCTGATGCCGGGTCGGCCGGGCGCGGCGACTACCATGTTCACCAACTCTATCTCGACCGGGATGATTCTGGCAGGCGTGATTCAGGGGACGCTGAGCGAGCGCTTCGGGCATATTGCGGTGTACTGGCTGGCGCTGGGGCTGGCCGTCGCGGCGTTCGCCATGTCGGCGCGCGTGAAGAACGTCTAAGAGGGCACTGTTTTTCTTACAGGCAGCGCTAAAGCGTAAAACGCGGGTGGCTGGGTCCGAAGAGCAAAGCGTCCCGCACCAGGGATGGCGCGGGCCGAGCGAGCAGGGATGCGTTTAGCGACTTTGCGATCGGACCCTGCCACTCGCGTTAGCTCCTGACCTGCAAACAGCGATGCCTTAATTCAAAAACGCAGGCTGGCGCTGTTCATAATCGGTAATCGCCGCTTCGTGCTGCAGCGTCAGGCCGATGCTGTCGAGGCCGTTCAGCATGCAGTGGCGGCGGAAGCTATCGATCTCGAACGAGTAGACGTTGTCGCCCGCCGTTACCGTCTGCGCTTCCAGATCGACGGTAAAGCGGATGCCCGGCTGCGCCGCCACCAGCTTAAACATCTCGTCCACCTGCTCGTCGCTGAGGCGCACCGGCAGCAGCTGGTTGTTAAAGCTGTTGCCGTAAAAAATGTCGGCGAAGCTCGGCGCAATCACCACGTGAAAACCGAAATCGGTCAGCGCCCATGGCGCATGCTCGCGCGAGGAGCCGCAGCCGAAGTTCTCGCGCGCCAGCAGAATGCTGGTGCCCTGAAACTCAGGCTTGTTCAGCACAAAGCTGGCGGTCGGCACGGTGCCGGCGTCGTCGTCAAAGCGCCAGTCGTGAAACAGATGGGCGCCAAAGCCGGTGCGCGTCACCTTCTGCAGGAACTGCTTGGGAATAATGGCGTCGGTGTCGACGTTCGCCGCGTCGAGCGGGGCAACGATGCCGGTATGCTGAGTAAATTTATTCGCCATGATTATGCTCCTGTCAGTTCACGGATATCGGCAAAGTGGCCGGAAACAGCGGCTGCGGCGGCCATCGCCGGGCTGACCAGATGAGTACGTCCGCCGCGGCCCTGGCGACCTTCAAAGTTACGGTTGCTGGTCGAGGCGCAGCGCTCGCCTGGATTCAGGCGGTCGTTGTTCATCGCCAGGCACATCGAGCAGCCCGGCAGGCGCCATTCGAAACCGGCTTCGAGGAAAATTTTGTCCAGGCCTTCCGCTTCCGCCTGCGCTTTCACCGGACCGGAGCCTGGCACCACCATCGCCACTACGCCCGGCGCAACTTTGCGCCCTTTGGCGATGGCCGCTGCGGCGCGCAGATCTTCAATGCGCGAGTTGGTGCAGGAGCCGATAAATACCTTGTCGATCGCGACGTCAGTCAGGCGAATGCCCGGCTGCAGATTCATATAGGCGAGCGCCTTCTCGGCTGAGGCGCGCTCGACCGGATCGGTAAACGAGGCCGGGTTCGGGATCAGCTCGTCCACGGCGATCACCTGGCCCGGGTTGGTGCCCCAGGTCACCTGCGGCGCGATATCGGCGGCGTTCAGCGTCACCACCGCGTCGTAGTGCGCGCCTGCGTCCGACTTCAGGGTGCGCCAGTATTCTACCGCCTGCTCCCACTTCTCGCCCTGCGGCGCGAACTGACGGCCTTTCAGGTAGTTGAAGGTGGTATCGTCGGGCGCGACCAGGCCCGCCTTGGCACCCATCTCGATCGCCATATTGCACAGCGTCATGCGACCTTCCATGCTCAGGGCTTCGATAGCCGGACCGCAGAACTCCACCACGTGGCCGGTGCCGCCCGCGCTGCCGGTTTTCCCGATAATCGCCAGCACGATATCCTTCGCGGTGATGCCCGGCGCGGCGTCGCCCAGCACTTCGATTTTCATGGTCTTCGCGCGACCCTGCTTCAGCGTCTGGGTCGCGAAAACATGCTCGACTTCCGAGGTGCCGATGCCGAAAGCCAGCGAACCGAACGCGCCGTGCGTCGCGGTGTGCGAATCGCCGCAGACGATGGTCATGCCCGGCAGCGTCATGCCTTGCTCCGGCCCGATGACGTGCACGATGCCCTGGAACGGGTGGTTCAGATCGTAGAGCTGCACGCCGAACTCGGCGCAGTTCTTCATCAGCTCCTGCATCTGGATGCGCGCCATTTCGCCGGAGGCGTTGATGTCTTTGGTCTGGGTCGAAACGTTATGGTCCATGGTGGCGAACGTCTTCGACGGCTGACGCACTTTGCGGCCGTGGGCGCGCAGACCGTCGAAGGCCTGCGGCGACGTCACCTCATGAATCAGGTGACGATCGATATAGAGCAGCGGCGTCTCGTTAGGCGCTTCGTGAACGACATGTGCATCAAATAACTTCTGGTATAAAGTTTTCATTATTTTATTTTTCCTCGGCGATAAAGCGGGCAATCACGCTGCCCATCTCATCCGTGGTGACGGCGGGGCCGTCACCGGCCAAATCTCGGGTGCGGTAGCCTTCTTCCAGCGCGCGGCTGACGGCGCGCTCAATGCTGTCGGCGGCGGCATCCGCATTCAGGCTGTAGCGCAGCAGCAGCGACAGCGACAGGATCTGCGCCACCGGGTTCGCAATATTCTGTCCGGCGATATCGGGCGCGGAGCCGCCCGCCGGCTCATACAGACCGAAACTCTCTTCATTCAGGCTGGCTGACGGCAGCATGCCCATCGAGCCGGTGATCATCGCGCACTCGTCAGAGAGAATATCGCCGAACAGATTGGAGCAGAGCAGCACGTCGAACTGCGACGGGTCTTTAATCAGCTGCATAGTGGCGTTATCGATATACATATGGCTCAGCTGCACGTCGGGATAATCCTGCGCCACTTCATTAACGATTTCGCGCCACATCACCGAGGTCTGCAGCACGTTGGCTTTATCGATAGAGGTGACTTTATTGCGACGCTTGCGCGCCGACTCAAAGGCGATGCGGGCGATGCGTTCAATCTCGAAACGGTGATAGACCTCGGTGTCGAAGGCGCGCTCATGCGGACCGTTGCCTTCACGCCCTTTCGGCTGGCCGAAATAGATACCGCCGGTCAGCTCGCGCACGCACAGAATATCGAAACCTTTCGCGGCGATATCGGCGCGCAGCGGGCAAAAGGCCTCCAGGCCCTGATAGAGCGCGGCGGGACGCAGGTTGCTGAACAGTTTGAAATGCTTGCGCAGCGGCAGCAGCGCGCCGCGCTCTGGCTGCGAGGCGGGCGGCAGATGTTCCCATTTCGGGCCGCCGACCGAGCCGAACAGAATGGCGTCGGCCTGCTCGCAGCCGGCGACGGTGGCAGGCGGCAGCGGTTCGCCGTGGCGGTCGATGGCGATGCCGCCGACGTCATACTCGCTGGTAGTGATACGCATATCAAAGCGGTGACGAATGGCGTCCAGTACTTTCAAGGCCTGCGCCATGACTTCCGGGCCGATACCGTCGCCGGGCAATACTGCGATATGAGAAGAGGTAGACATAGTTACACCGTTTCCTTCTGAAATTTGCGCTGCAATTCTTTTTCGACTTCTTTGGCGCGCCAGATATTGTTCAGCGCGTTCACCATCGCCTTCGCGGAGGATTCGACGATATCGGTCGCCAGACCCACGCCGTGGAATTTGCGGCCGTTATAGTTGACCACGATATCTACCTGGCCCAGCGCGTTCTCGCCGTGGCCTTTCGCCGTTAACTTGTAGTTCACCAGCTCAGCTTCGAAGCCGGTAATGCGGTTGATCGCCTGGTAAACTGCGTCGACCGGGCCGTTGCCGGTGGCGGCGTCTGCTTTGGTCTCTTCGCCGCAGCCCAGCTGCACCGAGGCGGTCGCCGTGACGCTGGAGCCAGTCTGCACGTTGAATTCGTTCAGCTGGAAATATTCCGGCTCTTCATGCTGTTTGTTGATAAAGGCCAGCGCTTCCAGATCGTAATCGAACACCTGGCCTTTCTTGTCGGCCAGCTTCAGGAAGGCGTCATACAGCGCGTCCAGACTGTAGTCGCTCTCTTTGTAGCCCATCTCTTCCATGCGGTGTTTCACCGCAGCGCGGCCGGAGCGCGAGGTCAGGTTCAGCTGGATTTTATGCAGGCCGATCGACTCCGGCGTCAGGATTTCGTAGTTCTCGCGGTTTTTCAGCACGCCGTCCTGATGAATGCCGGAGGAGTGGGCGAAGGCGTTAGAGCCGACCACCGCTTTGTTCGCCGGGATCGGCATATTGCAGATCTGGCTGACCATCTGGCTGGTGCGGTAGATTTCCTGATGCTGGATGTTGGTATGCACGTTCAGGATCTGCTGGCGGGTTTTGATCGCCATGATGACCTCTTCCAGCGCGCAGTTGCCGGCGCGCTCGCCCAGACCGTTCAGCGTGCCTTCCACCTGCCGCGCGCCCGCCTGGACGGCAGCCAGCGCGTTGCCGGTCGCCATGCCTAAATCGTCATGGGTGTGCACCGACAGAATCGCTTTGTCGATATTGGGCACGCGATTGATCAGCTGGCTGATGATGCTGGCGTATTCGCCCGGCAGGGTGTAGCCCACGGTGTCCGGGATGTTGATGGTGGTGGCGCCGGCGTTGATCGCCGCCTCCACAACGCGACACAGATCGTCAATCGGCGTGCGGCCGCCATCTTCGCAAGAGAACTCGACGTCGCTGGTATAGTTGCGCGCGCGTTTCACCATATGCACCGCACGCTCGATTACCTCAGGCAGGGTGCTGCGCAGTTTGGTGGCGATATGCATCGGCGAGGTGGCGATGAAGGTGTGGATACGATAGGCCTCCGCCACGCGCAGCGCTTCATAAGCGGCGTCGATATCTTTCTCGACGCAGCGCGCCAGCCCGCAGACGCGGCTGTTTTTAATGGTGCGCGCGATGGTCTGAACGGATTCAAAGTCGCCCGGCGACGAGACCGGAAAACCGACTTCCATCACGTCAACGCCCATGCGCTCCAGCGCCAGTGCGATCTGCAATTTTTCTTTCACACTCAGGCTGGCCTGTAATGCCTGCTCACCGTCGCGCAGAGTGGTATCGAAAATAATGACTTGCTGGCTCATCGTATTCATCCTTATGCGTTAACTTCACCGTGCAACGAGCATAAAAAAACCCGCGCAAGGCGCGGGTTTTTAACTTTCAGCAGGTTCGAATCAGTGTTTGATTCTGCCCACGAGTCTACCGCGCAAACTGAATGCGTTAAGTAGTAGACCGAGTAGGCGGAATGAATGAAACATGAATTCGAACCTCGTAAAATTTTGTGCTGCACATATTGGTACTGGAATCGGGACGGGATGTCAACCATAAGTAAAAGGGTATTTTCGGCGGACGTTAAGGAAATAATTCTGTGTTTTCGCGCCAGATCAGTGGAACAGACAATGAGTGGAAAATGGCGTTCAGAAGCGGCGATACGCTGCGATGATTTTATTTTATATTTTTGATTTTATGGTTTTTTTAAGGGTTTCCTCACTGGCTGAAGCAGAACTGTTTTACCGCTGCGCGGCAGCACAATGTCGTGCGTCGCCTTTATTTCAGAGTTAATAACGCCAGAAATGAATTTCACAGGAAAATTGTGGGCTGATGCAGGCGGAATTAATTTTTTATTATTTCTTATAACCCGCTGGAAATGATTTCGTCTTCAGCATTTTCTTCTGCCTAACTTCCAGGGAATTAGATAATTCCTCGCGCGCTTAACTTATCGCGCAGAGGCTTTACGGCCGGCTTAACGATAAGCGCAGACTCTGACGTTTGCCTGCCAGGTTTTCTACGGTTATGGTAATCGACCAACTCTTAAAACAATCAACCAAGCAGATTTCTCTGTATCTGGATGTCGGAAAGGCGTTCCGGCGTCTGCGCATAAACATAAGGTTTTGATCTTAACTGGCGAACGTGGGGCAGGATGCCAGTGGCGCGCAGGAACAGCGAGCGTCAGTGGATTCAGTTCCTCAAGCCTGGAGGCAGAAAATGGAGATGTTGTCAGGAGCCGAGATGGTCGTCCGGTCGTTAATCGATCAGGGCGTAAAGCAGGTGTTCGGTTATCCGGGCGGCGCGGTGCTGGATATTTACGATGCGCTGCAAACCGTAGGCGGAATCGATCACGTACTGGTGCGTCATGAGCAGGGCGCGGTGCATATGGCGGACGGGCTGGCGCGCGCGACCGGCGAAGTCGGCGTGGTGCTGGTGACGTCGGGACCGGGCGCCACCAATGCGATTACCGGTATCGCCACCGCCTATATGGATTCGATTCCGCTGGTGATCCTGTCGGGACAGGTGCCGTCCTCGCTGATTGGCTACGACGCCTTTCAGGAGTGCGACATGGTGGGGATTTCCCGCCCGGTGGTGAAGCACAGCTTTCTGGTGAAAAGCACCGAAGAGATCCCGACCGTGCTGAAAAAAGCGTTCTGGCTGGCCGCCAGCGGGCGTCCGGGTCCGGTGGTGATCGATCTGCCGAAGGATATTCTGAATCCGGCCAACAAGCTGCCTTACGTCTATCCGGAATCGGTGAGCATGCGCTCCTATAATCCGACGATTCAGGGCCACAAAGGACAGATCAAGCGCGCGCTCAATACGCTGCTCGCCGCGCGTAAGCCGGTGATGTACGTCGGCGGCGGCGCGATTACCTCGGCGTGCGAGGCGGAACTGTTGCAGCTTGCGGAGCATCTGAACATTCCGGTCACCAGTTCGCTGATGGGGCTGGGCGCTTTCCCCGGCACCCATCGCCAGTCGGTGGGCATGCTCGGCATGCATGGCACCTACGAAGCCAATATGACGATGCATAACGCCGATCTTATCTTTGCCGTCGGCGTACGCTTTGACGATCGCACCACCAATAACCTGGCTAAATATTGTCCGAACGCGACGGTGCTGCATATCGACATCGATCCTACCTCGATCTCGAAAACCGTGGCGGCGGATATTCCTATCGTCGGCGATGCGAAGCAGACGCTGCAGCAGATGCTCGATCTGCTGGCGCAGAGTGAGACGAAGCAGGATCTCGATAGCCTGCGCGACTGGTGGCAGAGCATCGAGGGCTGGCGCAGTCGTAAATGCCTGGCGTTCGATCGCAACAGTGAAAAGATCAAGCCGCAGGCGGTTATCGAAACGATCTTTCGCCTGACTAACGGCGATGCCTACGTGACGTCGGACGTCGGCCAGCATCAGATGTTCGCGGCGCTCTATTATCCCTTTGATAAACCGCGCCGCTGGATCAACTCCGGCGGGCTCGGCACCATGGGCTTCGGGCTGCCGGCCGCGCTGGGCGTGAAAATGGCGCTGCCGGAAGAGACGGTAATCTGCGTGACCGGCGACGGCAGCATTCAGATGAATATTCAGGAGCTCTCCACCGCGCTGCAGTACGATTTGCCGGTGCTGGTGCTGAGCCTGAACAACCGCGTGCTCGGTATGGTGAAGCAGTGGCAGGATATGATCTACTCCGGCCGTCATTCGCAATCTTATATGGAATCGCTGCCGGACTTCGTGCGCCTGGCTGAGGCATACGGTCACGTCGGCATCGCGATTCAGCATCCTTCCGAGCTGGAAGAGAAGCTGCAGCTGGCGCTGGATACGCTGGCGAAAGGGCGGCTGGTGTTCGTCGACGTCACCGTCGACGGCAGCGAGCACGTCTACCCGATGCAGATCCGCGGCGGGTCGATGGATGAGATGTGGCTGAGCAAAACGGAGAGGACATAATTATGCGTCGTATTTTATCGGTTCTGCTGGAGAACGAATCCGGCGCATTGTCTCGCGTGGTGGGTCTCTTTTCCCAGCGCGGCTATAACATCGAGAGCCTGACCGTTGCGCCGACCGACGATCCCACTCTGTCGCGTATGACCATCCAGACCGTTGGCGACGAAAAGGTGCTGGAGCAGATCGAAAAGCAGCTGCACAAGCTGGTGGATGTGCTGCGCGTCAGCGAGCTGGGGCAGGGCGCCTATGTCGAACGCGAAATCATGCTGGTGAAACTTCAGGCCACCGGTTACGGCCGCGAAGAGGTGAAGCGCAGCGCGGAGATCTTCCGCGGTCAGATTATCGACGTGACGCCGACGCTGTACACGGTTCAGCTGGCGGGCACCAGCGATAAGCTCGACGCCTTCCTGAATACCGTGCGCGAAGTGGCGGAAATCGTTGAAGTGGCGCGTTCCGGCATCGTCGGCGTGTCGCGCGGCGATCGCATTATGCGGTAATTGCTCAAGGTGACAGTCTCTAACCCGGCGTAATGCCGGGTTTTTTTATTTTATGCGCTATGCGGGGATCGCTGAGAAAAGCGGTTGCTCAGCGCGAAGTTCTGCTGTTAGATGTTACAAACGAGTTACCCTTAGCTTAGTTGCGGACATCTGCCGCAACGCGGCTCGCCGTGAAGTATGGAGTTATCGTGAAACTGGATGAAATCGCGCGCCTGGCAGGCGTGTCGCGCACCACGGCCAGTTATGTCATCAATGGCAAAGCGCGGCAGTATCGTGTCAGCGAAAAAACCGTCGAGAAAGTGATGGCGGTGGTGCGTGAGCATAACTACCACCCCAACGCCGTGGCGGCGGGCCTGCGTGCTGGCCGTACGCGCTCGATCGGCCTGGTGATCCCCGATCTGGAAAACACCAGCTATACCCGCATCGCCAACTATCTTGAACGTCAGGCGCGGCAGCGCGGCTATCAGCTGCTGATCGCCTGCTCGGAAGATCAGCCCGACAATGAAATGCGTTGCATCGAACATCTGCTGCAGCGTCAGGTCGATGCGATAATCGTTTCCACCTCTTTGCCGCCTGAGCATCCTTTCTATCAGCGCTGGATCAACGATCCGCTGCCCATTATCGCGCTGGACCGCGCGCTGGATCGTGAACACTTCACCAGCGTCGTCGGCGCCGATCAGGACGACGCCTTTACGCTGGCGGCTGAATTGCGTCAGCTTCCAGTGAAAAACGTGCTGTTTCTCGGCGCACTGCCTGAGCTTTCCGTCAGCTTCCTGCGCGAAATGGGCTTCCGCGACGCCTGGAAAGAGGATCCGCGCCCCATCGACTATATCTATTGCAACAGCTTTGAGCGCACGGCGGCGGCGGCGCTGTTTGAGAAGTACCTTGACGATCATGATATGCCGGAAGCGCTCTTCACCACCTCGTTCGGTCTGCTGCAGGGCGTTATGGACGTAACGTTAAAACGTGACGGACGCCTGCCGACCGACCTCGCGATCGCCACATTTGGCGACCACGAATTACTGGACTTTTTAGAGTGTCCGGTGCTGGCGGTGGGGCAGCGTCATCGCGACGTGGCGGAGCGCGTGCTGGAGTTAGTTCTGGCTTCGCTTGATGAACCACGAAAACCGAAACCGGGATTAACGCGTATTCGACGAAATTTATTTCGCCGCGGTCAGCTCAGCCGCAAAGTTAAATAGCTGACGGGCAGCAATACCGCTGCCCTTAAATTTTCGCGTATTAATATTCATCATTTTTTAGGGTAAAAAAGCGTAAAGCTGCGACATCTCGTCTAACAAATTAGCGGCGATGTGATTGTTAAATGTCCATTTCTTTGGGCTGGCGCGCACTCCTGACCCGCCTGAAGCGGCAGGCGCCGCTTTCGGAACTCCCCTAAAATGCAGCCCCTGTCTCAGAAATAGTGAAGAATATTAGCGCAGGTCGTCAGGCTTATTTTTAAGCATTTTCTAAAACGTCGTGCTTTTTATTCCATTATTCATCAGGTTAATTTTTAAAATTGACCTTTTGCCCCGTTTGCCGCTTTTCAATCAGCGAAATCACCCCTTGTAAATAGTTATATTCCCGCCGCGCTTCGGCTTGACAACGATTTCATCGCCTCCGTAAACTCGTGGCGTGGTAAAAAGTGGGGTAAAGTGGTGAAAATGGGGAGCTGAGGGGAAGACTGGCATGTTCCGTGGAGCAACGTTAGTCAATCTCGACAGCAAAGGGCGACTGGCCGTACCAACGCGCTATCGCGACACGCTGATCGGGGAATCTCAAGGGCAGATGGTTTGTACCATCGACCTTCATCAGCCATGCCTGTTGCTTTATACCCTGCCCGAATGGGAAATCATCGAAAAAAAGCTGTCTCGCTTATCCAGCATGAACCCCGTTGAACGACGCGTACAGCGTCTGCTGCTGGGACATGCCAGTGAGTGTCAGATGGACAACGCAGGCCGTTTGCTGCTGGCGAATACCCTTCGGCAACACGCGCACCTGACGAAAGAAGTGATGCTGGTCGGCCAGTTCAACAAGTTTGAACTGTGGGATGAACAGACCTGGTATCAACAAGTCAAGGATGACATTGACGCAGAACAGTCGGCTCAGGAACCTTTATCTGAGCGGTTGCAGGACTTGTCGCTATAGCTATGCAGGAAAATTTTAAACATACCACGGTGCTGCTGGACGAAGCGGTTAACGGCCTCAATATCAGGGAAGACGGCATCTACATCGACGGCACCTTTGGTCGCGGCGGACATTCACGTTTGATTCTGTCGCAGCTGGGCCCGCAGGGACGGCTTATCGCCATCGATCGCGACCCGCAAGCTATTGCCGCCGCCGCCGAGATCGCCGATCCGCGCTTCTCGATCGTGCACGGTCCCTTTTCCGCACTGGCCGACTATGTCGAGGAGCTGGGCTTAAGCGGCAAAATCAGCGGCATCCTGCTCGATCTGGGTGTCTCGTCGCCGCAGCTGGACGACGCGGAACGCGGCTTCTCCTTTATGCGCGACGGGCCGCTGGATATGCGTATGGACCCGACGCGCGGGCATTCCGCTGCCGAATGGCTGCTCAAAGCGGAAGAGGCGGATATCGCCTTTGTGCTGAAAACCTACGGCGAAGAGCGTTTTGCTAAACGCATCGCGCGCGCCATCGTCGAGCGTAACCGCGAACAGCCGATGACGCGCACCAAAGAGCTGGCTGACGTCATCGCGGCGGCCACGCCGGTGAAAGATAAGTTCAAGCATCCGGCAACGCGCAGCTTTCAGGCGATCCGTATCTGGATCAACAGCGAGCTGGAAGAGATTGAAAAGGCGCTGAAAGGCGCGTTAACGGCGCTGGCGCCCGAAGGACGCCTCTCCATTATCAGCTTCCACTCGCTGGAAGATCGCCTGGTAAAGCGTTTTATGCGCGACCAGAGCCGCGGCCCGCAGGTGCCGGCCGGTCTGCCGATGACCGAGTCGCAGCTTAAAGCGCTGGGCGGACGTCAGCTGAAGCTGCTCGGCAAGATGACGCCGGGCGATGCGGAAGTCGCGGACAACCCGCGCGCGCGCAGTTCGGTTCTGCGCATTGCGGAGAGAACCGACGCATGATCGGCAACGAACGTCACAGCCTGCCCGGCGTCATCGGCGGCGATCTGCTGCGGTTCGGCAAAATCCCGCTGATTTTGCTGATCGCCGTACTGGTGTCGGCCGTGATGGTGGTGACGACGACGCACAAAACGCGTCTGCTGACCGCGCAGCGCGAACAGCTGGTGTTAGAGCGCGACGCGCTAGACATTGAATGGCGTAACCTGATCCTTGAGGAGAACGCGCTGGGCGATCACAGCCGGGTGGAGCGCATCGCCACCGAGAAGCTGCAGCTACAGCATGTCGATCCATCCCAGGAAAATATTGTGGTACAGAAATAAGGAACGCTAAATCGCAATGAGCGGCGCAAGCAAAACGCTGAAGTTGAAAAAACAGGAAGATAAAGCCAGCTTTGTAAGCTGGCGTTTTGCGTTGCTGTGCGGCTGTATTTTACTGGCGCTGTTCGGTCTGCTCTCCCGCGTCGCCTGGCTGCAGGTCATCAGCCCGGATAAGCTGGTGAAAGAGGGCGATCTGCGCTCGCTGCGCGTGCAGGCGGTGCCTACCGCGCGCGGCATGATCAGCGATCGCGCCGGTCGTCCGCTGGCGGTCAGCGTGCCGGTCAACGCCATCTGGGCCGACCCGAAAGAGCTGCACGACGCGGGTGGCGTGACCCTCGACGGCCGCTGGAAAGCGCTTGCCGACGCGCTCTCTATTCCTCTCGATCAGCTGGCGACGCGCGTTAACGCCAATCCCAAAGGACGCTTCATCTATCTGGCACGGCAGGTCAATCCCGCCATCAGCGACTACATCAAGAAGCTGCGGCTGCCCGGCATCCATCTGCGCGAAGAGTCGCGCCGCTATTATCCGGCCGGTCAGGTGACATCTCACCTGATCGGCTTTACCAATATTGACGGCCAGGGTATCGAAGGCATCGAGAAGAGCTTCGATAAATGGCTGACCGGTGCGCCGGGCGAACGAACGGTGCGTAAAGATCGCAACGGCCGCGTGATCGAAGATATCTCATCGGTGGACAGCCGCGCCGCCCACAACCTGACGCTCAGCATCGACGAACGCCTGCAGGCGTTGGTCTACCGCGAACTTAACAATGCGGTAGCGTTCAACAAAGCCGAGTCGGGCACTGCCGTACTGGTGGACGTCAATACCGGCGAAGTGCTGGCGATGGCCAACAGCCCGGCCTACAACCCCAATAACCTCAGCAACACGCCGAAAGAGATGATGCGCAACCGCGCCATTACCGACATCTTCGAGCCTGGCTCGACCGTTAAGCCGATGGTGGTGATGACGGCGCTGCAGCGCGGCGTGGTGCGGGAAAACAGCGTGCTTAATACCGTGCCGTACCGCGTTAACGGTCATGAGATTAAAGACGTGGCGCGCTATAACGAATTGACCCTTACCGGGGTTCTGCAGAAGTCGAGTAACGTCGGCGTTTCACGGCTGGCGTTAGCGATGCCCTCCTCAGCGCTTGTAGATACTTATGCGCGCTTTGGCCTGGGTAAACCGACCAATTTGGGGCTGGTCGGGGAAAGTAGTGGCTTATACCCTCAAAAACAACGGTGGTCTGACATAGAGAGGGCCACCTTCTCTTTCGGCTACGGGCTAATGGTAACGCCGTTACAGTTAGCGCGTGTCTACGCGACCATCGGCAGCTACGGCATCTCCCGGCCGCTGTCGATCACCAAGGTCGATCCGCCTGTCGCGGGCGAGCGCGTCTTCCCGGAATCGCTGGTGAAAACCGTGGTTCATATGATGGAAAGCGTCGCGCTGCCGGGCGGCGGCGGCGTAAAAGCGGCAATTAAAGGCTATCGCATCGCGATTAAAACCGGCACGGCGAAAAAAGTCGGGCCGGACGGCCGCTACGTTAATAAATATATCGCATACACCGCAGGCGTCGCGCCTGCCAGTCATCCTCGTTTTGCGCTGGTGGTGGTGATCAACGATCCCCAGGCCGGCAAGTATTACGGTGGTGCGGTTTCCGCGCCGGTGTTCGGTGCCATCATGGGCGGCGTTCTGCGCACCATGAACATCGAACCGGACGCGTTGCCGACCAATGACAAAAACGAGCTGGTGACAAACAGAAGTGAGGAAAAAAGTGACAGATCGTAACCTGCGCGACTTGCTGGACCCGTGGGTGCCAGGCGCGCCGGCGCGTCCCCTGGGTGACATGACACTGGATAGCCGCAAGGCGGCGTCCGGCGATCTGTTCGTGGCCGTCGCAGGCCACCACGCCGACGGACGGCGTTTTATTCCGCAGGCCATCGCGCAGGGCGTTTCCGCCGTGATCGCAGAGGCGGAAGGCGAAGCCAGCGATGGCGATATCAAAGAAATGCACGGCGTGCCGGTGATCTACCTGGCGCAGCTGCCGCAGCGTCTTTCCGCGCTGGCGGGCCGCTTCTATGGTCAGCCTGGCGAAAAGCAGAAGCTGATCGGCGTGACCGGCACCAATGGCAAAACGACGACGACGCAACTGCTGGCGCAGTGGGCGCAGCGGCTGGGCGAAACCGGCGCAGTAATGGGCACGGTCGGCAACGGCCTGCTCGGCCAGCTGACCGCGGCCGAGAATACTACCGGCTCGGCCGTGGAGGTTCAGCATCTGCTGCAGGAGCTGGCGCAGCAGGGCGCGACGCTGACCGCGATGGAGGTCTCCTCGCACGGTCTGGTGCAGCATCGCGTTGCGGCGCTGCCGTTCGCCGCCGCGGTCTTTACCAATCTGAGCCGCGATCATCTCGACTATCACGGCGATATGCAGAGCTACGAATCGGCTAAGAAGCTGCTGTTTACCGATCATCAGGTTGGCGAAATGATCCTTAACGCCGACGACGAAGCAGGGCGCCGCTGGCTGGCGACGCTGCCCGACGCCGTCGCCGTCACCATGGAGAATAATCTCCAGCCGGGCTGTCACGGCCGGTGGGTAAAAGCCGAAGAGATCACCTATCAGGACAATGGCGCGCATATCCGCTTCAGGTCAAGCTGGGGCGAAGGTGAATTCGACAGCCGCCTGATGGGTGCCTTCAACGTCAGCAACCTGCTGCTGGCGTTCGCCACGCTGCTGGCGCTTGATTATCCGCTCGCCTATCTGGTGCGGACGGCGCCACAGCTGCAGCCGGTATGCGGGCGCATGGAAGTCTTCAGCGCGCCGGGCAAGCCGACCGTGGTGGTGGATTATGCCCATACGCCGGACGCGCTGGAAAAGGCGCTGGAAGCAGCGCGCCTGCACTGCAAAGGCAAGCTCTGGTGCGTGTTCGGCTGCGGCGGCGATCGCGACAAAGGCAAGCGTCCCCTGATGGGCGCTATCGCCGAGCAGTTCGCGGACGTCGTGGTGATTACCGACGACAATCCGCGCAGCGAAGATCCGCAGGCTATCGTTAACGACATTTTGACCGGCCTGCTTGAGCCGCACCGCGCGCGCGTCGTCGCTGGACGGGCGCAAGCGGTCACTAACGCCGTTCTGCAGGCGCAGACTGACGACATCGTGCTGGTGGCAGGCAAAGGTCACGAAGATTATCAAATCGTGGGAAATCGTCGTCTGGATTACTCCGACCGCGCCACGGTTGCCGCGTTATTAGGAGTGACGGCATGATCCCGGTTTCCCTTACCACGCTGGCCGACATCAGCGGCGGCGCGCTTCACGGCAGCGATCTCGTCCTGAGCGACGTCACTACCGATACGCGCAAAGTGACGCCCGGCAGCCTGTTTGTCGCGCTGGTCGGCGAACGCTTCGACGCCCATGACTTTGCCGCTGACGCTATCGCCAGCGGTGCGAAGGCGTTATTAGTGAGTAAGCATTTACCTCTTTCTGTCCCGCAGGTGGTGGTTGCCGACACGCGTATCGCGTTCGGCAAGCTGGCCGCCTGGGTACGCCAGCAGTCGAAAGCGCGCGTCGTGGCGCTGACCGGTTCCTCCGGCAAAACCTCGGTGAAAGAGATGACCGCCGCCATCCTGCGCGAGTGCGGCGAAACGCTCTATACCGCCGGCAACCTGAATAACGATTTCGGCGTGCCGATGACGCTGCTGCGTCTTACCGAACAGCATCAGTACGCGGTGATCGAACTGGGCGCCAATCATCAGGGCGAGATCGCCTATACCACCGAGCTGACGCGTCCAGAGAGCGCGCTGGTGAATAACCTGGCGGCGGCGCATCTGGAGGGCTTCGGCTCGCTAGCGGGCGTGGCGAAGGCGAAAGGGGAGATCTTCAACGGTCTGCCGGCTAACGGTACCGCCATTATCAACGCCGACAGTAACGACTGGCCGCACTGGCAGACCAACCTGCACGGCAAGCGCGTCTGGCGCTTCTCGCCGCAGGCTGCCGACAGCGATTTCACCGCGCGCGATATCCGCCTGGGCGTAGACGGCACCCACTTTATCCTGCAGACGCCGCGCGGCGACATCGACGTCACGCTGCCGCTGCCTGGCCGCCATAATATCGCCAACGCGCTGGCCGCCGCCGCGCTGGCGCTGTCGGTCGACGCGCCGCTTAGCGCCATTCAGAGCGGGTTAAAAAACCTGCAGGCCGTGCCGGGCCGTCTGTTTCCCATTCGCCTCGGCGAGCATCAGCTGCTGCTTGACGACAGCTATAACGCCAACGTCGGCTCGATGACGGCCGCCGCGCAGGTGCTGGGCGAGATGCCCGGCTATCGCGTGATGGTGGTCGGCGATATGGCCGAGCTGGGCGAAGAGGCGGAACAGTGTCATCACGAAGTCGGGCTGGCGGCGAAAGCCGCGGGCGTCGATCGCGTGCTGAGCGTCGGCGCGCTGAGCGCCAACATTAGTGAAAGCAGCGGGGTTGGCGAACATTTCGCCACTAAAACCGCGCTGACTGAACGTTTACGGACGTTGTTGTCCGAACATCGGGAATTAACCGTTTTGATTAAGGGTTCGCGGAGTGCTGCCATGGAGCAGGTCGTGCAGAACCTACAGGAGATGGGAACATGTTAGTCTGGCTGGCCGAGCATCTGGTCGCTTTTTATTCCGGCTTCAACGTCTTTTCGTATCTGACGTTTCGCGCCATTGTCAGCCTGCTGACCGCTTTATTTATCTCTTTATGGATGGGGCCGCGCCTGATCGCCTGGCTGCAAAAGCTGCAAATCGGCCAGGTAGTGCGCAACGACGGTCCGGAGTCGCACTTCAGCAAGCGCGGCACGCCGACCATGGGCGGGATTATGATCCTCACCTCGATTACCGTTTCGGTGCTGATGTGGGCTTATCCTTCTAATCCCTACGTCTGGTGCGTGCTGGTCGTGCTGGTAGGCTTCGGCATCATCGGCTTTGTCGATGACTATCGCAAAGTGGTGCGCAAAGATACCAAAGGGCTGATCGCGCGCTGGAAATATTTCTGGATGTCGGTGATTTCGCTCGGCGTGGCGTTCGCGCTCTACGCCGCCGGCAAAGGGACGCCCGCCACGCAGCTGGTGGTGCCGTTTTTCAAAGACATCATGCCCCAGCTTGGCCTGTTCTACGTCGTGCTGGCCTACTTCGTTATCGTTGGCACCGGCAACGCCGTTAACCTCACCGACGGTCTGGACGGCCTGGCGATTATGCCGACCGTGTTTGTCGCGGCCGGGTTCGCGCTGGTGGCCTGGGCGACCGGCAACGTCAAGTTCGCCGAGTATCTGCATATTCCCTATTTACGCCATGCGGGCGAGCTGGTGATCGTCTGTACCGCCATCGTCGGGGCAGGGCTGGGCTTTCTGTGGTTCAACACCTATCCGGCGCAGGTTTTTATGGGCGACGTGGGATCGCTGGCGCTGGGCGGCGCGCTTGGCACGCTCGCCGTGCTGCTGCGTCAGGAATTTCTGCTGGTGATCATGGGCGGCGTGTTCGTGGTTGAGACGCTGTCGGTGATCCTGCAGGTAGGATCGTTCAAGCTACGCGGACAGCGCATTTTCCGCATGGCGCCGATTCATCATCACTATGAACTGAAAGGCTGGCCGGAACCGCGCGTCATCGTGCGCTTCTGGATCATTTCGCTGATGCTGGTGCTTATTGGCCTGGCCACGCTGAAGGTACGTTAATTATGGCTGACTATCGGGGCAGAAAAGTCGTCATTATCGGGCTGGGCCTGACGGGCCTCTCCTGTGTTGATTTCTTTTTAGCGCAAGGCGTAACGCCGCGCGTGATGGATACCCGTGTGTCGCCGCCGGGACTCGACAAGCTGCCTGAGCAGGTGGAGCGCTATACCGGCGGGCTTAACAGCGACTGGCTGCTGGCGGCGGATCTGATCGTCGCCAGCCCGGGCATGGCGCTGGCGCATCCGGCATTAACTGAAGCGGCCGAGGCGGGTGTGGAAATCGTCGGCGATATCGAGCTGTTCTGCCGTGAGGCGCAGGCGCCGATCGTGGCGATCACCGGTTCCAACGGCAAGAGTACTGTCACCACGCTGGTCGGCGAGATGGCTCGCGCCGCGGGCTGGCAGGTCGGCGTCGGCGGCAATATCGGCCTGCCGGCGCTGTCGCTGCTGAAATCGCCCGCGCAGCTTTACGTGCTGGAGCTTTCCAGCTTCCAGCTCGAAACCACCTGGAGCCTGAAAGCCGCGGCGGCGACCATTCTCAACGTCACCGAAGATCATATGGATCGCTATCCGCTCGGCATGCAGCAGTATCGCGCCGCGAAGCTGCGCATCTATGAAAACGCGCGCGTCTGCGTGGTGAACGCCGACGATGCGCTGACCCTGCCGGTGCGCGGCGCCGATACGCGCTGCGTCAGCTTCGGCATCGATTTCGGCGATTACCACCTCAATCGTCAGCAGGGCGCCATCTGGCTGCGCGTGAAGGGCGAAAAAGTGCTGAACACCGATGAGATGAAGCTGGTAGGCCAGCATAACTATACCAACGCCCTGGCGGCGCTGGCGCTGGCCGACGCCGTGGGTCTGCCACGCGCTTCCAGCCTCGCGGCGCTGACCAGCTTTGGCGGGCTGGCGCATCGCTTCCAGCTGGTGCATGAAGCCAGGGGCGTGCGCTGGATCAACGACTCGAAAGCCACCAACGTCGGCAGCACCGAAGCGGCGCTTAACGGCCTGCAGGTTAACGGCCGTCTCTGGCTGCTGCTGGGCGGCGACGGCAAATCGGCGGATTTCACTCCGCTGGCGCGCTATGTGCAGGACGAGAAGGTTCGCCTCTACTGCTTCGGCCGCGATGGCGACGCGCTGGCGGCGCTGCGCCCCGACAACGCCGTGCGCACCGAGACGATGCAGCAGGCGATGGAGCTGATTGCGCCGCAGGTTCAGCCTGGCGATATGGTGCTGCTGTCGCCCGCCTGCGCCAGCCTCGATCAGTTCCGTAATTTTGAACAGCGCGGCGATCGCTTCGCGCAGCTGGCGAAGGAGTTAGGCTGATGCGTATTCCTGGCGGCGCAATGCTCATCGGACTCTTCGCCTTTATCGGCAGCCGGCTGAAAGACTGGGTAATGGGCGCGCGCGAAAGCGACGATTCCGCCCTGGTGCTCTACGACCGCACGCTGCTGTGGCTCACCTTTGGCCTGGCGATCGTCGGCTTCGTGATGGTGACCTCGGCCTCGATGCCGGTGGGTCAGCGTCTCAACGACGATCCCTTTTACTTCGCCAAGCGCGACGCTTTCTATATCGTGCTGGGGCTCGGCATCGCGCTGGTCACGCTGCGCGTGCCGATGGATTTCTGGCAGCGCTACAGCAACGCGATGCTGCTGGCCACGGTGGTAATGCTGCTGATCGTACTGGTGGTGGGCAGCTCGGTGAACGGTGCTTCGCGCTGGATCGCCCTCGGCCCGCTGCGTATCCAGCCGGCGGAACTGTCGAAGCTGTCGCTCTTCTGCTATCTCGCCAGCTATCTGGTGCGCAAGGTGGAAGAGGTGCGCAATAACTTCTGGGGCTTCTGCAAACCGATGGGCGTGATGGTGGTGCTGGCGGTGCTGCTGCTGGCGCAGCCCGACCTCGGCACCGTAGTCGTGCTGTTCGTCACTACGCTGGCGATGCTGTTTCTGGCGGGCGCGAAGCTGTGGCAGTTCCTGGCGATTATTGGCTCCGGCATGTTCGCCGTGGTGCTGCTGATTATCGCGGAACCCTATCGTATGCGCCGCGTGACCTCGTTCTGGAATCCCTGGGAAGATCCTTTCGGCAGCGGCTATCAGCTGACACAGTCGCTGATGGCGTTCGGCCGCGGCGAATTCTGGGGGCAGGGGCTCGGCAACTCGGTGCAAAAACTGGAGTATCTGCCGGAGGCGCATACCGACTTTATCTTCTCTATCATCGGCGAAGAACTGGGTTATATCGGTGTGGTTTTAGCCTTGTTGATGGTATTCTTCGTCGCTTTTCGTGCGATGTCGATCGGCCGCCGCGCGCTGGAGATCGATCAGCGTTTTTCCGGCTTTCTCGCCTGTTCTATCGGCGTGTGGTTCAGCTTCCAGGCGCTGGTTAACGTCGGCGCGGCAGCGGGCATGCTGCCGACGAAAGGGCTAACACTGCCGCTGATCAGCTACGGCGGCTCCAGTCTGCTGATTATGTCGACGGCGATCGTGTTTTTACTGCGTATTGATTATGAAACGCGCCTGACCAAAGCGCAGGCGTTTACCCGAGGTGCCCGATGAGTGGGAAGCGTTTGATGGTGATGGCGGGTGGAACCGGCGGACATGTTTTCCCCGGTCTGGCCGTCGCCCATCATCTGATGGAACAGGGGTGGCAGGTTCGCTGGCTCGGTACGTCCGACAGAATGGAAGCGGATCTGGTGCCGAAACACGGTATCGAGATTGAGTTTATCCGCATTAGCGGTCTGCGCGGCAAAGGCCTGAAAGCGCTGCTGCTGGCGCCGATGCGTATTTTCAACGCCTGGCGTCAGGCGCGCGCCATTATGCGGGCGTGGCAGCCGGACGTGGTGCTGGGCATGGGCGGTTACGTTTCCGGGCCCGGCGGCCTCGCGGCCTGGAGCTGCGGCATTCCGGTGGTGCTGCACGAGCAGAACGGCATTGCCGGGCTGACCAACAAGTGGCTGGCGAAGATCGCCAGCAAAGTGATGCAGGCCTTTCCCGGCGCCTTTCCGCATGCGGACGTCGTCGGCAATCCGGTGCGCACCGACGTGCTGGCGCTGCCGCTGCCGGACGCGCGTCTGGCCAACCGCAGCGGTCCGATCCGCGTGCTGGTGGTCGGCGGAAGCCAGGGCGCGCGCGTGCTGAACCAGACGCTGCCGCAGGTCGCGGCCGCGCTGGGCGACAGCGTGACGCTGTGGCATCAGACCGGCAAAGGCGCGCTGCAGGATGTGCTTAAGGCGTACCAGCAGGTCGGCCAGACGCAGCACAAGGTCACGGAATTTATTGACGATATGGCGGCCGCCTACGCCTGGGCGGATGTGGTGGTTTGCCGCTCCGGCGCGCTCACCGTCAGCGAAATCGCCGCTGCAGGTTTACCGGCGATTTTCGTGCCTTTTCAGCATAAAGATCGTCAGCAGTACTGGAATGCGCTGCCGCTGGAAAAAGCGGGCGCGGCCAAAATTTTTGAGCAGCCGCAGTTTACCGCGGATGCCGTGGCGGAGACGCTGCGCCGCTGGGATCGCCCAACGCTGTTGAGCATGGCGGAAAAAGCCCGTCAGGTGGCGATCCCCGATGCGACCGACAGGGTCGCGCGTGAAGTGGCGCGCGCCGCGAAGTGAATAATCGGGCCAGCGTAGCTGGCCGGTGCCGCAACAGGCACGGATAAAGATGACAGGTAACTGAGAACGATGAATACACAACAACTGGCAAAACTGCGCTCCATTGTGCCCGAGATGCGTCGCGTCCGGCACATTCACTTTGTCGGCATCGGCGGTGCCGGCATGGGCGGTATTGCCGAAGTGTTGGCGAACGAGGGTTACCATATTAGCGGCTCCGATCTGGCGCCGAACGCGGTGACGCAGCATCTGGCGGCGCTGGGCGCCACCATCTATTTCAACCATCGCCCGGAAAACGTCACCGACGCCAGCGTGGTGGTGGTCTCCAGCGCGGTGGCGCAGGACAACCCGGAACTGGTCGCGGCGCGCGAACAGCGTATTCCCGTAATCCGCCGCGCCGAGATGCTGGCGGAGCTAATGCGTTTTCGCCACGGTATCGCTATCGCCGGCACGCACGGCAAAACCACCACCACGGCGATGGTGTCGAGCATCTATGCGGAGGGCGGTCTGGATCCGACCTTCGTCAACGGCGGACTGGTAAAGGCGGCGGGCACGCACGCGCGGCTCGGCAGCAGCCGTTACCTGATTGCGGAAGCGGACGAGAGCGACGCCTCTTTCCTGCATTTGCAGCCGATGGTGGCGGTGGTGACCAATATCGAAGCTGACCATATGGACACTTACCAGGGCGACTTCGAAAACCTGAAGCAGACGTTTATCAACTTTCTGCACAACCTGCCGTTTTACGGCCGTGCGGTAATGTGCATCGATGATGCGGTGATCCGCGATCTGATCCCGCGCGTGGGGCGTCACATCACCACCTACGGCTTTAGCGATGACGCCGACGTGCGCATCGAACACTACGAGCAGCGCGGCGCGCAGGGGCACTTTACCCTGGTGCGCCATGACAAGCCGCTTCTGCAGGTGACGCTGAATGCGCCAGGCCGTCATAACGCGCTCAACGCGGCGGCCGCCGTTGCGGTGGCGAGCGAAGAGGGCATTGACGACAACGCTATCCTTGCCGCGCTGGAAAGCTTCCAGGGCACAGGCCGTCGCTTCGATCTGCTGGGCGAATTCCCGACGGAGCCGGTAAACGGCAATCCAGGCACGGCAATGCTGGTCGACGATTACGGCCATCATCCGACCGAAGTCGACGCCACCATTAAGGCGGCGCGTGCCGGCTGGCCGGATAAAAAACTGGTGATGGTGTTTCAGCCGCACCGCTATACCCGCACCCGCGACCTGTTCGACGACTTCGCCAACGTGCTGTCGCAGGTCGACGTGCTGCTGATGCTGGATGTCTATTCAGCGGGCGAAACGCCGATTCCGGGCGCGGACAGCCGCGCGCTGTGCCGCTCTATTCGCGGGCGCGGCAAGGTCGACCCTGTGCTGGTGCCGGATCACGACGCGCTGCCGGAAATGCTGGCGCCGCTGCTGTCGGGCAAAGATCTGATTCTGGTGCAGGGCGCCGGTAACGTCGGCAAAGTGGCGCGCAAGCTGGCGGATTGCAAGCTGCAACCTGAGCGCAAAGCGGAGGAGCGTCATGGCTGATAAAGTCGCCGTCCTGATGGGCGGCACCTCGGCGGAGCGCGACGTCTCGCTGATGTCGGGCAGTGCGGTGCTGGCCGGCCTGCGCGAGGCGGGCGTTAACGCGCATGCAATCGATACACGCGACGTTTCGGTGCTGACGCTGAAAGAGCAGGGCTTCGACGCCGCGTTTATCGCGCTGCACGGCCGCGGAGGCGAAGACGGCACGCTGCAGGCGGTGCTGGAATTTTTACAGCTGCCCTATACCGGCAGCGGCGTGATAGCGTCGGCCATTACCATGGATAAGCTGCGCACGAAACTGCTCTGGCAGGGGCGTGGGTTGCCCTCTGGCCGTTTTGTCTGGCTGACGCGCGAGCAGTATCAGGCGGGGCTGAACGCGGAAACACGCGGCGCCGTCGAGGCGCTGGGCCTGCCGCTGTTCGTCAAGCCGAGCAGCGAAGGCTCCAGCGTCGGCATTAGCCGCGTCAACACGCTGGAGACGCTGCCTGCTGCGCTTGATGAAGCGTTCCGCCATGACGATAACGTGCTAATCGAAGCGTTTCTCAGCGGCGAGGAGTATACGGTCGGCATTATTGGCGACCAGATCCTGCCGGCGATACGCATTCAGACCGCCAGCGAATTTTATGACTATGAAGCAAAATACATTTCTGACGATACTCAATACTTCTGCCCGGCAGGATTGAGCGCGGAGCGGGAAGCGGAACTGCAGAATCTGGTCTGGGACGCATGGCGCGCGCTGGGCTGTAGCGGCTGGGGACGGGTAGACGTGATGGCGGACGGTGAAGGCAACTTCCAGCTGCTGGAGGCGAACACCTCGCCGGGCATGACCAGCCACAGTCTGGTGCCGATGGCGGCCAGCGTTGCGGGCATGAGCTTCTCGCAGCTGGTGGCGCGCATTCTGGAACTGGCTGACTGATATGTCACAGGCGGCACTTAACGCACGGAACCGCGAGCCCCAGGAACGCGTGCGCGCGGGGCGCAGCAACGGGGCCAGACTGTTCGGCATCGTTTTTTTGCTGATGGTCATTGGCATTATGATTTTCGGCGGCCTGGTGGTGCTGAAGTGGATGAACGACGCGTCGCGCCTGCCGCTTTCACGGCTGGTGGTGACGGGCGAAACCCACTACACCACGCATGATGATATTCGCCAGGCGATTTTGTCGCTGGGCGCGCCGGGCACCTTTATGTCGCAGGATGTCAACATCCTTCAGCAGCAGATTGAGCGGCTGCCGTGGATTAAACAGGTCAGCGTGCGCAAGCAGTGGCCTGACGAGCTGAAGATCCATCTGGTGGAGTATGTGCCGGTGGCGCGCTGGAACGATCTGCATATGGTGGATGCGGACGGCGTCTCCTTCAGCGTGCCGGCCAGCCACATCGGCAAAGAAACAATGCCGATGCTGTACGGACCGGAAGGCAGCGAAAAAGAGGTGTTGGCGGGCTACCACAGCATGAGCGACGTGCTGAAGGCCAACAAATTTACCCTGAAGGTCGCGTCGATGACGGCGCGGCGATCGTGGCAGCTGGTCACCAGCGACGATGTGCGCATCGAGCTGGGGCGCGGCGAGCCCATGAAGCGTCTTAACCGATTTATCGAGCTCTATCCGGCGTTGCAGCAGCAAGGGCAGAACGAGCACAAGCGTATCAGCTATGTGGATTTGCGGTACGACTCGGGTGCAGCCGTGGGCTGGACGCCGGAGCCCGTAGAGCTCCAGGACAGTAATCAGCAACAGAACCAGGCACAGGCTAAACAATGATCAAGGCAACGGACAGAAAACTGGTAGTTGGACTCGAAATTGGCACCGCGAAGGTCGCCGCCCTGGTTGGGGAAATTCTGCCCGATGGTATGGTCAACATTATCGGGGTGGGCAGCTGCCCGTCTCGCGGTATGGATAAAGGCGGCGTAAACGACCTTGAGTCGGTGGTGAAATGCGTACAGCGCGCCATCGATCAGGCCGAGCTGATGGCGGATTGCCAGATCTCTTCCGTCTATCTCGCTTTATCGGGCAAACATATCAGCTGCCAGAACGAAATCGGGATGGTTCCGATTTCAGAAGAGGAAGTGACTCAGGATGATGTGGAAAACGTCGTACACACTGCGAAGTCAGTGCGCGTGCGCGATGAGCACCGCATCCTGCATGTTATTCCTCAGGAATACGCTATCGATTATCAGGAAGGCATCAAAAACCCGGTCGGTTTGTCGGGCGTGCGCATGCAGGCAAAAGTGCATCTGATCACATGTCACAACGATATGGCGAAAAATATCGTCAAGGCCGTTGAACGTTGCGGCCTGAAAGTTGACCAACTGATTTTTGCCGGTCTGGCGTCCAGTTTCGCGGTGCTGACCGAAGACGAACGTGAGCTTGGCGTCTGTGTTGTTGACGTCGGCGGCGGTACAATGGATATCGCTGTTTATACAGGCGGCGCGCTGCGTCACACTAAAGTGATCCCTTATGCGGGTAACGTGGTCACCAGCGACATCGCCTATGCCTTCGGCACGCCGCCGACAGACGCGGAAGCGATCAAGGTTCGCCACGGCTGCGCGCTGGGATCGATTGTCGGCAAAGACGAAAACGTCGAAGTGCCGAGCGTGGGCGGACGTCCGCCGCGCAGTCTGCAACGGCAGACGCTGGCCGAAGTAATTGAGCCGCGCTACACCGAATTGCTGAATCTGGTCAACGACGAGATTTTGCAGTTACAGGAACAACTGCGACAGCAGGGCGTGAAGCACCATCTGGCAGCCGGGATCGTGCTGACCGGTGGCGCAGCGCAAATTGAAGGGCTGGCCGCCTGCGCGCAACGCGTTTTCCATACGCAGGTGCGCATCGGGCAGCCGCTCAATATCACAGGATTGACGGATTACGCGCAGGAACCTTATTACTCGACCGCAGTGGGACTGCTGCACTATGGCAAAGAGTCCCATATGAACGGCGATGCAGAGACAGAAAAACGCGCATCGGTGGGCAACTGGTTCAAGCGCATCAATAGCTGGTTGAAGAAAGAATTTTGATTTTAGAAAGGAGACCATGCTGGCACTGTTTATGGTCTCCAGGCGACAGGCACATAACGGAGAGAAATCATGTTTGAACCGATGGAATTAACCAATGACGCGGTGATTAAAGTCATCGGCGTCGGCGGCGGCGGCGGCAACGCCGTAGAGCACATGGTGCGCGAGCGCATCGAAGGTGTGGAATTCTTCGCTGTGAACACCGACGCCCAGGCGTTGCGTAAAACAGCGGTTGGCCAGACTATCCAGATCGGCACCAATATCACCAAAGGTCTGGGTGCCGGAGCGAATCCGGAAGTTGGTCGTACCTCGGCGGAAGAAGATCGCGAAGCACTGCGTTCTGCGCTGGAGGGAGCAGACATGGTCTTTATCGCTGCGGGCATGGGCGGCGGTACCGGCACCGGCGCTGCGCCGGTGGTGGCGGAAGTGGCCAAAGACCTGGGCATTCTGACCGTTGCGGTGGTGACCAAGCCGTTCAACTTCGAAGGTAAAAAGCGCATGGCTTTTGCTGAGCAGGGCATCGCCGAGCTCTCTAAGCATGTTGATTCACTGATTACCATTCCGAACGATAAGCTGCTGAAAGTGCTGGGTCGCGGCATCTCTCTGCTCGACGCCTTCGGCGCGGCAAACGACGTGCTGAAAGGCGCGGTACAGGGCATCGCCGAACTGATTACACGTCCGGGCCTGATGAACGTCGACTTCGCTGACGTGCGCACCGTGATGTCCGAAATGGGCTACGCGATGATGGGCTCTGGCGTCGCCTGTGGCGAAGACCGCGCGGAAGAGGCGGCGGAAATGGCGATCTCCAGCCCGCTGCTGGAAGATATCGACCTGTCTGGCGCGCGCGGCGTGCTGGTTAATATCACGGCGGGCTTCGACCTGCGTCTGGATGAGTTCGAAACCGTGGGTAACACTATCCGCGCCTTCGCCTCCGACAACGCGACCGTGGTTATCGGCACCTCGCTGGATCCGGAGATGAACGACGAACTGCGCGTTACCGTGGTGGCAACCGGCATCGGCATGGACAAGCGTCCGGAAATCACTCTGGTGACCAACAAGCCAGCCAGCCAGCCTGTGATGGATCATCGCTACCAGCAGCACGGCATGTCGCCGCTGCCGCAGGAGCAAAAGCCGGCGGCCAAAGTGGTCAACGACCAGACCGCGCAGTCAAACAAAGAGCCCGATTACCTTGATATTCCAGCGTTTCTGCGTAAGCAGGCCGATTAGGAATAAGCTGAGAATTGGGATTCTCCGCTCTTTGTGCTAAAGTGTTCGCCCGCTGGTAAAGTATACTAGCGGTCGGATGGGTAATATTGCGAGATAATACGATGATCAAACAAAGGACATTAAAACGTATTGTTCAGGCGACTGGCGTCGGTTTGCATACCGGCAAGAAAGTCACGCTGACTCTACGCCCTGCGCCGGCTAATACCGGGGTCATCTATCGTCGCACTGACTTGAATCCACCGGTTGATTTCCCGGCTGATGCAAAATACGTGCGCGACACCATGCTCAGTACCTGCCTGGTGAATGATGAAGGCGTACGTATTTCGACGGTTGAGCATTTGAACGCCGCGCTGGCTGGTCTGGGTATCGACAACATTATCGTTGAAGTGGATGCGCCGGAAATCCCGATTATGGACGGCAGCGCCGCGCCCTTTATCTATCTGCTGATGGATGCGGGCATCGAACAGCTGAACAGCGCCAAGAAATTTGTGCGCGTTAAGCAGACTGTTCGCGTGGAAGATGGCGACAAGTGGGCCGAGATCAAGCCGTACAACGGTTTCTCTCTCGACTTCACTATCGACTTCAACCATCCGGCGATCGACTCCAGCTCTCAGCGCTATCAGCTGAACTTCTCTGCCGACTCTTTTGTTCGTCAGATCAGCCGCGCACGTACTTTCGGCTTTATGCGTGAAATCGAGTATCTGCAATCCAAAGGCCTGTGCCTGGGCGGTAGTCTGGATTGCGCGATCGGCCTCGACGATTTCCGCGTGCTGAATGAAGAAGGCCTGCGTTTTGAAGATGAATTCGTTCGTCACAAAATGCTGGATGCGATCGGCGACCTGTTTATGTGCGGCCACAATATTATCGGCGCGTTTACCGCGTTCAAATCAGGCCACGCACTGAACAACAAGCTGCTGCAGGCCGTCCTGGCGAAACAAGAAGCCTGGGAATGGGCTACCTTCGAAGACGAAGCGGAACTGCCGCTGGCGTTCAAGGCACCGAATCTGGTTCTGGCTTAATTACCCCGGAATCTTTAAAGGCTGGTATCTGCTGACAACCCTCTCCGGTCAGCAGCGCCAGCCTTTTTTATTGCGCTTTTTTTGGTCTCCTGAAATTTTCGGCATGCTTCGCAGCAAAGCGTGCAACGTTGCTGAAACGCTGAACAAACAGGCGGCTTTTCTTCCAGAGCGACTTTAAACACTGATGTGGGCGCCCCACATTAATGGTACTATCAGGCGCTCTGAGAAGCTGAGCGCCGCTGTTCAAAGAGAGCGGCAAACCCCTGACAACGACGCGATCGTTGATGCGCAATGGAAGAGTTGTGATCGGAATTTTTCTACGCTGGCGACATTTAGGCAGACGCTATTTCTGGCCTCATCTCCTGTTGGGGATGGTGGCGGCCAGCTTTGGCTTGCCTGTCTGCGCCCAGAGCGCCGAATTCAATACTTCATCCGAATCCTCTTCCAGCAGCCTCTTCGTCGGCAATGCCGCGCGCTTTGATCATCTGATCCGGCTGCAGGAAACGGCGCGCCGTCCCAGCTTTACGATAGATTACTGGCATCAGCACGCCATCCGCACCGTTATTCGCCATCTTTCCTTTACCCTGACGCCGCAGGCGGAAACGCCCGATAACCTGCCGCTGGCTGCGCACAAGCTGGCGCTGATCGATTCGCTTCAGGCGTTGCTGACCACCCATACTTCTTTGCGCCAGCCGTCGCAGCCGGTCGCCAACGCGCCGCGCGATGCGCTCGCACCTGCTACTTCACTGGCCGACTGGCGCAGTAAAACCCATGCAATTCGCGCCGGACCGTCTACGCTGCTTGTCTGAAACGCCTTTTAAAATACCTTTATTCATTATCGCAGTCCGCATTACGCGGCTGAATTGAGAAGTTTTTAATATGTTAATCAAGCTTTTAACCAAAATGTTTGGCAGCAGCAACGATCGTACCCTGCGCCGCATGCGCAAAGTCGTAGACGTCATCAACAAGATGGAGCCGGATTTCGAAAAACTCTCCGACGATGAGCTGAAAGCGAAAACCGACGAGTTCCGCGAGCGCCTGAAAAAGGGCGAGACGCTGGAAAGCCTGATCCCGGAAGCGTTCGCCACGGTGCGTGAAGCAAGTAAGCGCGTCTTCGGCATGCGTCACTTTGACGTGCAGCTGATTGGCGGCATGGTGCTGAACGATCGCTGCATCGCGGAGATGCGTACCGGTGAAGGTAAAACGCTGACCGCGACTCTGCCGGCCTACCTCAATGCGCTGAGCGGTAAAGGCGTGCACGTCGTGACCGTCAACGACTACCTGGCGCAGCGCGATGCGGAAAATAACCGTCCGCTGTTCGAGTTCCTGGGGCTGAGCGTCGGCATTAACCTGCCGGGCATGCCTTCGGTGGCGAAGCGTGAAGCCTACGCGGCGGATATCACCTACGGCACCAACAACGAATATGGCTTCGACTATCTGCGCGACAACATGGCGTTCAGCCCGGAAGAGCGCGTGCAGCGCAAGCTGAACTATGCGCTGGTGGATGAGGTCGACTCCATTCTGATCGACGAAGCGCGTACGCCGCTGATTATCTCCGGTCCGGCGGAAGACAGCTCGGAAATGTACACCAAAGTTAATAAAATCATTCCTAGCCTGGTGCGTCAGGAGAAAGAAGATTCTGACAACTTCCAGGGCGAAGGCGATTTCTGGGTCGACGAGAAAGCGCGTCAGGCGCACATGACCGAGCGCGGCCTGGTCAAGGTGGAAGAGCTGCTGGTAAGCCAGGGCATTATGGAAGAGGGCGAATCGCTCTATTCGCCGACCAACATTATGCTGATGCATCACGTCACCGCGGCGCTGCGCGCCCATGCGCTGTTTACGCGCGACGTGGATTACATCGTGAAGGACGGCGAAGTGGTTATCGTCGACGAACACACCGGACGTACCATGCAGGGTCGCCGCTGGTCGGATGGTCTGCACCAGGCGATTGAAGCCAAAGAGGGCGTGGAGATCCAGAACGAGAACCAGACGCTGGCTTCCATCACCTTCCAGAACTACTTCCGTCTCTACGATAAGCTGGCCGGTATGACCGGTACGGCGGACACCGAGGCCTTCGAGTTCAGCTCTATTTATAAACTCGACACCATCGTCGTGCCGACCAACCGCCCGATGGTGCGTAAAGATCTGCCCGATCTGGTCTATATGACCGAAAAAGAGAAGATCGACGCAATCATCGAAGATATCCGTGAGCGTACCGCTAATGGCCAGCCGGTGCTGGTGGGTACGATTTCCATCGAAAAATCGGAAGTGGTCTCTAACGAGCTGACGCGCGCAGGCATCAAGCACAACGTGCTGAACGCCAAGTTCCACGCCCGCGAAGCGGATATCGTCGCCCAGGCGGGCCAGCCGGGCGCGGTTACTATCGCCACTAACATGGCGGGGCGTGGTACCGACATTATGCTGGGCGGCAGCTGGCATGCGGAAGTCGCCGAGCTGGTAGAGCCGACCGAAGCGCAGATTGAAGCGATCAAAGCGGCCTGGCAGCAGCGCCACGATGCGGTGCTGGCTTCAGGCGGCCTGCATATTATCGGCACCGAGCGCCACGAGTCGCGTCGTATCGACAACCAGCTGCGCGGCCGTGCCGGTCGTCAGGGCGACGCCGGCTCTTCCCGCTTCTATCTGTCGATGGAAGATGCGCTGATGCGTATTTTCGCCTCGGATCGCGTCTCTAACATGATGCGTAAACTGGGCATGAAGCCTGGCGAAGCGATCGAGCACCCGTGGGTGACCAAAGCTATCGCCAACGCGCAGCGTAAAGTCGAGAGCCGCAACTTCGATATTCGTAAGCAGCTGCTGGAGTATGACGATGTGGCGAATGACCAGCGTCGCGCCATCTACAGCCAGCGTAACGAGCTACTGGACGTTTCCGACGTCAGCGAAACCATCAACAGCATTCGTGAAGACGTGTTTAAAACCACTATCGACACCTACATTCCGCCGCAGTCGCTTGAAGAGATGTGGGACGTGCCGGGTCTGGAAGAGCGCCTGCGCGCTGACTTCGACCTCGACCTGCCGATCGCCGAGTGGCTGGATAAAGAGCCGGATCTGCATGAAGAGACGCTGCGCGAGCGCATCATGACGCGCGCGCGCGAGAGCTACGCCAGCAAGGAAGAGATTGTCGGCGTCGAGATGATGCGCAACTTCGAAAAAGGCGTGATGCTGCAGACGCTCGATTCGCTGTGGAAAGAGCATCTGGCGGCGATGGACTACCTGCGTCAGGGCATCCATCTGCGCGGCTATGCGCAGAAAGATCCCAAGCAGGAGTACAAGCGCGAATCCTTCGCGATGTTCGCCGCCATGCTCGAGTCGCTGAAGTATGAAGTGGTCAGCACGCTGAGTAAGGTGCAGGTGCGCATGCCGGAAGAGGTGGAAGCGATGGAGCAGCAGCGTCGCGAAGAAGCGGAACGTCTGGCGCAGCAGCAGCAGCTTAGCCATGTTGACGATGAAGCGGCCGCGGCCGCATCGCTGGCCGCACAAAGCGGCGAGCGCAAAGTCGGACGCAACGATCTCTGCCCGTGTGGCTCCGGTAAAAAATATAAGCAGTGTCACGGCCGACTGGCCTGACAGTCGCGAAAAAAGGCGCTTCGGCGCCTTTGAGCTTGCGAGAAAAGTGCAGACGCGGTTGACAAGGCCCGATCGCAAAGGCGCAAAAGCGGCATCCATGCCAGCTCGGCCCGCGCAGTCCCTTGCGCGGGACGCTTTGCTCTTCAGTCCATGTCATCCGCGTTTTAAATATGTCAGCTGTTTGAAAGGCGCTCAGGCGCCTTTTTTATTGTCGACGCGGCGCGGTTAACTTCGCGCCATCCATGCTTTAAAATCAGCGCACATTCACTTACCCGACGTGGAAAATTTTATGAAGCACCTGCAGGTTGCCGTTGGCATCATCCGTAACGCCGATAAAGAGATCTTTCTGGCTCAGCGCCCGGCGTCGTCCCATATGGCGAATATGTGGGAGTTTCCCGGCGGCAAAATCGAGGCTGGCGAGAGCGCGGAAGAGGCGCTGAAGCGCGAACTGCTGGAAGAGACCGGCATCGAAGTAACGCAGGCGACGGCGATTGGCGCGGCGGATCATACCTATGATGCGCTGCGCGTAACGCTTAACTTCTTTCTGGTGGAAGGCTGGGAAGGCGAGCCGTGGGGACGGGAAGGGCAGCCGCAGCGCTGGGTCGCGCAACGCGAGCTGGTCGCGGAAGAGTTCCCGCCGGCTAACCATTCGCTGGTTGCGCGTCTGGTCGCCGGCGAGCTTTAATATCAGGGGCGCGAGCCCCTGCTGTCAGTGCTGTTCTTCGCTCCAGTCGTCGCTTTCGTTCAGATCGCCTTCGCTGGGGATCCGCTTCTCTTCGTCCGCCCATTCGCCTAGATCGATCAGCTGGCAGCGCTTGCTGCAGAACGGGCGCCACGGACTGAGCTCATCCCAGATTACATCTCTCCCGCAGTGCGGACACTGAACGGTAATCACTTCATTTTGCATAGCTACCTCTAACAACAGGCCAGTTCAAAGTTGAGTCGTGCAGGCACTTCGCCGCGTTCGCTGTCCAGCGGCAGAAAGCGGATGGCGTAACGACTTTTGTGGCCGGAAACCTGGGGATAAAGCGCATCTTCCAGCTGGAGCTGCAGGCGCAGCAGATCCGCGCCCTCGGCGTTGTCCTGATAAAAACCGTTCAGGCTGGTCTGATGACGGAACGCGCCTGACTGGCGAATAAGATCCAGAATCATCGCCAGGCTCTGATGCAGCGGCATCAGCGTCTCCAGCCAGGCGGAAACGTGACCGTCGCGCACCTTCTGAGGCTGATGCAGCCAGATATGCAGTCCTGGCAGATCGAAGCTGCAACAGCCGCCCGGAATGCTGAGCCGCTGACGCACCAGGCCGATAAGGCGATCTTCTCGCAGCTGCTGTCCCATCCGCGGCGCGCTGTTGAGCTGAACCGCCTGCGCTTTCAGCTTGTCGCGCAGCGCATCGACCACGGCCATATCGACGCCAGGCACGTCTGCCCAGGCGCGCAGCTTTTGCTGCTGACGCTCCAGCTCCTTCAGCAGTTCGGTACGCATATCGCCGCGCTCGAAAATATCCAGCAGCTCGCCGATGATGCGGAAAAAGGTCAGCGCCGAGGCGGTGCGGGTAACCGGGACCGTTTCATGCAGCTGCTGGATTAAGAATTCCACGCGCAGCCAGGTGCGCATTTTTTCATTCAGGGGATGTTCAAACAGAACGACTGTACTCATGGCGTTAATCCTGTTGCGTTGCCGCCAGTGCCAGATAGCGCTGGTGCAGAGCGGCAACCTGCGGCAGCGCCTCATCGGGCGTGCCGCTGTTATTAATGACGTCGTCGGCTACGGCGAGGCGCGCGCTGCGCGTCGCCTGAGCGGACAGAATATTTTGCGCCTGCTGGCGATCGATGCCGTCGCGCTGGATGGTGCGTCTGAGCTGCGTCGCTTCATCGACGTCGACCACCAGAACGCGATCCGCCTGATGCTGCAGGCCGTTCTCGACCAGCAGCGGCACGACCCACAGCACATAGGGCGCGGTCGACAGCGCTTTCAGCTGCTGCGTGCGGGCGTTAATCAGGGGATGAAGCAGATTGTTTAGCCAGGTTTTTTCATCGGGCGACTGAAAAATAATTTCTCTCAGTCGGGCGCGATTCAGCGCGCCTTGCTCCGTCAGGATGCTTTCGCCGTGCCGCTCCGCTATTTGCCGCAGCGCCGCTGTTCCCGGCTCGACCACTTCGCGCGCGATAACGTCCGCGTCGATAATGGGCACGCCAAACGCCGCAAAAGCATTGGCGATGGTGCTTTTTCCACTGCCGATTCCTCCGGTCAGCGCCACGGTATAAGGCATATTACTCTCTCAGGCGCGCTACGCAGCGGGCAAGCCGAAGCGCAAAACTGTGTGCGCGATCACAATGAAAATTCTCAGCTAAATTTAACGGATTGTAGCTTAAATAAAGTGAAATTCGCAGTCTTGTCGGCAGACGTAGGGCGCGTATGATTATGCCACTGGAGCCGTGTGCGCTACCCGAACTGCGATTCGCTGCCACTTACCAGGACAATTTTTATGCGTATTGAAGAAGATTTAAAGCTGGGTTTTAAAGACGTGCTGATCCGTCCTAAACGCTCCACGCTGAAAAGCCGCTCTGAGGTCGAACTGGAGCGTCACTTTACCTTTAAGCATTCCGGCCTGAGCTGGAGCGGCGTGCCGGTGATCGCCGCGAATATGGACACCGTCGGCACCTTTAGCATGGCGGAGGCGCTGGCCAGCTTTGATATCCTGACGGCCGTGCATAAGCACTACGGCGTCGAGGAATGGCGCGCCTTTATCGAGCGTTCGCCGGTGGCGGTGCTGAATCACATTATGGTGTCGACCGGCACATCCGAGGCCGACTTGCAGAAGCTGACGGCGATTCTGGCGCTCTCCGCCGATCTTAAATTCATCTGTATTGACGTAGCGAACGGTTATTCCGAGCACTTTGTCACCTTCCTGCAGCGCGCGCGCGAACGCTTTCCGGATCGCACCATTTGCGCAGGTAACGTGGTCACCGGCGAAATGGTGGAGGAGCTGATCCTCTCCGGCGCAGATATCGTTAAGGTCGGCATTGGCCCGGGTTCGGTCTGTACCACACGCGTGAAAACCGGCGTCGGCTATCCTCAGCTCTCTGCGGTGATCGAGTGCGCGGATGCGGCGCACGGCCTGGGCGGCCAGATTGTCAGCGACGGCGGCTGCGCGGTGCCAGGCGATATCGCCAAAGCGTTCGGCGGCGGTGCCGATTTCGTGATGCTGGGCGGCATGCTCGCCGCGCATGACGAGTGCGAGGGAACTGTAGTCGAGGAGAACGGCGAGCAGTTTATGCTGTTTTACGGCATGAGCTCGGAATCGGCGATGAAGCGCCACGTTGGCGGCGTCGCGCAGTATCGCGCGGCGGAAGGCAAAACGGTGAAGCTGCCGCTGCGCGGCCCGGTTGCCGAGACGGCGCGCGACATCCTCGGCGGCCTGCGCTCAGCCTGTACCTATGTCGGCGCAGAGCGGCTGAAGGAGCTGACCAAGCGAACCACCTTTATTCGCGTCGCCGAACAGGAAAACCGCGTTTTTAATCGTTAACCTCTCTCTGTCATCAGGGTGCCTTGCGCACCCTAATGAATCACATTTCCCAGCCCAAACACAGGCAGATACATCGCGATCACCAGCGTGCCGACGATGGCGCCGACGATCACCATCATTGCGGGTTCCAGCGAGGCGGCAAGCGTATCGGCCAGCGCCAGGGTTTGCGCCTCATGCCACTCCGCCAGCCGCGCCAGCATGGTGTCCAGCGCGCCAGCCTCTTCCCCCACATGCACCAGCTGCATGCAGAGCGGCGTAAATAGCGGATGATCCTGCATCGCCTGATGCAGCGGCGCGCCCTGCGCAATATGGTGCTGAAGCGCCACGACGGCGTCGCGCCACAGCCGCGCGGTCAGCGTCGCCTCCACCGCCTGCAACCCCTGCAGCAAAGTAATGCCCGCCCGCTGCGTAAGCTGCAAAACCGCATAGATCTGGCTGAGCTGGCTGCCGCGCCACAGATCCGAGAGCAGCGGCAGACGCAGCATCAGACGCTGCTCCCACAGCTGCCACGCCGGCGAGCGACGACGCAGCGCGCGCCAGGCGACTGCGGCCAACAGCAGCGCGACCGCGAGCCAGCCGCCCCAGCGCTGCAGACCGACGGAGAGCGCCATCACCGCCGCGGTAAAGGCGGGGAGCGGGGCGTTGAACGAGGCGTAGACCGAGACGAATTCCGGCAGTACGAACAGCAGCATGCCGACGCTTACCGCCACGGCCACCAGTAAAATAAACAGCGGATAGCGCAGCGCCTTGATCACTTTATTCCACAGATGCTGCTGACGCGCCTGCTGATCGGCCAGCTGCGCGCAGCAGACGTCAAGCTGGCCGGTCAGTTCGCCCACCTGCATCAGCGCGGCGAACAGGGGCGGAAAAATCTGCGGCCACTGGCTTAACGCCTGAGAAAAGGGCTCACCGCGCAATATTCGCAGCCGCAGCGCATGCAGCAACAATTGCCAGCCGGGATGCGGATGACCTTGCGACAGCAGCGCCAGCCCCTGCGCCAGCGGCAGGCCCGCTTTGAGCAGCGTGGCAAGCTGTCTGACAAAATCGATTTTCTGCTGCCATTTCCAGTCGCGCGCATGCCACGTCTTGCGGCGCTGCCAGCTAACTGGCAGCAGATCCTCTTCAGCCAGCTGGCGCAGCAGGCTCTCTTCATCAGCCGCCAGCAGCTGGCCTTCATGCAGCTGCTGCTGGCTGTTGATCGCCTGCCAGCGGTAAAGGCTAAGCCGGGACATCTTCCAGACCGGTCACGCGCTGCATCTCCTCCAGCGAGGTTTCGCCGCGGCTGACCGCCTCCAGTCCGCTGCTGAACAGGGTGCGCATACCCTGTTTTTTCGCCAGCGCCAGCACGCTGTCGAGCGGCATCTCGGCGGCGATGGCGTTTTGCAGCTTACTGCCGATCGGTAATATCTCAAACAGCGCCAGCCGGCCGAAATAGCCGGAAAAGCAGTGGTCGCAGCCGGGGGCGCGCCAGGTTTGCAACGTGCCGGGCCAGATGTCGGGCGGAAAATGCGCCATCGCCTGCGCTGGTTGACGACAGTGCGGGCAGAGCCGCCGCACCAGTCGTTGCGCCACGATCAGCCGCAGCGCCGGACCGAGCAGATAGCCGGGAATGCCCATCTGACGCAGCCGCGTCAGGGTTTCCGCCGTCGAGTTGGTGTGCAGCGTCGATAATACCAGATGGCCGGTCTGTGCCGCTTTGACCGCAATCTCCGCCGTCTCCGCATCGCGGATCTCGCCTACCATAATGACGTCGGGATCCTGGCGCAGCAGGGCGCGCAGCACCCGATTGAAGTCGAGTCCGCATTTAGGGTTGATCTGCGTCTGGTTAATGCCGGCCAGCGGAATTTCCACCGGATCTTCGACGCTGCTGACGTTCATTTCCGGCCGGTTCAGCGTGCTCAGGCAGCTGTAGAGCGTAAAGGTTTTCCCGCTGCCGGTCGGGCCTGTTACCAGGATGAGTCCCTGCGGCTGCGCCAGCGCGGCACTCAGCAGACGGCGCTGCGCGGCGGGCAGGCCCAGCTTATCCAGCGACAGGGTGCTGCTTTCGCTCTGCAGCAGGCGGATCACCGCTTTTTCGCCGTACTGCACCGGCAGCGTCGCCAGACGGAAGGCGGCGGGTTTGCCCTCCAGCGTCAGAGTAAACTGTCCATCCTGCGGCAGCCGTCGTTCGACAATATCCAGCCCGCCGAGGATTTTCAGCCTGGCGATCAGCGCGGCGGGCGGCGCCTCGCTCAGGGGCGTCAGCGGCTGTAGCACGCCGTCGATGCGCAGACGTATGCGTACGCCGTCGCGCTGCGGTTCGATATGAATATCGGACGCCCGCCGCCGCAGCGCCTGCTGCAGCATCTGGTTGACGGCGTCGACCGCCGATTCCGGCAGCGCCTCGCGCGGCGCATCCGCTAAGGCGCTGCCGTGCTGGTGAAGATCGAGCCGCGCCTGCGGCCAGCATTCGATCTTGATCTGACACTGGCTGGCGAAGTGCAGCGCCTCGCTGAGCCCCTCCGGCACCGGTTCCGCCACGGCGACGCGCAACAGCGTCGCGTCATGATGCAGCAACACGGCCCGATAGCGCTGGCACAGCGCACGTATAGCGGAATCAGGCATCGCCATCGTCAGCTCCTTTATCATCGAAGCGGAACTGCTCCAGGCAGTTATCGCGCAGGCTTTCGCTGCTGCTGGTACAGCTGCGCTGCCATCTCAGGCTACCTTCCACGCTGTCCCATACCGGCGTCATTTCGACGCTCAGGCCGTTCAGGCTCTCCTGACCGGTCAAGGTAATCACGCCGTTTATCACGCTGAGCGCGGAGACGTAGCGCGAGCCTTTCGCCGCCGGAATGCCCTTCTCGCCAGCCTGGCACTGCGCTGGGCCGCCTCGCTCCAGGGCGCACAGCTCGACGGCCGTTTTGTATGGCACCATGGTTTGCAGCATGTCGGTGAGCGCCGCGCGCTGCAGGTAGTTTTGATAGGCTGGTAAGCCGATAGCGCTGAGGATCGCGACGATCCCCACCACAATCATCAGCTCGACCAGGGTAAAGCCCTGTTGATTGGTCATTGCATCGCCTCTCTCATGAATAAGAGAGGGCAGAGTAGAAAAGCATGGGCGCTAAACCCAGCGGCGGATTTCCAGACCGGAAAAAGGCGCGCAGTAAAAGGGCTGGATTGCAGCGCGGAGAACCACGAAGCGGAAGCGGGCGCGCAAAAAAGGCCGTGCACGGCGGCACGGCGCAGGGAAGTTACAGGCTGGTGAAGCGCATTGAGAGATCGAGCGCGCGCACGTGCTTGGTGAGCGCGCCGACGGAGACGTAGTCGACGCCGGTCTGGGCAATCTGCGGCAGCGTCGCTTCCGTTACGTTGCCGGAAACCTCAAGCTGCGCGCGTCCCTGCGCGCGCGCCACGGCGTCGCGCATCGCGTCGAGGGTGAAGTTATCCAGCATAATGATGTCGGCGCCTGCCGCCAGCGCCTGATCCAGCTCCTCCAGCAACTCCACTTCAACTTCTACCGGCACGTCCGGGTGCAGCCAGAACGCTTTCTCTACTGCCTGGCGAATCGACCCGCTGGCGATAATATGGTTTTCCTTGATGAGGAAGGCGTCCGAGAGGCCCAGGCGATGGTTCGCGCCGCCGCCGCACAGCACCGCATATTTCAGCGCGGTGCGCAGGCCCGGCAGGGTTTTGCGCGTGTCCAGCAGCTGCGTGTTGCTGCCTTCCAGTAGCTGCACATAGCGTCGGGTTTCGGTCGCCACGCCAGACAGCGTCTGGACGAAGTTCAGGGCGGTGCGTTCGGCGGTCAGCAGCACGCGAGAAGGGCCGCTCAGGGTAAACAGCGTCTGATCGGGCGCCAGGCTGTCGCCATCTTCGACCTGCCAGCTCAGCGTCGCATGGCCGCCAAGCTGGTTAAACACCTCTTCCACCCAGCGTTTACCACAGAAAACTCCCGCCTCGCGCGTGATGACCCGCGCCTGCGCCTGGCTCTCTTCGGGAAGCAGTTGGGCGGTGATATCGCGGTCGGCGTCGATCTCGCCGCCTAAATCCTCCTGCAAAGCGCGCGCGACCGTGGCTGGAATGTCCTGTTCGATGCGGGCGATCAGCGTCTGGCGACGGCTATCGGCATTGTAACGGCGGGTTGGCATAGCGATTTCGCTCCTGATGACCTGAACAAAGAGGAAGCCACAATAGATCGAAACGACGCTTTTCACCAGCCGAAGCCGAACTTTTGTTTAGTATACTTAACTTGAATGCAGCGGGGCGGGGCCGCCGCACCTTTAAGCTGCAAAAATTTATCGTAAATCATGCTATTCTCAGCCGGACTCTGCTAAGGAAAAACCAGCATGAAACTGGAACAGGGCTGGATGACCGACATTCGTCAGGTGCCGTCGCCGCATTTTAATCAACGTCCCAACGACGAGGTTCCCTCGCTGTTGGTGATCCACAATATCAGCCTGCCGCCGGGCGAATTCGGCGGGCCGTGGATCGATCGGCTGTTTACCGGCACCTTGCCGCCCGACGGCCACCCCTATTTTGCCGATATCGCCCACCTGCAGGTCGCCGCGCACTGCCTGATTCGTCGCGACGGCGAAATCGTGCAGTATGTCTCTTTCGATCATCGCGCCTGGCACGCCGGGGTTTCCTGCTATCAGGGCCGCGAAAACTGCAACGACTTTTCAATCGGCATCGAGCTGGAAGGCACCGACGATTTGCCCTACACCGATGCGCAGTACCAGGCGCTGGCCGCCGTCACGCAGCTCCTGCTGCAACACTATCCTTTGACGCCCTCGCGCATTACCGGACACAGCGATATCGCCCCGACGCGCAAGACCGATCCGGGGCCGGCTTTTGACTGGGAGCAGTATCAGCAGCTGTTGGCGCAGACTTCTTTTTGATTTTCGCGGAGTGGGTATGACGTTGTTTTCCTTGTTACTGGTTTTAGGTTGGGAACGCCTGTTTAAGCTGGGCGAGCACTGGCAGCTCGATCACCGGCTGGAGCCGATTTTTCGCCGCCGCCGCCGTTTTTCGCTGCTGCGCACGCTTGGCATGACCCTGCTGGCGATGGCGCTGACGGCGCTGGCGATCTGGAGCGTAAAAGGGCTGCTGTTCGGCATCGCGCAGCTGCTGTTCTGGATCCTGATCGGCCTGCTCTGCATCGGCGCCGGATCGGCGCGCCTGCACTATCACGCCTATTTAAAAGCGGCGAGCCATGACGATGTCGCGGCGCATCAGGCGATGGCGGCCGAGCTGACCTTGATCCACGGCGTGCCGGTGGAGTGCAGCGAGCGAGAGTTCCTGCGCGAGCTGCAAAACGCGCTGATCTGGATTAATTTCCGCTTCTACCTGGCGCCGATGTTCTGGTTTGTGGCAGGCGGCCCCTACGGGCCGGTGCTGCTGGTGGGCTACGCCTTCCTGCGCGCCTGGCAGAGCTGGCTGGCGAAGCATCAGTCGCCGCTGGAGCGCGCGCAGTCAGGCGTCGACGGCCTGCTGCACGTCATTGACTGGATCCCGGCGCGGCTGGCTGGCGTTGCCTATGCGCTGCTGGGTCATGGCGAAAAGGCGCTACCCGCCTGGTTCGCTGCGCTGACCGACCGTCACCGTTCGCAATATCAGGTGCTGACCAGCCTGGCGCAGTTTTCGCTGGAGCGCGATCCGCACCTGGACAAGGTCGAAACCCCGCGCATTGCGGTGGCGCTGGCGAAGCGCATCTCGCTGGTGCTGGTGGTGGTGGTCGCGCTGCTCACCATCTACGGCACGCTGGTATAATCCGCAGGCGGCACGCCAAAATCGGGCGTGCCGTCGTCGCGCCAGACAAAACTTTTTAGCCGCGTATGACGATTGGGATCCCACAGCGGATCCCCTTCGATTTCCGTGTAGTTGCGGGCGTGATAGACCAGCACATCCTCACCGTTCTCATCCTGAGTAAAGCAGTTGTGGCCCGGACCGTACTGGTGGTTATCCCAGTTAGAGGTAAAGACCGGCCGCGCCGACTTGCGCCAGTTAGCGGCATCCAGCAGATCCTGCTCAATGCCGATCGACAGCAGCCCCATGCAGTAATTTTCGTCGGTGGCGCTCGCGGAATAGGTGACGAACAGCCGATTGCCGCGCTGGATCACCGCCGGTCCTTCATTGACGCTAAACCCAGCGCACTCCCACTCATATTCCGGTCGGCTCAGCATCGTCGGCGCGCCTTTCAGCGTCCAGGGGTTAAGCAGCTCCGCCAGATAGAGGTTGGAGTTGCCGGGGATGGCCGGATCCTTCTGCGCCCACAGATACCAGTTTTTGCCCTGATGCACGAAGTGCGTGGCGTCCAGCGCAAAGGTGTCGAACTGGCTAAATACCCGGCGCGGCGCCTGCCAGCGTCCGCTAAGCGGATCGGCGTCGTCGCATACCAGCGCGTACATGCGATGCTGAAACAACCCGTCTTTAATGTCGCGCGTCGGCGCGGCGGCGAAATAGATCACCCACAGTTCGTCGATGCGGTGCAGCTCCGGCGCCCAGATCAGCTCGCTGCAGGGGCCGCTCTCCGGCTTGCGCCAGACCACGACCGGTTCGGCATGGCGCAGATCGAGCAGCGTGCTGGCGCGACGCAGCTCCAGCCGATCATAGGCGGGCACAGAAGCGATAAAGTAGTAGTGCTGCTCATGGCGCAGGATAAAGGGATCGGCCCGCTGTTCAATAAAGGGATTCGGCCAGGGTGTGCTCATTTCGCTTCTCCGGGTTGGGTGACGGCGCCGTCGCGCTGACGAATGTCATGCAGTTCGCGGAAGTTGGCGCGGCGCAGTGCGAGATCGTTCTGAATCGTGCGCATGAGCGCGCGGTCGACCTTCAGCAGGCGCACGACGCCTGCGGTAATCAGGTAGCCTACGCCCGGGATAACGGTGAACAGCAGCATAATGCCGTTTACCGCCTGCGAAGACTGCTGTTTCGCGCCCGCGTCGTAGCCGTAAATCGAGAGTAAAAAGCCGACCATCGCGCCCGCGACCGCCAGGCCGACCTTGAGGAAAAACAGGTTGCCGGAGAAGCTGATGCCGGTGATGCGCTTGCCGGTTTTCCACTCGCCATAGTCGTCGACGTCGGCCATTAGCGACCAGTGCAGCGGCGACGGGATTTGATGCAGCACGTTCAGCAGGAAGTAGGCGACGACCACGGCGACGGTGGCGTGCGGATCGATCCAGTAAAAGCCGCAGGAGAAGAAGGCCAGCGCGATATTGGTCCAGAAAAAGACTTTCAGCTTGCACCAGCGGTCGGTGAGCAGCTTCGCCAGGGTGCTGCCGATCATCATGCCTACGACGCCCAGGCTAATAAACAGCGTGGCGAAGTGAGTCGTCTGGCCCATCACCCAGGTCACGTAGTACATGGTGGCGGCCATACGGATAAAGCCGGGGCAGACGTTGCAGAAGGTGAGCAGCAGAATGCGCACCCACTGGTCGTTTTTCCACACGTCGCGCAGATCGCTTTTCAGCGCGTCATGGGTCGGTACCGCCGGGCGAATACGTTCGCGCACCGTGGCGAAGCAGAACAGAAACATCCCCAGCCCAATCAGCGCCAGCACGCTCATCGCCAGCTGATAGCCGCGCGCCTTGTCGTCGCCGCCGAACCACTCGGCCATCGGCAGCAGCGACAGGGAGAGGATCAGCGTCGCAATGCCGACCATGACAAAGCGGTAGGACTGGCAGGAGACGCGCTCGCCGGGATCGCTGGTGATCACGCCGCCCAGCGAACAGTAGGGGATATTGATGGCGGTGTAGGTCAGAGACATCAGGAAGTAGGTGACGAAGGCCCAGATCACCTTGTTTTCGTAGCTCCAGTCCGGCGTGGTGAACATCAGCACGCTAAAGAGCACGTAGGGCACCGAGATCCATAGCAGCCAGGGACGGAAGCGGCCCCAACGGCTCTGGGTACGATCGGCGATGGCGCCCATAATCGGGTCAGTAATCGCATCCAGCACGCGCACCGAGAGCAAGAGCGTTCCTACCAGCGCAGGCGTCAGGCCAAAAACATCGGTGTAGAAATAGTTGAGAAACAGCATGATGGCGCCGCCAATCATATTACAGCCGGCATCGCCCATGCCGTAACCCAGCTTTTCGCGAAAAGAGAGGGCGGAATCCTTCATGGTAGTTATCCTGCGCATTGGGTATGAGCAGAGAATTATCGTTGCTATATCAGCGGGATGGCTGGCAACAAATAGTCGGTAAGATGGACAAATCAGGCGCGGCGGGAAAAGTGTGAGCTGGATCGAAAGGGAAAAGGCCCGCCGACGGAAGTCGGCGGGCTTAAGCGTCAGGCGCCCTGCACCTTGTTTTTGATGGCGTAGCCGATGGCCAGGATCACTAGCCAGACCGGGATCAGCCAGACCGATATCGCCATGCCCGGCGTCATCAGCATAATCACCAGAATGCCGGCCAGAAACGCCAGGCAGAGCCAGTTGCCGAACGGATAGAGCAGCGCCTTAAAGCGCGTCGTCACGCCTTGCTGATCTTTCTTACGGCGGAACTTCAGGTGAGCAAGGCTAATCATCGCCCAGTTGATCACCAGCGCGGAAACCACCAGCGACATCAGCAGGCCGAAGGCTTCGCCCGGCATCAGATAGTTAATCAGCACGCAGAGCGCGGTCGCCACGGCCGAGACCAGTATAGTGGCTACCGGCACGCCGCGACGGTCGACTTTCAGCAGCGCTTTCGGCGCGTTGCCCTGCTGGGCCAGGCCGAACAGCATGCGGCTGTTGCAGTAGACGCAGCTGTTGTAGACCGACAGCGCGGCGGTCAGGATCACCACGTTCAGCGCGTTCGCCACCAGCGCATCGCCCAGCTCATGGAAGATCAGCACGAAGGGGCTGGTGTCTGCAGTAACGCGCGTCCAGGGCATCAGCGACAGCAGCACGGCCAGCGAGCCGATATAGAAAATCAGAATGCGATAGATCACCTGATTGGTGGCTTTAGGGATGCTCTGCTCAGGATTATCGGCTTCCGCGGCGGTGATGCCGACCAGTTCCAGGCCGCCGAAGGAGAACATAATAATGGCCATCATCATTACCAGCCCGCTGAAGCCGTGCGGCAAGAAGCCGCCCTGCGCCCAGAGGTTGCTGACGCTGGCCTGCGGGCCGCCGGTGCCGCTGAGCAGCAGCCAGCCGCCGAACAGGATCATGCCGATCACCGCGACCACTTTAACGATAGAGAACCAGAACTCCATCTCGCCATAGACTTTTACGTTGGTCAGGTTAATGGCGTTGATCAACATGAAGAAGACGGCGGCGGTAATCCAGGTCGGAATATCGGGCCACCAGAACTGAACGTATTTGCCGACGGCGGTCAGCTCGGCCATGGCCACCAGCACATAGAGCACCCAGTAGTTCCAGCCCGACGCGAAGCCGGCGAAGTTGCCCCAGTATTTGTAGGCGAAGTGGCTAAAGCTGCCGGCGACCGGCTCCTCGACCACCATCTCACCCAGCTGTCGCATAATCAAAAAGGCGATAAAGCCGGCGATGGCGTAGCCCAAAATAACGCCTGGACCGGCCGCCTGGATCACCGATGCGCTGCCCAGAAACAGGCCGGTGCCCACCGCGCCGCCCAGCGCGATAAGCTGAATATGACGGTTTTTCAGCCCGCGCTTCAGCGTATCGCCATGCTGTTGTTCCATACGAACCTCATGTTGTTTTAATTCTTCTTTTGCAGCGCGCGATGGCTGTCAGGAAGTGGTTACAATAACGTACTGATTTATTTACGGTATCAGGCGCCTTCTCTGTAAGCGGATGCTACCCTGGCGACAAGAATAGTGATATGCGGTGCGCTTTGCACCTGCTTTCTCTTTTCGTGCTGAGACTTGACTGAAAAAGCATCGTCGCCATCACACTGCCGCCTGCGCCTGTTCTGCCATGAATTGTTCCCAAAGACGAATAGGTTGTCTTATGGTGAGCGAGAAAATGGCCCTTAACGCAGTGTAAGGTTTGGTAAAAGTAGCGAGATTTAACATCTCCCGCGGCGCGCCATTTCTGTTTTTCCCGCGGCAACTTAAGGCTGCGCAGCGCCCTCCAGCGCAAGGAATGTGACCGGCGTCATATAGACACAAGGTGAATACTTTGTTACTTTACGGCCAACTTTTTGGAATTGGTATTACCAATTTACTCCGGACGACGGCTTGATAAGAAGGGAAGATGGCTTACAGTAAGATTCGCCAACCCAAGCTCTCAGATGCCATTGAGCAGCAGCTGGAATCGCTGATTATGGAAGGGACGCTGCGTCCTGGCGAGAAGCTATTGCCTGAGCGCGAACTCGCCAAACAATTTGATGTCTCACGTCCATCCCTTCGCGAAGCCATACAGCGTCTGGAAGCGAAAGGTCTGCTGCTGCGCCGTCAGGGCGGCGGCACTTTCGTCCAGCAGAATCTCTGGCAAAGCCTGAGCGATCCGCTCGTCAGCCTGCTTACTAAGCATCCGGAATCTCAGTTTGATTTACTGGAAACGCGCCATGCGCTGGAAGGGATTGCGGCGTACTACGCGGCGCTGCGCGGCACGGAAGAGGATATTGAGCGTATCCGCCACTGCCACGTGCAGATACAGCAGGCTCAGGATAGCGGCGATCTCGACGCCGAGGCGGATGCGGTGATGCAGTATCAGATCGCTGTTACAGAAGCCGCCCATAATGTGGTGCTGCTGCATTTGCTGCGTTCGATGGGCCCTATGCTGGAACAAAACGTTCGACAGAATTTTGAATTGCTCTACTCGCGCCGGGAAATGCTGGCGAAAGTGAGCGGTCACCGCGCCAGTATTTTCGAGGCGATTGTGGCTCGTGAGCCGGAACAGGCGCGCGAAGCCTCGCATCGTCACCTGGCGTTCATAGAGGAAATCTTGCTGGACAGAAGTCGGGAGCAGACTCGTCGTGAACGCTCCCTGCGTCGTTTACAGCAACGTAAGGAATAACGCGCGACACAGAACGCGCGGATATCAACGACGGGCCTGTCTCCTTGTGCTTTGGCGAGCCACACAAGCAGAACACATGGAGACAGGCTCCTGACAATTCAACGTATTAGACACAGATAAGGAATACCCCCCATGTCAGAACGTTTACAGAATGACGTGGATCCGATCGAAACTCGTGACTGGCTACAGGCGATCGAATCGGTCATCCGTGAAGAAGGTGTTGAGCGTGCGCAGTATCTGATCGATCAGGTGCTGAGCGCAGCCCGCAAAGGCGGCGTTAAAGTGGCGGCAGGCGGTAACGCCGTCAGCAACTATATCAACTCTATCGCCGTTGAAGACGAGCCGGAGTATCCGGGCAACACGTCTCTGGAGCGTCGTATCCGTTCCGCAATTCGCTGGAACGCCATCGTATCGGTACTGCGCGCCTCGAAGAAAGATCTGGAGCTGGGCGGCCATCTCTCCTCATTCCAGTCTTCCGCGACCATCTATGAAGTGTGCTTTAACCACTTCTTCCGCGCGCGCAGCGACAAAGACGGCGGCGATCTGGTTTACTTCCAGGGTCATATCTCGCCGGGCATTTACTCACGCGCCTTCCTTGAAGGTCGTCTGACCGAAGAGCAGATGAACAACTTCCGTCAGGAAGTGCACGGCAACGGCCTCTCATCTTATCCGCACCCGAAACTGATGCCGGACTTCTGGCAGTTCCCGACCGTTTCCATGGGTCTGGGGCCGTTGAACGCCATCTACCAGGCGAAGTTCCTGAAATATCTGGAGCACCGTGGCCTGAAGGACACCTCTAACCAGACCGTTTACGCCTTCCTCGGCGACGGCGAGATGGACGAGCCGGAATCCAAAGGCGCGATCACCATCGCGACCCGCGAGAAGCTGGATAACCTGGTATTCATCATCAACTGTAACCTGCAGCGTCTGGACGGTCCGGTTACCGGCAACGGCAAGATCATTAACGAACTGGAAGGCATCTTCGCGGGCGCCGGCTGGAACGTCATCAAAGTGATCTGGGGCGGTCGCTGGGACGAGCTGCTGAAGAAAGACACCAGCGGCAAGCTGATTCAGCTGATGAACGAAACCGTCGACGGCGACTATCAGACCTTTAAATCCCGCGACGGCGCCTACGTGCGCGAACACTTCTTCGGTAAATACCCGGAGACGGCGGAGCTGGTTAAAGACTGGTCAGACGAAGAGATCTTCGCCCTGAACCGCGGCGGCCACGATCCGAAGAAAATCTACGCGGCACTGAAGAAAGCGCAGGAGACCAAAGGTCAGCCGACGCTGATTCTGGCGCATACCATTAAAGGCTATGGTATGGGCGACACCGCGGAAGGTAAGAACATCGCGCACCAGGTCAAGAAGATGAACATGGATGGCGTTCGCTACATCCGCGATCGCTTCAATGTGCCGGTTGCCGACGAAAAAATCGAAGAGCTGCCGTACGTCACCTTCGAAAAAGGCTCGGAAGAGTACAACTACCTGCACGGCCAGCGCGAGAAGCTGGGCGGCTACCTGCCGACCCGTCAGGCGCAGTTCACTGAAAAACTGGATATGCCGAAGCTGGAAGAGTTCAAAGCGCTGCTGGAAGAGCAGAGCAAAGAGATTTCGACCACTATCGCTTTCGTGCGCGCCCTGAACGTGATGCTGAAGAACAAGTCGATCAAAGATCGTCTGGTGCCGATCCTCGCGGACGAAGCCCGTACCTTCGGTATGGAAGGTCTGTTCCGTCAGATTGGTATCTACAGCCCGAACGGTCAGCAGTATACCCCGCAGGACCGCGAGCAGGTTGCTTACTATAAAGAAGACGAGAAAGGCCAGATTCTGCAGGAAGGGATCAACGAGCTGGGCGCAGGTTCATCCTGGCTGGCGGCGGCGACCTCTTACAGCACCAACAACCTGCCGATGATCCCGTTCTACATCTATTACTCCATGTTCGGTTTCCAGCGTATCGGCGACCTGATGTGGCTGGCGGGCGACCAGCAGGCGCGCGGCTTCCTGGTGGGCGGTACCTCCGGTCGTACTACGCTGAACGGCGAAGGTCTGCAGCACGAAGATGGCCACAGCCATATTCAGTCGCTGACTATCCCGAACTGTATCTCTTACGATCCGGCTTACGCCTATGAAGTTGCCGTCATCATGCATGACGGTCTGGTACGTATGTACGGCGAAGCGCAGGAGAACGTTTACTATTACATCACCACGCTGAACGAAAACTACCACATGCCAGCGATGCCGGAAGGCGCCGAAGAGGGTATCCGCAAGGGTATCTACAAGCTGGAAACCGTGGAAGGCAGCAAAGGTAAAGTGCAGCTGCTGGGCTCAGGCTCTATCCTGCGTCACGTGCGTGAAGCGGCGCAGATCCTGGCGAAAGATTACGGCATCGGTTCCGACGTCTACAGCGTCACCTCGTTCACCGAACTGGCGCGCGACGGCCAGGACTGCGAACGCTGGAACATGCTGCATCCGACCGAAGAAGCGCGCGTGCCGTACATCGCTCAGGTGATGAACGACGCGCCGGCGGTGGCATCGACCGACTACATGAAGCTGTTCGCTGAACAGGTTCGCAGCTATGTTCCGGCCAGCGATTACCGCGTGCTGGGCACCGACGGTTTCGGCCGCTCCGACAGCCGCGAAAATCTGCGTCACCACTTCGAAGTGGACGCCTCCTACGTGGTCGTGGCTGCGCTGGGCGAACTGGCTAAACGTGGCGAAATCGACAAGAAAGTGGTGGCGGACGCGATCGCTAAGTTCGAGATCGATGCCGATAAAGTTAACCCGCGTCTGGCTTAAGAGGTAAGAGAGTAATGGCTACTGAAATTAAGGTACCGGATATCGGGTCTGATGAAGTTGAAGTCACCGAAATTCTGGTGAAGGTTGGCGACAAGGTGGAAGCCGAGCAATCGCTGATCACCGTAGAAGGCGACAAAGCCTCTATGGAAGTTCCTTCGCCGCAGGCAGGCGTAGTGAAAGAGATCAAAATCGCGACCGGCGATAAAGTCGAAACCGGCTCCCTGATTATGATTTTTGACGCAGAGGGCGCGGCGGCAGACGCTGCGCCAGCGGCGGAAGAGAAGAAAGCCGAAGCCGCTCCGGCGCCGGCGGCCGCCTCTACCGCAGCCAAAGATGTCAACGTTCCGGATATCGGCGGCGACGAAGTTGAAGTCACCGAGATCCTGGTGAAAGTCGGCGATAAAATCGAAGCTGAGCAGTCGCTGATCGTCGTTGAAGGCGATAAAGCCTCGATGGAAGTGCCTGCGCCGTTCGCCGGCACGGTGAAAGAGATCAAAATCGAAACCGGCGCGAAAGTGAGCACCGGCTCGCTGATCATGGTCTTCGAAGCGGAAGGCGCAGCGCCTGCCGCGGCACCGAAGCCAGAGCTGAAAGAAGAGGCGACCTCAGCACCGGCGGCAACCGCTGGCGCGAAAGAGGTGAACGTGCCGGATATCGGCGGCGACGAAGTCGAAGTCACCGAAGTGCTGGTGAAAGTCGGCGACAAAGTTGAAGCCGAGCAGTCACTGATCGTCGTTGAAGGCGACAAAGCGTCAATGGAAGTGCCCGCGCCGTTTGCCGGCACCGTCAAAGAGCTGAAAGTCTCTACCGGCGATAAAGTGAGCACCGGCTCGCTGATCATGGTCTTCGAAGTGGAAGGCGCGGCGAAAGCCGAAGCGCCGAAGCAGGAAGCCGCGCCCGCTCAGGCTCCGGCCAAAGCTGAAGCGCCTGCTGCACCGGCAGCGCCGAAAGCTGACGCGAAAAGCGACTTCGCCGAGAACGACGCCTATGTGCACGCGACGCCGGTTATCCGTCGTCTGGCGCGCGAATTCGGCGTTAACCTGGCGAAGGTGAAGGGCACCGGCCGTAAAGGCCGCATTCTGAAAGAAGACGTGCAGAGCTACGTGAAGGACGCGGTGAAACGCGCTGAAGCGGCGCCGGCTGCCGCTGCCAGCGGCGGAAGCCTGCCTGGTCTGCTGCCATGGCCGAAAGTGGACTTCAGCAAGTTCGGCGAAGTGGAAGAGGTGGAGCTGGGCCGCATCCAGAAAATCTCTGGCGCTAACCTGAGCCGTAACTGGGTAGTTATCCCGCACGTTACCCACTTCGACAAAACCGATATCACCGACCTGGAAGCGTTCCGCAAGCAGCAGAACGCCGAAGCGGAGAAGCGCAAGCTGGACGTGAAGTACACCCCGGTGGTGTTCATCATGAAAGCGGTCGCGGCCGCGCTGGAGCAGATGCCGCGCTTCAACAGCTCGCTGTCGGAAGATGCGCAGCGCCTGACGCTGAAGAAGTACATCAACATCGGCGTGGCGGTCGATACGCCGAACGGTCTGGTGGTTCCGGTCTTTAAAGACGTGAACAAGAAAGGCATCACCGAGCTCTCTCGTGAGCTGATGGCGACCTCGAAGAAAGCGCGCGACGGCAAGCTGACCGCCAGTGACATGCAGGGTGGCTGCTTCACCATCTCCAGCCTTGGCGGCCTCGGCACCACGCACTTCGCGCCGATCGTCAATGCGCCGGAAGTGGCTATCCTCGGCGTCTCCAAATCGGCGATGGAGCCGGTCTGGAACGGCAAAGAGTTTGTGCCGCGCCTGATGATGCCGATCTCCTTGTCCTTCGACCACCGCGTGATCGACGGAGCTGATGGTGCGCGTTTCATCACCATCATCGGCAATATGTTGTCCGACATTCGCCGTCTGGTGATGTAAGCACAATCAAGGCCGGCAATCGCCGGCCTTGTTGTAAAGATTCGTGGCATCGCGGTTTGCAGTTTGTTAACAATTCTGTAAACTCTTGCGGTGATAAATGTCCCGGTGGAGCAAAGGACATCGTGAGCCTGTTTCGTCAGGCGTACCTGGCGCAGTCAGTTGTTGACGCCCAGCGCGCAGAACCCGCAGCGTACTCAAGATACGCAAGGCGCCGCGCACTGCCCGGATGCAAGTGGCCGACCAGCCTGATGAGAAGCGCTCTACGTCTGACCCGCCGGATCACAACTAAGAGGTCATGATGAGTACAGAGATTAAAACCCAGGTCGTGGTACTTGGGGCTGGTCCTGCAGGTTACTCTGCAGCCTTCCGTTGCGCTGATTTAGGTCTGGAAACCGTACTGGTAGAGCGTTACAGCACCCTCGGCGGTGTCTGTCTGAACGTGGGCTGTATCCCGTCAAAAGCGCTGCTGCACGTTGCTAAAGTGATCGAAGAGGCGAAAGCCCTGGAAGAGCACGGCATCGTGTTTGGTCAGCCCTCTACGGACATCAACAAAGTCCGCACCTGGAAAGAGAAGGTGATCAACCAGCTGACCGGCGGTCTTGCTGGCATGGCGAAAGGTCGTAAAGTCAAAGTGGTTAACGGCCTGGGCAAATTCACCGGTGCAAATACTCTGGTTGTGGAAGGAGAAGGCGGCGCGACCACCATTAACTTCGACAACGCTATTATCGCGGCCGGTTCTCGTCCGATCACGCTGCCGTTTATTCCGCACGACGACCCGCGCGTATGGGACTCTACCGATGCGCTGGAGCTGAAAGAAGTGCCGGAGCGCATGCTGGTGATGGGCGGCGGTATTATCGGTCTCGAAATGGGTACCGTTTACCATGCGCTGGGTTCGCAGATTGACGTGGTCGAGATGTTCGATCAGGTTATCCCGGCCGCCGACAAAGATGTGGTGAAGGTCTTTACCAAGCGTATCGCGAAGCAGTTCAATCTGATGCTGGAAACCAAAGTTACCGCGGTTGAAGCGAAAGAAGACGGCATCTACGTCACCATGGAAGGCAAAAAAGCGCCAGCCGAACCGCAGCGTTACGACGCGGTGCTGGTGGCGATCGGCCGCGTGCCGAACGGTAAAGGTCTGGATGCCGGTAAAGCGGGCGTGGAAGTGGACGATCGCGGCTTTATTCGCGTCGACAAGCAGATGCGCACCAACGTGCCGCACATCTACGCTATCGGCGATATCGTCGGTCAGCCGATGCTGGCGCATAAAGGCGTGCATGAGGGCCACGTGGCGGCAGAAGTTATCGCCGGCATGAAGCACTACTTCGATCCGAAAGTGATCCCGTCAATCGCCTACACCGAGCCGGAAGTGGCATGGGTAGGCCTGACCGAGAAAGAAGCGAAAGAGAAGGGCATCAGCTACGAGACGGCGACCTTCCCGTGGGCGGCCTCTGGCCGTGCTATCGCCTCTGACTGCGCTGACGGCATGACCAAACTGATTTTCGACAAAGAGACGCATCGCGTCATCGGCGGCGCGGTTGTCGGCACCAACGGCGGCGAGCTGCTGGGCGAAATCGGTCTGGCGATCGAAATGGGCTGCGATGCGGAAGATATGGCGCTGACTATCCACGCGCACCCGACGCTGCACGAGTCGGTGGGCCTGGCGGCTGAGATCTTCGAAGGCAGCATCACCGACCTGCCGAACCCGAAAGCGAAGAAGAAGTAAGTTTTTCGCTGGTTCAGAGAAAGCCTCCGAAAGGGGGCTTTTTTATGGGCACCGCCATGCGATACCCCATAACCCAGACAGCGACAGGCGCGAAAACCCGCCTGCAAAAAGTTATACCTTCGGCGGCAGGGCTGCTACGCCGCACCTGCACGTGCGCTATGCAAAACTTCGCGGTTGACCCACGCGGCTCTGACGTGACGCCCGCTCACCCCAGCTAGCCCATAAACCCCAAAACCGCACTTTTTTACCCTGTTAATTATGTTGTGTTTTTGTAAACAGATTAACAAACAGCCTGAACCCTGCTATGCTGCCCCACGCGGAACCGGGCACCTTACCCTACTCATGGAATGCTTTGTCACCAGGGTGCACCGGAAACCCATACAATGTGAGCGAGGAGAACGTCGTGCTAGTAGAATACCGTAAGCACGTTGCCGAGCGTGCCGCCCAGGGGATCGTACCTAAGCCGTTAGATGCTTCCCAGATGGCCGCGCTGGTTGAACTGCTGAAAAACCCGCCAGCGGGTGAAGAAGAATTCCTGACCGATCTGTTGGTCAACCGTGTCCCACCCGGCGTTGATGAAGCCGCCTACGTTAAAGCGGGTTTCCTTGCCGCGGTGGCTAAAGGCGAAACGACCTCTCCTCTGGTATCCCCCGAAAAAGCGATTGAACTGCTGGGCACCATGCAAGGCGGTTACAACATTCATCCGCTGATTGACGCGCTGGACGACGCGAAGCTGGCGCCGATTGCCGCCAAAGCGCTGTCGCACACGCTGCTGATGTTCGACAACTTCTACGACGTTGAAGAAAAAGCGAAAGCGGGCAATACCCATGCGCAACAGGTCATGCAGTCCTGGGCGAATGCCGAGTGGTATCTGTCACGTCCCGAGCTGGCAGAAAAAATTACCGTCACCGTGTTCAAAGTGACCGGCGAAACCAACACCGACGACCTCTCTCCGGCGCCGGATGCATGGTCTCGTCCGGATATTCCACTGCACGCGCTGGCGATGCTGAAAAACGCCCGTGAAGGCATCAATCCGGATGAGCCGGGCAACGTCGGCCCGATCAAACAGATTGAAGCGCTGCAGGCCAAAGGCTATCCGCTGGCTTACGTCGGCGACGTCGTCGGCACCGGCTCTTCCCGTAAATCAGCGACTAACTCCGTACTCTGGTTCATGGGCGACGATATTCCGAACGTCCCGAACAAAAAGGGCGGCGGTCTGGTGCTGGGCAGCAAAATCGCGCCAATCTTCTTCAACACCATGGAAGATGCGGGCGCGCTGCCAATCGAAGTTGACGTCGGCGAGCTGAACATGGGCGACGTGATTGACGTCTACCCGTACAAAGGCGAAGTGCGCAATCACGAAACCGGCGAACTGCTGGCCAGCTTTACGCTGAAAACCGACGTACTGATCGACGAAGTACGCGCCGGCGGCCGTATTCCGCTGATTATCGGCCGCGGCCTCACCAGCAAAGCGCGCGAATCGCTGGGCCTGCCGCACAGCGACGTCTTCCGTCAGGCGAAAGACGTGGCGGAAAGTACGCGCGGCTACTCGCTGGCGCAGAAAATGGTCGGCCGCGCCTGCGGCGTTGATGGCGTTCGTCCTGGCGCTTACTGCGAACCGAAGATGACCTCGGTAGGTTCTCAGGACACCACCGGCCCGATGACGCGCGACGAGCTGAAAGATCTGGCGTGCCTCGGCTTCTCCGCCGACCTGGTAATGCAGTCGTTCTGCCACACCGCGGCCTATCCGAAGCCGGTCGACGTCAATACGCACCACACGCTGCCAGACTTCATCATGAACCGCGGCGGCGTCTCGCTGCGCCCGGGCGACGGCGTGATCCACTCATGGCTGAACCGCATGCTGCTGCCGGACACCGTCGGCACCGGCGGCGACTCGCATACTCGCTTCCCGATCGGCATCTCCTTCCCAGCCGGTTCTGGCCTGGTGGCCTTTGCCGCCGCGACCGGCGTGATGCCGCTCGATATGCCTGAATCCGTGCTGGTGCGCTTTAAAGGCAAAATGCAGCCAGGCATCACGCTGCGCGATCTGGTGCACGCTATTCCGCTGTACGCCATCAAACAGGGTCTGCTGACCGTTGAGAAGAAAGGCAAAAAGAACATCTTCTCTGGCCGCATCCTGGAGATCGAAGGTCTGCCGGATCTGAAAGTCGAGCAGGCGTTCGAACTGACCGACGCCTCGGCCGAGCGTTCAGCGGCGGGCTGTACCATCAAGCTGGATAAAGCGCCGATCATCGAATACCTCAGCTCCAACATCGTGCTGCTGAAGTGGATGATCGCGGAAGGCTATGGCGATCGCCGTACGCTGGAGCGCCGTATCCAGGGCATGGAAAAATGGCTGGCGGATCCGCAGCTGCTGGAAGCGGACGCCGATGCCGAATACGCGGCGGTGATCGAGATCGATCTGGCCGATATCAAAGAGCCGATCCTGTGCGCGCCGAACGATCCGGATGACGCGCGTCTGCTCTCTGACGTGCAGGGCGAGAAGATCGACGAAGTGTTTATCGGCTCGTGCATGACCAACATCGGCCATTTCCGCGCGGCAGGTAAACTGCTCGACAGCCATAAAGGCCAGCTGCCGACCCGCCTCTGGGTGGCGCCGCCGACCAAGATGGATGCGGCTCAGCTGACCGAAGAGGGCTACTACAGCGTCTTCGGCAAGAGCGGCGCGCGTATCGAAATCCCGGGCTGCTCGCTCTGCATGGGTAACCAGGCGCGCGTGCAGGACGGCGCGACGGTGGTCTCTACCTCGACGCGTAACTTCCCGAACCGTCTCGGTACCGGCGCCAACGTCTACCTGGCATCGGCTGAACTGGCCGCGGTCTCGTCGCTGCTCGGCAAACTGCCGACGCCGGACGAGTACCAGCAGTTCATGGCGCAGGTGGATAAAACCGCCAGCGACACCTACCGCTACCTCAACTTTGACCAGCTGGATCAGTACACCGATAAAGCGGACAATGTGATTTTCCAGACTGCGGTCTGAGTGACTGACTAAAAACCAAAGGGGCGATAATCGCCCCTTTTTCTTTTGCCTTTTCCCCGCAATAATGTCGCCCCGATCTCACTTTAGCGTTGATGATGCGCACACACTATTTTGGTGCGGATTCACTCGCGTCATTAACCAAAGGGTTAGCCCATGGAATACGAATTTTTACGCGATCTCACCGGGCAGGTGAAAGTACGCATGTCGATGGATCACGAAGCGGTGGGCCACTGGTTCAACGAGGAAGTGAAGGAAAACCTGGCGCTGCTGGACGAGGTTGAAGCTGCGATGCGCGGCATCAAGGGCAGCGAGCGCCAGTGGCAGCGCATCGGCCACGAATATACGCTGTGGATGGACGATGAAGAGATCATGATCCGCGCCAACCATCTCGCCTTAGAGGATGACGGGCTGGAAGAGGGCATGAACTACTACGACGAAGAGAGCCTGTCATTCTGCGGCGTGGAGGATTTTCTCGCCGTAATGAACGCCTACCGTCAGTTTTTACAGGGACGCTGAGTCAGCGCGGCCATTCCCAGGGATTAAGCAGCTGCGCGCCCATGCCGGTAAAATCCTTCACGTTGCGCGTGACCAGCACCATATCGTGCTGCCAGGCGATGGCGGCAATAATGGCGTCGTTCGCGGCACGTTTATCCGGCACGTGCAGCCGGGCGCAGTAGCGCGCCGCTTCTGTTTCAAAAGGCAGAATGCGATCGCTGAACTCTGTCAGCACCGCCGTTTCAAACCACTCTCGCAGGCGGGCAGCCTGAGCAAGCTCGCGACGCGCCACCTGAGCAATGCCTTTCTCTATCTCCATAATGGCGATCGCCGAGATAAACAGATCGCCCGCATCGACGCTATCGGTCCACGCAGACACGGCAGGATCGATCGCGCGCGTGCGCGCCTTGCGCAGCTCGGAAATTACGTTGGTATCCAGCAAATATCTCATGACAAATCGACGTCCCTGAAGCCGATGTCGCCGCGTTCCGGCGCAAAGTCGATCGCCGCCACATCGGGCATCGCCAGCGCGTCCTGAATATTGCGACGCGTGCCGGTCAGTTTTTTATATGCCTCGAACGTCAGTAAAACGTGGGCGGGTTTGCCGCGATCGGTAATGTAGACCGGGCCTTCCTCTGCCGCTTTTTTCGCGTTCGACACCTGCTGGTTAAACTCTCTGCTCGACAGCGTGAAAATTTTCATCGCGCGACTCCTGATTTGTAGTGACGTTGCTACATTTTGACCGGGCCGGGCATTTTTTCAACTACCAGCAGAGCGAATATACCGCTGACAGGCTGAGTTAACGACTTTGCGGTTTAAGCTTTGCGTAGCGGCACGCAAAAGGGCAAGCTCTGTGGAACCCTACATTAAGGACAATCATGATGTTTTCTTTAACAAAACTTCTTGCCGCTTCGCTGCTGTTCAGCGCCGCGCTCGCTCAGGCTTCGATAAACGATGAGGGTCTGGCGGACGTTGCGCAGCAGGAAGAGCAGGCGCTTAAGGCGCGTATCGGCATTGCCGTCATCGATACCGGCGCGGAAAGCGTCGCCAGCTATCGCGGCAACGAGCGCTTTCCCCTTAACAGCACGCATAAAGCGCTGCTGTGCGGCGCGCTGCTCAGCGCGCAGGAACAATGCAAACTGCGGCTTACGGAGCGCACGCAGTTCGATCGCGCCGCGCTGGTCACCTATTCGCCGGTAACCGAAAAGTTTGTCGCGCCCGCCGGGATGAGCTGGGGGCAACTCTGCGAGGCGGCTATCGGCTACAGCGATAATACCGCGGCGAATCTGCTGGCGAAAAAACTGGGGGGGCCAGAGGCGGTGACGCGTTTTTTCGCCGATCTGGGCGACAAGGTCACACGGCTCGACCGCTTCGAGCCTGAGCTAAACAGCGCCGTACCGGGCGATATGCGCGATACCACCACGCCGCTGGCCGTCAGCGAGACGCTGCAAAAGCTGACGCTGGGAACGGCGCTGACGCCCGCTTCTCGCGCGCAGCTGCTGCAGTGGATGCGCGACGACAAAGTGGCGAATGCGCTGTTGCGTTCTGTTTTACCGGCTGGCTGGTCTATCGCTGATAAAACCGGCGCAGGAGAGTATGGCTCGCGATCGATTATCAGCGTGGTATCGCCGGAAAACGGCAAGCCGCTGATTATCGCTATCTATATTACGCAAACAGAGGCGACGCTTGCGCAGAGTAATGCGGCAATCGCCCGCATCGGCAAGACGATTTTCGCCGCCGCGCGTTAGCCGGAAAAAGAAAAAGGCGCCTCACCATCAGCGCCTTTTTACTCGCGCCTGTCAGACGCCGCTGGCGACCGCCTGCGGCTCCTGCGCCTTCTCTTCATCCACAATCGGCTCAACCTTGCCCATCAGGAACAGATAGTTGAGGATGCCGATCACCACCAGCACGGCGGAGAAGACCAGCGCCCAGGTAAAGTTGCCGGTGGCGCCGACAATGGCGCCGGTAATAATCGGGCCGACCGCGCCGCCCATATTCGACACCGTGTTCTGTAGCCCGGCGACAATAGAGACGCTGTTCTTCGGCGCGACATCGCCCGGCAATGCCCAGACCTGCGAGGCGGCGACGGTGGTGCCCGATTTAGCGATACAGAGCAGCAGCACCGTCATAAATACCGATTCGGTAAAGGGCGCGAAACCGATACAGAGCGCCATCAGCAGGCCAATGGTCAGGAAGAGCTTGCGCGTGGCGGTCAGCGACAGCACCTTTTTATGCACCATGCGATCCGACGCCCAGCCCGCCAGCACCTCGATCACCATGCCGCAGATCAGCGGCAGCGCGGCGACGAAACCCATCTTCAGAAAGTCCATGCCCTTGTCTTTTACCAGGTAGGTCGGCAGCCAGGTAATAAAAAAGTAGGAGGTGTAGTTGATGGTGAAAAAGCCGATGCACATTGCCCAGATATTGCGGTAGCGCAGCAGCCTGTACCACTTCATCGGACGTACGCCTTTCTCGCCGTGCTTCTGCGCCTGGCCGTCGCGGATCAGCCGCACTTCGTTCTGATCGATCTTTTTATGATCTTCCGGATTCTCGGCGTAGATAAAATACCAGGCGATCACCCAGAACAGGCCGATGGCGCCGATAACCAGGAAAGTGATGCGCCAGTCCACCATGGCGATCATCCAGACGATCAGCGGCATCGCCACCGCGCCGCCAAACTTCGAGGCGCTGTCGAACAGCCCCGATACGGTGGCGCGCTCGCGATCCGGGAACCAGCGCGCGGCAATGCCTGCGTTGCTGGGATAGGCGGCCGCTTCGCCGACGCCCAGCGCCAGGCGCAGTGCCAGCAGCGATTTAAAGCCGGTCGCCAGTCCCATCGCCATGGTGGCGATCGACCACCAGCCGACCGCGATGCCGAGCCCTTTTTTCTGACCGAAGCGATCGGCGAACCAGCCCGCCGGGATTTGCAGCAGCGCATAGGACCAGAAGAAGGCGGCCATAATCAGGCCCATCATCTCCGGGTTGATCTCCAGCTCGGTGATCAGATGCGGCGCGGCGGCGGAGAGCACCGTCCGGTCAATATAGTTAATGGCGACTGCCAGCCACATCAGGCCAGCGATCCACCAGCGAATTTTGGTCGAGCGCAGCGTAGGGTTCATCATTATTTTCCACTCGAATCAGGTTGCAGGCGAGGGCGGCGCTTATGCCAGCCCGTTCATGACGTTTACCGGCCGCTCGCCCTGACGGACGCACTGCACAATCTGCGCCACGCAGCGTTCGCCGATGGCGCTGATGGCGCCGTCGGTGTAGCCGGCGATATGCGACGTCGGGATAAAATTCGGCAGGCTAAACAGCGGATGCGAGGTCAGCGGTTCCTGGATAAAAACGTCGGCCGCCGCGCCGGCAATCACGTTGTCCTGTAGCGCATGGAAGAGATCCTCTTCATTCACGACGCCGCCGCGCGAGACGTTAATCAGGAAGGCGCGCTTCTGCATGCGACGCAGGCGCGCGCCGTCGAACAGATTGCGCGTCTCGTCGGTCAGCGGCGTATGCAGCGTGATGAAATCGCTCTCTTCGGTGAGCTGGTCGAGGCTGACAAAAGTGACGCCGTGCTCGGCGGCAAAGGCCTCGTCAGGATAGAAATCAAAGGCGATAACGCGCATGTTGAAGCCTTTCGCGCGCAGCGCCACCTGCTTGCCAATATTACCCAGGCCGACAATACCCAGCGTTTTGCCGTAGACGTCGGTGGCGAAGATACGCGGCCAGCCGCCCGCGCGCGTTTCCATCACTGCCTGGGTCAGCTGGCGCGCGGCGTTGAGGATCAGCGCAAAGGCGAAGTCGGCGACGGCGTGCTTGTTGGCGTCCGGTACGTTGGTGACGTAGATGCCGCGCGCGCGCGTGGCGTCGAGATCGATATTATCGACGCCGACGCCGTGCTTGCAGACGATCTTCAGCTGCGGCGCCTGCGCCAGCAGCGCCTCGTTTACCTCGGTAAAGGCGACAATCATCGCCACGGTCTCTGGCAGATGCGGCGCCAGCGCTTCAGGCGTCGCGTCGGCGGGCAGGGTCACCAGCTCTAAGCCGTGCTGTTTCAGGGTATCGATCGGCGTCGTGTCATATTTAGCGAACGACGGCGAGGTGCAGATTATTTTCATCGCGTTTCCCGGTGTGTAAGTCGAACTGGCAAGGGCAGCAACGGCTGCCCTGACGGCCGTTACTTCAGATACTGATTGACGACCTGACGGATTTTTTGCTCTTCGTCGGCGCTGAATCGCACCGCATAACGGCTGTCGCCGACGTCGTAGCCCAGCAGCGAAACCGCTTTCTTCACCGCCGCCGGCGAGAAGCCGATGCTGTAGAGATCGGTGCGCAGGCCGGTCACGTTCTCCTGCGCCGCGCGCGACCCCTCGATATCGCCTGCGTTGAAGCGCGCCCAGATGGCGTTGATCTCTTTAGGCGCGGCGTTGGCCAGGCCGGAGATACAGGCGGAGCAGCCGTCGACGAAGCCCTGATGGATCAGCGAGTCCGGCCCGTTGAGGACGTCGAAGTTATCGATGCCTTCCGCCGCCTTAATAAAGCCGCTCAGGCTTTCATAGCTGCCCGCCGAGTCTTTGATGCCGATAATGTTGGGGTGAGACGCCAGGGTACGTACGGTTTCCGGCTGCAGCGTGTTGCCGGTGCGCGCCGGAATGTTGTAGAGAAACAGCGGCACGTCGAGCGCGTCAGCCACCGTCTGATAGTGATAGATCAGCTCGTCCTGCTTAAGCGGCACGAAGTAGGGCGTGATCACCGATACCGCATCCACCCCGAGCTTCGCAATCTGCCTGCCGAGACGGATAGTTTCGCGTGTTGAAATTTCGCCAATATGCGCGACAACCGGCGCGCGGCCGTTCACTTCATCAACGCAGGTTTCGGTAACTGCGATCTTCTCCTGCTCGTTGAGCACAAAGAACTCGCCGTTGGTGCCGCCGCAGAAGATGCCGTTGCCCGCATCCAGCTGGCGTTTTACCTGTTCGCGCTGGGCTTCAGGGTTATAGGCGCCTTCCCGATCGAAACAGGTGACGATAGCGGTCAATACGCCGGTAATTTTCTGGCTCATACAATCCTCTTTATTCCTGATGTGAAGGAAACAGCGTCAGGTAGACGTCGCGAACGTCATGCGCGCTGACGGCAGCGGGCACGTTCTTCATCAGACGCTGCACGTCGAGCGCCGCTTCCACTAAATAGGGCAGGTGATCCGGGCCGATGCCAAGCTCTTCAAGGCTAGCAGGCAGCTGCAAACGTTTAACCAGCGCGGTGAAATAAGCCACCAGCGCGTGCGATTTGCTCTCGTTATCCAGCGAGGTATCCGCATCCGGCAGCAGATCGTAGGCCTGAGCGAATTTGTTCACCGCGGCCGGCCGCACAAAGGCCATGCAGGGCGCCAGCAAAATGGCGTTGGCGACGCCGTGCGGCAGATGATATTTGCCGCCCAGCGGATAGGACATGGCGTGCACCAGATGCGTGCCTGCATGGGCGATCGCCGCGCCGCCGTAATAAGAGGCCCACAGCATATCCAGCCGCGCCTGCAGGTTGTGCGGCTCGGCAACGGCGGTTTCGAGGCTGGCGAACAGCTTTTTCATGCCGATCAGCGCGTAGTTGTCGCTTACCGGGTTCGACACCGTGGCGGTGAAGCATTCAATCAGATGACAAAGCGCGTCGATGCCGGTCGAAGAGGCGATATGCGGCGGCATGCTGGTGGTCAGCTCCGGCACCAGCGCCACAAAATCGGGCAGCATCACCGGCGAGATAATGCCGACTTTGGTTTCGCGCTCCGGGATCGCCAGAATGGCGTTCGGCGTCGCTTCCGAGCCGGTACCTGCGGTGGTCGGGATCAGCAGCGAGGTGGTGCGCGCGGTCGGCTTTTCGCCCGCCAGCAGCGCCTCCAGCGACGGGGCATTGTCGACGCACAGCACCGACAGCAGCTTGGCGACGTCCAGCACGCTGCCGCCGCCGACGCCGATCACCAGATCCACATCGCGCGTAGGCAGCGCCGCCAGCACCGCGGCGACGTCGTGCTGGCTCGGCTCCGGCGGCACGCTGTTAATCACGCTGACGCTGGCGATATGCTGTTTCAGCTGAGCGATAAGCGCCTGCACCGCCGGAATGGTTTCAATATTTTTGTCCGTCACCAGCAGCGCGCTGGCTTTTCCTTTCAGCAGATAGCTAATGTCGTTCAGCGCCTGGAAGCCGCTAATTACCGTGCTGTTGATATTCATCTCATACCCTTATTACTACGAAGCTGGAGCGAATGATTAGGTTTGCTCATAGTGGTGCGATTTCTGTCACTTGCTGTGGGTCAATTTATAGGACATATCGATTTCGATTAATTTGATCTTGCTCACATATAATCAATCATGATTGAATATAATCATTCACAGCGGCATACCGCCGAATCAGGAGAGAAGATGACGCAGAGGTCATGGAAAACGCCAGTGCTGGTGATAGCCGATGACTTTACCGGCGCGAACGACGCAGGTAGCGGACTGGCGCAGGCGGGTGCTCGCGTGCATGTCCTGTTCAGCAGCGAGACGCCGCTGGATAGCGCCGCTGCCGACGTCTGGGTGATCAGCACTGACAGCCGCGCCGTCAGCCCCGCAGAGGCAGAGGCGCGTACCGAAGCGGTGGTGCGTCAACATCAGGCTTTTATCGCCCAGGGCTGGCTGTTTAAAAAGATCGACTCCACGCTGCGCGGCAATATCGGCGCCGAAGTGCGCGCCGCGCTGGCCGCCAGCGGCAAAAAGCGGGCGCTGATCGTGCCCGCCGTCCCTCGGCTGGGCCGCGTCACGCGCCGCGGCGAAGTGCTGGTGAACGGCGTGTCGCTGACCGAGACCGAATACGCCAGCGATCCGAAAACGCCGGTGATCAGCGCGCGGGTATTAACGCAGCTCGGGATCGCAGGCAGCGAGATCGATCTCGCCGCGCTGCGCAGCGATCGTTTTGCCACGCTGCTGGCGGAGCAGCAGGGCGCGGTGGTGATCGATGCGGAAAGCGAGAGCGACATCGCGCTTATCCTGGCCGCCGCCGCGCAGCTTGACGAAACGCCGCTGCTGGTCGGCGCGGCCGGACTAAGCGATGCGCTCGGCGCACAGCTGGCGGCACGCAACTCCGCGCCGGTACTGGCCGTTATCGGCTCGATGAGCGCCAGCGCCCAGCAGCAGATTGCGCGGCTGGCGGCGCAGCGAGATATCGCGCTGGTGGATATCGATATCCGCCAGCTGTTTGAACGCCCTTGCTGGCCGAGTAGCGCGCAGTGGATGGAGCAGGCGCTCGCCGCGCTGCGCAATGGCCAGCATACGGTGATCCGCACCTGCCAGCGCGCCGATCAGCGCCATGAGATCGACGCGCTATGTCAACAGCAGCAGATCACGCGGCAGCAGCTTGGCGAGGCGATTTGCCAGTTTCTGGGCGAACTGACCCTGAGGCTTTGCCGCGCGCAGCGCCCGGCCGGGCTCTATCTCTCCGGCGGCGACGTGGCGATTGCGGTCGCGCAGGCGCTGGGCGCCAGCGGCTTTCAGATTCAGGGCATCGTGGCGGGCTGCGTGCCGCACGGCGTCCTGCTTAACAGTGAATTTACCCTGCCGGTGATGACCAAAGCGGGCGGTTTTGGCGACGAAAACACCCTGGTAGCAGCCATTCGTTTTATTGAGGAGAAGTCGAGTGAGTAAAATTATTGCGGTGACCATGGGCGATCCGGCGGGCATCAGCCCGGAGATCATCATCAAAGCGCTGGCGGAAGGCGATCTTAACGGCGCGCCGGCGGTGGTGGTGGGATGCGCGGCCACATTGCGCCGCATCCTTGCCCTGAATATTACGCCGCAGGTCGAGCTGCGCGTGCTGGATAGCGTAAAAGAGGCGCACTTCGCGCCAGGTATCGTCAACGTTATCGACGAGCCGCTGGCCGATCCGGAAGCGCTCAAGCCAGGCGTGGTGCAGAAGCAGGCGGGCGATCTCGCCTGGCGCTGCGTGAAGCGCGCCACCGAGCTGGCGCTGGCGGGGGACGTTCAGGCTATCGCCACCGCGCCGCTGAACAAAGAGGCGCTGCACTCGGCGGGCCATCTCTATCCTGGCCATACCGAGCTGCTGGCGCATCTGACCGATACCAAAGATTACGCGATGGTGCTCTATACCGATAAGCTGAAGGTGATACACGTTACGACGCATATCGCGCTGCGCAAGTTTCTCGACACCCTGAACCGCTCGCGCATTGAGACAGTAATTGGCATGGCGGACACCTTCCTGCGCCGCGTCGGCTTTGAGAAGCCGCGTATTGCGGTAGCGGGCGTTAATCCGCACGCTGGCGAAAATGGCCTGTTCGGCGACGAGGAGATCACCACCGTCGCGCCTGCGGTGAAGGCGATGCAGGCGCAGGGCATTGAGGTTTTCGGCCCCTGTCCGCCGGATACGGTGTTCCTGCAGTGTCAGGAAGGGCAGTATGACATCGTGGTGGCGATGTATCACGATCAGGGGCATATCCCGCTGAAACTGCTTGGCTTTTACGACGGCGTCAATATCACTGCCGGTTTGCCGTTTATCCGCACCTCTGCGGACCACGGCACCGCTTTTGATATCGCATGGACAGGTAAAGCGAAGTCTGAGAGCATGGCGATCTCCATTAAACTCGCGATGCAGCTAGCATAGGGAAATATGAAGGGACAAAGTCGCCTTGACCAGATTATGGACTATCTGAAAAGCCATAATCTGGTGACTGTTGATCAGCTGGTGAGCGCCATTTCCGCCTCGCCAGCAACCATTCGACGTGATTTGATTAAGCTGGATAAAGAAGGGGTGATTAGCCGCAGCCACGGCGGCGTCACGCTGAACCGTTTTATTCCGGCGCAGCCCACCACGCTGGAGAAGATGCAGCGTAACCTGGCGGAGAAGCAGGCTATCGCCCACCACGCCGCCACCTTCGTACAGTCGGGCGACGCAGTAGTGCTGGACGCCGGCACCACCATGCTGGAGCTGGCGCGTCAGCTGACCCATTTGCCGCTGCGCGTCATTACCGCCGATCTGCATATCGCGCTGTTTCTCTCGGAATTCAAACAGATTGAAGTGACCATTATCGGCGGCCGCATCGACGACTCGAGCCAGTCGTGCGTCGGCGAGCACGGGCGCCGCCTGTTGCGCAGTATCAATCCCGATATCGCTTTCGTTAGCTGCAACTCCTGGAGTCTGGAACGCGGCATCACCACGCCAACGGAAGAGAAGGCCGGGCTGAAGCGCGATCTGCTGGCGAATGCGCGCCGCCGCATCCTGCTGGCGGACAGCAGCAAATATGGCTCCTGGTCGCTGTTCTGCGCCGCGCCGGTGGATGAGCTGACCGATGTGGTGACCGACAGCCGGTTAGACGACGATGTCTGCCGCACGCTGCGCGAGCGCGGGATTGCGCTGGCGCTGACGGATTAATATTGCTGGCAATTTAACTGGCACGCGCCGTATCCGCTCTTTACTTGCTGGAATAAGAGTGAAGGGTGGGGGACACTGCGCGCGCTTATTAGGGATGAGCGTGATTAAGCGCTGTGCGGATAAGTGCGCTACTGCTGTTTGTTGTGAGAGTAAAGAGCATTTCCCACCTCAGGCTTGATTTTTGAGTGCTTCTCTAAACCCTTTTTTTTGCAGTTTTTTATAACTTATTGAAAAATAAGGTCGGTTTTTGCATGCTAAATAAAAGGGTTAAAGCCGCGCGAATGCGTTTTTTTGCTGGGATATGAGTAGCTTAGTTTGGTAAGGTAACAGTTCACTGCCGTACAGGCAGCTTAGAAACTCGAATCTGTACCAGCTCAACGTTAAAAAACTGTTCACTGCCGTACAGGCAGCTTAGAAACGAACAAGTTCGCCCCGCCCCTTTGGGGTAGCGTTCACTGCCGTACAGGCAGCTTAGAAACTTCCCATTTATTCACAAGCCGTTAAGTAATCAGTTCACTGCCGTACAGGCAGCTTAGAAATGAGTCCGACCATCGTGGCGGCTTACTCCAGCGTTCACTGCCGTACAGGCAGCTTAGAATAATGCAAGCGGCGAATACACAGTCATTTCTGCGTGCACTGCCGTACAGGCAGCTTTAAAACGAAATAGCTGACGTCGGTGCGCCGCTGCTGGGTTCCCTGCCGCACAGGTAGCTTAAAAAATCAGCCCCTAACCGACGGGCCCGAAACCCCCGTGCACTGCCGTACAGGCAGCCTCAATCCTGCCCGCAGCCCCATAAAACTAAAACCCCAAAGCCAAAAAGCGCGCGCCTGCCGTCATTGCCAGGCATCGCGCGCCTAATCATTAAAACGTTTTTAATCCCACCGCTGGAATATTGCGGCCGTAGTAAATCTCGCGCATCTCCTTCCACAGCAGGTCGGTAATGCGCTTATGTTCCGCCGGGCTGAGATCTTCAGGACGGGTATTGAACAGATAGTGCTTCAGGTCGAACTCTTTCAGCAACATTTTGGTGTGAAAGATATTTTCCTGATAAACGTTCACATCCACCATGTCATACATCGCCTTCATATCTTCCGACATAAAGTTCTGGATGGAATTGATCTCATGGTCGATAAAGTGTTTCACGCCGTTCACGTCGCGGGTAAAGCCGCGCACGCGATAGTCGACGGTCACAATATCGGACTCCAGCTGGTGGATCAGGTAGTTCAGCGCCTTCAGCGGGGAAATCACGCCGCAGGTTGAAACTTCGATATCCGCGCGGAAGGTGCAAAGACCGCCTTCAGGATGGCTTTCCGGATAGGTGTGCACGCAGATATGGCTCTTATCCAGGTGCGCCACCACGGAGTTAGGCAGCGGACCGGGATGCTCCGAATTGTCGATATCTTTTGGATCGATCGGCTCTTCGCTCACCAGAATGGTGACGCTGGCGCCCTGAGGTTCATAATCCTGGCGCGCGATATTCAGCACGTTGGCGCCGATGATCGAGCAGGTTTCCGTCAGGATCTCGGTCAGACGAGTGGCATTGTACTGCTCGTCGATATAGGCGATATAGCCATCGCGTTCGGCTTCAGTATTCGCATAACAAATATCGTAAATACAAAAACTCAGGCTTTTGGTCAGGTTGTTGAAGCCATGCAGTTTAAGCTTTTGCAATTTGGTTCACCTCCTTATAAAGGGCGTTCAGCAGGTACTGCGGTAGCGCGAAACTACCGACATGGATCGCTGGATTGTAGTAGCGGCACGGCAGGCCAGCCTCAGCGAAACGCGCCTGCAGTGTGGCGAGATCGAGCTGACGCAGCGCCGGATTATCGCTCGCCCAGGCGAAGGTCATAATGCCGCCGTAGTAGGTCGGTATCGCCGCCTGATAAAAACTGACGTCAGCGAAATAGTGGCTGAGTTTACGATGGCTGTTGATCGCCTCTTCCTGCTGCAGAAAGCAGACGCCGTTCTGCGCCACGAAAATCCCGCCGGGATTGAGAGCGTTTTTACAGCCCGCGTAAAATTCCGAGGTGAACAGGCTCTCGCCCGGACCGACAGGATCGGTGCAGTCGGAGATGATCACGTCGAATTTTTCCTGCGTCTGGTTGACGAAGTTTACGCCGTCGTCGATCACCAGATTGAGACGCGGATCCTGATAAGCGCCCTGACTGTGATTAGGGAGATATTGCTGGCAGAAGGTGACGACGCCGGCGTCAATCTCCACCATCGTAATGCTTTCCAGCTGCTGATGACGCGCCACCTCGCGCAGCATCGCGCCGTCGCCGCCGCCGATAATCAGCACGCGCTTCGCCGCGCCGTGCGCCAGCAGCGGCACGTGCGTCATCATTTCGTGATAGATGAATTCGTCGCGCTCGGTGGTCTGCACCACGCCGTCCAGCGCCATTACGCGGCCCATCTGCGCGTTTTCGAAGATGATCAAATCCTGATGCGCGGTCTTTTCCCGGTACAGCTCTTTGTCGACCGTGAAATATTGTCCGAAACCGGCATGAAGGGTTTCATACCACATTTCTTTTTGCGCCATGGAGGGCTCCTCTCTGATGACTTCGCCATGAAAAAGAGCGACACATCATAACCAGGAGTGACCGTGCATGCACGGTCGAATGATCGGCGAAGAGGCGGGCTTACGGCTTATTTAACGTAGGCGAGCAGGCTGAGGGAATCGCGCGCCAGCGACTTACACTTCTTGTCGTTGGTAATGGCGATGCCGCTCAGATCTTTGTAGCTCGCTTCGCCAAGTGCCTTCATATTGTAGGCAGCGTAATTACTCAAATCCCAGCGGTTCTGCTGGGCGAAAAACACCAGAGCTTTGCGGATTTGCGCATCAGGCAGATCCTGATAGCCGCAATCATTTTTCAGATAAACGAATACCGCGGTGAGATCGGCCAGATCTTCTGCTTCGGATTCGCTCAGAGCGAAACTGGTGGAGGAGAAGCCAAGGAGTCCTGACAGCAACAGGATCTTGATGCTTTTCTTCATAGTGGTTCTCATTCATTAATCATCATGTGACGATAGCACAGTGCCTGGCAGGATTCCGATTATTTTGCCGCTGGACGCCGGCTTGAGCACTTTTTTCAGGCGTTTCCGCTATCAAGAGCTTGACCCTCCCGCAGGGGAAGGGTTTAGGCTGTGATCCCCTTATCACACGGATGAATAAGCTATGCATCGTCGCCACTTTCTTAAGCTGACCGCCGCGCTGAGCGCAGCCGGGGCGCTGCCGCTCTGGAGTCGATCCCTGATGGCGGCCAGCCGTCCGCTGCTGCCGGTTCCTTCAAGGCTGGAGCCCGATCCACGTGGCCAGATCCAGATCACCGCCATGACCGGCACCAGCCAGTGGCAGGGCAAGGATGTGCCGACGTGGGGCTACAACGGCGCGCTGTTGGGGCCGGCCATCGTATTGCGTCGCGGCAAACCGACCACGGTCAATATCCTTAACCGGCTGCCGGAAGCGACCACGCTGCACTGGCACGGGCTGGCGATCCCGGGCGACGTCGACGGCGGGCCGATGGCGCGCATCGAACCTGGCGCGGCACGGCAGGTCAGCTTCACGCCGGATCAGCCTGCCGCCACCTGCTGGTTCCATCCGCACCTGCATGGCAAAACCGGCCATCAGGTGGCGCAAGGGCTGGCGGGCCTGATCCTGCTGCAGGACGATGAGACCGACAAGCTGCGTCTGCCGTCGCAGTGGGGCTCGGACGATGTGCCGCTGATTTTTCAGGACAAGCGGCTCACTCAGGACGGCAGCCGCATCGACTACCAGCTCGACATCATGAGCGCCGCGGTAGGCTGGTTCGGCGATATGATGCTGACCAACGGCGTTCAGTATCCGCAGCAGGCGGTACCGCGCGGCTGGCTGCGCCTGCGCCTGCTGAACGGCTGCAATGCGCGCTCGCTGCATATCGCCGCCAGCGACAACCGACCGCTCTATGTTATCGGCAGCGACGGCGGCCTGCTGGCGGAGCCGGTGAAGGTCGCCTCGCTGCCGCTGCTGCCGGGCGAGCGCTTTGAGGTGATGGTCGATACCTCCGACGGCAAAAGCTTCGATATCGTCACGCTGCCGGTTGAGCAGATGGGCATGACGCTGGCGCCGTTCGACCAGCCGCTGCCGCTGGTGCAGATCCTGCCGCTGCGCGTGATGGCGAGCGCGACGCTGCCGGATAGCCTGGTGCAGCTGCCGCCGGTGCCCTCGGCGGAAGGCGCTAACGCGCGCTGGCTCCAGTTGATGATGGATCCGCAGCTCGACCAGCAAGGCATGGCGGCGCTGATGCAGCGCTACGGCGATAAAGCGATGGGCAAGGCGGGCGGGCATCACGCCATGCCGGCAGAGAGCGGCGGCGAGGCGATGAAGATGGAAGGACATGATATGTCGATGCATGACGCGCACGGCGATGCATCCAAAGGCTACGACTTCCACAGCGGCAACAAGATCAACGGCCAGGCCTTTAATATGGCGAAGCCGATGTTTAACGTGACGCCCGGCCAGCTGGAAAAATGGACCATCTCCGGCGAAGGCGACAAGATGCTACATCCTTTCCATATTCACGGCACGCAGTTCCGCATTCTCTCAGAAAACGGCAAGCCGCCCGCGCCGCACCGCCAGGGCTGGAAAGATATGGTCAATGTCGACGGCTGGCGCAGCGAAGTGCTGGTGCGCTTTGACCACCGCGCCGCCGCTGAACACGCCTTTATGGCGCACTGTCATCTGCTTGAGCATGAAGACACCGGCATGATGCTGGGCTTTACAGTCGGCTAATCAGGCTTTCTCGAGCGCCAGGCGAATGTCCTCCACCAGATCGCCGGCGTTCTCAATGCCTATTGAGAGGCGGATCGTGGCGTCGCTGATGCCGATACGCTGCCTGACCGCCTCCGGCACGCCGGAATGGGTGGTGCTGCCGGGATGGCTGGCAAGCGACTCGGTGCCGCCCAGGCTCACCGCCTGCTTAAACAGCGCCAGCGCGTTAAGGAAGCGGAACGCGGCGGGCTGTCCGCCGATGATATCGAACGAAAAGGTCGAACCGGCGCCGCTGCACTGCTGGCGGAAGGTGCGGCCTTCGGCGCTATTCTCGTCGAGGTAGGGCAGCCACTGCAGCTTCGCCACTTTCTCATGGTCGCGCAAAAAGGCGGCCACCGCTTCGGCGTTCTGCCAGGCTTTCTCCATACGCAGCGACAGCGTTTCCAGCGAACGGCCGATCATCCAGCTTGAGTGCGGATCGAGCTGAGTACCGATGGCGCTGCGCAGCGAGCGTATCTGGGTAATCAGCGCTTTGCTGCCCATCGCCGCGCCGGCGATCAGATCGGAATGGCCGCCGACATATTTGGTCAGCGAGTAAAGCGAGATATCGGCGCCGAAGTTCAGCGGCCGCTGAAACAGCGGGCCGAGCAGCGTATTGTCGCAGGCGACTACCGGACGCGATCCCTGCTGCTGGCCGATCTCGTCGGCGATGCGCGCGATCAGCGCGATGTCCACCAGGCTGTTGGTGGGGTTGGCGGGCGTCTCGATCAGAATCAGCGCGACGCGACCCAGGCTCAGCGCCTTCTGCGCGGCGACGCGCACTTTCTCCTCATCGGTGCCGTCGCTAAAGCCGACCGGCTCGATATTCAGGTTGTGCAGCGTTTTGCTCAGCAGCGTCTCGGTGCCGCCGTAGAGCGGCTGCGAATGGAGGATCACATCGCCCGGGCGCGCAAAGGTCAGCAGCGTAGTGGAGATGGCCGACATGCCTGACGAGAAGAGGGCGCAGCTCTCTGCTTCCTCATAAATCGCCAGGCGATCTTCGACGATTTCGCTGTTGGGATGGTTAAAGCGCGAATAGACCAGGCCGCCGCTTTTGCCTTCCGGCGGCTGGCGCCGTCCGGACACGTAATCGAAGAAGTCGCGTCCCTCTTCGGCGCTGTTGAAAACAAAGGTCGAGGTCAGAAACACCGGGGGTTTGACCGCGCCTTCCGACAGGCGCGGATCGTAGCCGTAGTTCAGCATCTGGGTTTCAGGATGCAGCTTACGATCGCCAATATGGGTTTTTTTACTGGAGTTGTGGGACATGGGATCTCCTGCTCAGGGCAGATGTAAGGTAACGATATGTTGGGCATAAGCTAACATGCAGCGGAATGTTCTGGTAAAGGCCGGTAAGTTCTAAGTTTATATCATCCAGGCACGATGAGGCTGGCGGCGCCTTAGCGCTGCATCTCGCCGCGTCTGGCAAGCTGTGATACTCTCCTGCAAATCGCTACCCGCTCAGGTCTGAGCGGGTTCTCTCTGTTCATCCGCTGCTGAGGATGGACGATCCCTTTAAAATCAACGAGAAGTACAGGTTTTGAAACATACTGTTGAAGTGATGATTTCCGAAGAGGCGATCGCAACGCGCATTGCCGAACTGGGTAAAGAGATTTCCGAGCGCTATCGCGACAGCGGCAGCGAGATGGTGCTGGTCGGGCTGCTGCGCGGCTCCTTTATGTTTATGGCCGATCTCTGCCGCGCCGTCGAGGTGCCCCACGAAGTCGACTTTATGACCGCCTCCAGCTACGGCAGCGGCATGTCCAGCTCGCGCGACGTGAAAATCCTCAAAGATCTCGACGAAGATATTCGCGGCAAAGATGTGCTGATTGTCGAAGATATCATCGACTCCGGCAACACGCTGAGCAAGGTGCGTGAGATCCTGCGCCTGCGCGAGCCGAAGTCCCTCGCCATCTGCACGCTGCTGGATAAGCCCGAGCGTCGCGAAGTGGACGTGACGGTGGAATATGTCGGCTTCGCCATTCCTGACGAGTTCGTGGTCGGCTTCGGCATCGACTACGCCCAGCGCTATCGTCATCTGCCCTATATCGGCAAAGTGGTGCCGCTCGAATCCTGAGCCTGACCGCACAATCTTCCAAGGCTGACCGCCTCAGCCTGGTGTAGGCTGTGCTCCGATTCAGGAGTTCAGCCTTCACCTCCGCAAAAAAATGCCCATCCAGGAAGATTTTACGCTCAGGGTGGCTCATCATAAGTAGCAACGTTGCGGCGACATCGCGTCAGCCAGCGGCTCGCTATGTCCATCGCGACACACCGACATTAAAACAGGATATGGATTCGGAATGACTTATGCACTGGAACTTTCCCGGCTGACCAAGACCTATTCCGGCGGCGTACAGGCGCTGAAAGGGATAGATCTTAACGTCGAAGCCGGCGATTTTTATGCGCTGCTGGGACCAAACGGCGCGGGCAAATCGACCACCATCGGGATTATCAGTTCGCTGGTGAACAAATCTGGCGGCAGCGTGCGCGTGTTCGGCTACGACCTGGAAAAAGAGGTGGTCAACGCCAAACGCCAGCTCGGCCTGGTGCCGCAGGAGTTCAACTTCAACCCGTTCGAGACCGTGCTGCAGATCGTGGTGAATCAGGCGGGCTACTACGGCGTTGAGCGCCGCGAGGCGCAGCAGCGCGCAGAGAAGTATCTGACGCAGCTCGATCTTTGGGGCAAGCGCAACGAGCGCGCGCGGATGCTTTCCGGCGGCATGAAGCGTCGTCTGATGATCGCCCGCGCGCTGATGCATGAGCCGAAGCTGCTGATCCTCGACGAGCCGACGGCGGGCGTGGATATCGAGCTGCGTCGTTCGATGTGGACCTTCCTGAAAGAGCTGAACGAAAAAGGCACCACCATTATTTTGACCACGCACTATCTGGAAGAGGCGGAGATGTTGTGCCGCAACATCGGCATTATCCAGAGCGGCGAGCTGGTGGAGAACACCTCGATGAAGGGGCTGCTGGCCAAGCTGCAGTCGGAAACCTTTATTCTCGATCTCGCGCCGGGCAGCGCGCTGCCGACGCTGGAAGGGTTCCAGTATCGTCTGGTGGACGCCTCGACGCTGGAGGTCGAAGTGATGCGCGAGCAGGGGCTGAACAGCGTGTTTGGCCAGCTTAGCGCGCAGGGCGTGCAGGTACTGAGCATGCGTAACAAAGCAAACCGCCTGGAAGAGCTGTTTGTCAGCCTGGTGCAGGGCAAAGGAGCGAAAGCATGACACATTTGTACTGGGTAGCGCTGAAGAGTATCTGGGCCAAGGAGATTAACCGTTTCGCGCGCATCTGGATCCAGACGCTGGTGCCGCCGGTGATCACCATGACGCTCTATTTTATTATTTTCGGCAACCTGATCGGCTCGCGCATCGGCGATATGCACGGCTTCAGCTATATGCAGTTTATCGTGCCGGGCCTGATTATGATGGCGGTGATCACCAACGCCTACGCCAACGTCGCCTCGTCGTTCTTCAGCGCCAAGTTTCAGCGCAATATTGAAGAGCTGCTGGTGGCGCCGGTGCCGACGCATATTATTATCGCCGGCTATGTCGGCGGCGGCGTGGCGCGCGGTCTCTGCGTCGGGGTGCTGGTCACGGCGATTTCGCTGTTTTTCGTGCCGTTCCACGTCCACTCCTGGTCGATGGTGGCAGTGACGCTGCTGCTGACGGCGATCCTCTTTTCGCTGGCTGGCCTGCTGAACGCGGTGTTCGCGCGCACCTTCGACGATATCAGCCTGATCCCGACCTTCGTGCTGACGCCGCTGACCTATCTGGGCGGGGTGTTCTATTCGCTGACGCTGCTGCCGCCGTTCTGGCAGGCGGTGTCGAAGCTGAATCCGATTGTTTATATGATCAGCGGCTTCCGCTTCGGCTTCCTCGGCATCAACGATGTGCCGCTGGTGTTTACCCTGTCGGTGCTGATCGCCTTTATCCTGGTGTTTTATATTCTGGTCTACACGCTGATCCAGCGCGGACGTGGCCTGCGCACCTGATAAAAAAAGCAGCCGGATGGCTGCTTTTTTTTCAGACGGCTCAGTAGCCTGACAAGTGGGCGACGTGAACCGAAGAGCAAAGCGTCCCACGCCATGGAAGGCGTGGGCCGAGCAGACAGGGATGGCGTCTTTTGCGTCTTTGCGATCGGTTTACGCCGCCCACGTCAGCACCTTGCCCCCTCAGGCGACCTGCACCGGCAGCGCCTTCGCCAGACGCTTCATCTCGTTGTCGCCTTCGAAATAGGCGACCTTCGGCTGCCACTGGCGCGCCTCCGCGTCTTCAACCTGCACGTAAGAGCAAATAATCAGGATATCCCCTTCGCAGGCGCAACGCGCCGCCGCACCGTTGACTGAAATAATCTTCGACCCGCGTTCGGCGGCGATAGCGTAGGTGGAAAAACGCTGGCCGTTGGTAACGTTATAAATATCAATGGCCTCATATTGCAGAATGCCCGACGCGTCGAGGAAGTCCTGATCGATGGCGCAGGAACCTTCGTAGTTCAAATCTGCCTGGGTCACCTTCACGCGGTGCAGCTTGCCTTGTAAAACGGTACGAATCATAAAAGACCTTATTGTTCTTTCTGACAATGACCTGCGCTTACTGCGTGAGGTCGACCTGTTGATTATCAATCAGACGCGCTTTGCCCAGCCATGCCGCCATCAGGATCACCGCGCGACGGCTCTCGACCGTCAGCGGCTCCAGCGTATCGGCGTCGCAGATGGCAAGCCCGTCCGGGCGTAATCCTTTCTCGCTAAGCTCCGCCTCAGCGGCTTCAATAATCTCTTCGATATGGCGCTCGCCGTTGGCGAGGCGCGCCGCCATACCGTTCATCACCTGCGCCAGAACCGGCGCGAGCTGACGCTCATCTTCGGTGAGGTAGCCGTTGCGCGAACTGAGCGCCAGGCCGTCTTTGGCGCGCACCGTCGGCACGCCGACAATCTCGATATCGAAGCCCATATCCGCCACCATCTTGCGGATGATCGCCAGCTGCTGAAAATCCTTCTCGCCAAAGCAGGCGATATCGGGCTGCACCAGATTAAACAGCTTACTGACGATAGTGGCGACGCCGCGAAAATGGCCGGGACGGCTGGCGCCTTCCAGCAGCGACGAGAGCACCGGCACCTCGACAAAGGTCTGGTTCGCCAGCCCGTGCGGATAAACCTCTGCCGGCGCGGGCGCGAATACTACATCGACGCTGCGGCGATTCAGCTTCTCGCAATCTTCCTGCAGCGTGCGCGGGTAGCGCGCCAGATCGTCGGCGCGATCGAACTGCATCGGGTTGACGAAAATCGACACCACGACAATATCGCCGCGCTCGCGCGCCTCGTCTACCAGCGTTAAATGGCCGTCATGCAGATTGCCCATGGTCGGCACCAGCGCGATGCGTTTTCCTGCCTGCCGCCAGCGACGAATTTCACGGCGCAGCATCGGCAGCGTTTCAATGATCAGCACGGTAAGGCTCCCTAATTACTGGAAACTGTGTTCAGCCGCAGGATAGGTTCCCGCTTCGACTTCGGCGATATAGTGACGGATAGCGGCGCGTATGTCGCCCGCCTCGGCGAGAAAGTTCTTCGCAAATTTCGGGATATGGCCGCCGGTAATGCCGAAGGCGTCATGCATCACCAGAATCTGGCCGTCAGTAACGTTGCCCGCGCCGATGCCGATAACCGGGATCGTCAGCGCCTGAGTGATGCGCTGCGCCAGCGAAACCGGCACGCACTCCAGCACCATCAGCTGCGCGCCCGCGGCTTCCAACGCCAGCGCGTCGGCCAGCAGCCGCTCGGCGGCCGCCTCGTCGCGGCCCTGCACCTTATAGCCGCCGAAGATATTCACCGACTGCGGCGTCAGGCCGAGATGGCCGCACACCGGCACCGCGCGCTCGGTCAGCATGCGCACCGTCTCCGCCAGCCATGCGCCGCCCTCCAGCTTCACCATATTGGCGCCGGCGCGCATCAGCTGCGCGGCGTTGTCGAAGGTTTGCTGCGGCGTGGCGTAACTCATAAAGGGCAGGTCGGCCATGACCAGCGCCTGCGCCGCGCCGCGGCGGACGGCGGCGGTGTGATAGGCGATATCAGCGACGGTAACCGGCAGCGTCGACTCATGACCCTGAACGGTCATGCCGAGCGAATCGCCGATCAGCATCACCTGGATGCCTTCGTCGGCGAACAGGCGGGCAAAGCTGAAATCGTAGGCGGTCAGTGTGGCGAACTTACGTCCGCTCGCTTTCCACTGACGCAGATGAGAAATAGTGGTGGGTTTCATTGCGCTCTCAACTCAGGTATTGCAGATGGGCGCAGTGTACTGGATAGCGCAGGAGAGCGAAATCTCTTACGTATCAATCTGTGCGGCGTCAGCCGTGCCAGGGGCGAATGGCGCTGGCGTCGAGGCGCGCCATCAGGTCGCGCAGCGGACGGCCGTCCGGCAGCGTCGCGTCAGGCGCGATCTCCAGCAGCGGCACCAGCATAAAGGCGCGGTTGTGCATATCGTAATGCGGCACGATCAGACGCGGGGTGTTAAGGCTCTGCTGGCCGAAGAGCAGGATATCGATATCGAGCGTGCGCGGTCCCCAGCGTTCCGCTTTGCGAACGCGGCCGTGCTCAAGCTCGATGCGCTGGGTGTGATCCAGCAGCGCTTCCGGCGCGAGATCGGTATCCAGCGCCACCGCCGCGTTCAGGTAATCGGGCTGGTCCGGCGGACCGTAAGGCGGCGTGCGGTAGAAAGAGGAGGTCGCGACGCGCGCCGTCTCCGGCAGCGCGTCGAGCGCACGCAGCGCCGCGTCGACCTGTTGCAGCGGATCGGCAAGGTTGCTGCCGAGCGCCAGGTAAACGCGTGTCACGACGCGTTTTGGCTGTCGCGGCGCGGTGGGGCGGGGCGGCGGCGCGGACGACGCGTTTTGCGGCGCGGCGCCGGGTCGTCGCCCAGCGTATTAAGCATGGTTTTCTGCTGCGTCGGCGCGGCGGCCTGGAATTCGCCCCACCAGTGGCTAAGGCGGATCAGTTCCGGATTGTTCTCGACCTCGGCGCGCAGCGCCAGCAGATCGTAGGCGGCGCGGAACTTCGGATGTTCCATCAGCTTCCAGGCGCGCTTGCCGTGGCGGCGCGACATGCGCAGCTGCAGCTGCCAGATATCGCGGATCAGCGTGGTAATGCGTTTCGGGATCGCCAGCGCGCGGCAGGCTTCATCCAGCGTATCGTTCATCGCCATCGCGAAGGCGTCGAAATAGGTCAGGCCGCTCTCCTGCGCGATGCGCTGCGCCGCTTCGAGCTGCGGATACCAGAACATCGCCGCAAACAGGAAGGCTGGATTGACGCGCATATCGTTGTGGATGCGGTTATCGGTGTTTTTCAGCACCTGCGCCACCATCCGCTCCATATAGCTATCGCCATCTTCGGTGAAGTTGCGCGTAATGGTAGGGAACAGCGGCTGGAACAGCTGAAACTCGCGCAGCTTGATATAGGTGCTGTAGCCGTAGCCCGCCTGCAGCAGCTTCAGCGCCTCTTCAAACAGGCGCGCCGGCGGGATATCGCGCAGCAGCGTGGCGAGACGCGGGATCGGTTCGGCAGTTTCCGCCGCGATGGTCATATCGAGCTTGGCGGCGAAGCGCACTACGCGCAGCATACGCACCGGATCTTCGCGGTAGCGCGTCTCGGGATCGCCAATCAGGCGAATGATGCCCTGCTGCAGATCCTGCAGGCCGCCGACGTAGTCGCGTACGGTAAAGTCGGCGACGTTGTAATAGAGGCTGTTGATCGTCAAATCGCGGCGCTGCGCATCGTCTTCGATGCTGCCGAAGATATTGTCGCGCAGCAGCATGCCGCTCTGGGCGCGCTGCGACTGATTGCGATCCTCTTCGACGTCCTCTTCAGCCTGATGATGGCCGCGGAAGGTCGCGACTTCGATCACCTCAGGGCCGAACATGACGTGCGCCAGACGGAAGCGACGCCCGACCAGACGGCAGTTGCGGAACAGCTTACGCATCTGCTCTGGCGTGGCGTTGGTGGTGATATCGAAGTCCTTGGGCTTTTTACCCAGCAGCAGGTCGCGAACGCCACCGCCCACCAGATAGGATTCATAGCCTGCTTTGTTCAGGCGATAGAGTACCTTGAGGGCATTTTCGCTAATGTCTTTGCGCGAGATGTTATGGCTCTCACGAGGGATAATGGTCATCTGATGACGCTCAGTTTCAACCTCGACAGGCGCCTCCTCATCACGCATGAGGACTTTCCGGCAAAAATTAGCAACTCGGGTAAAAATGGGACACCTCGACAGCGACGTAAAGTGGTGTAAATAAAATCAGCGGCTAATCATAGCCTGTTGCGAATCATTTAGGAATGGTGTTGTCGGCTCAGCCGGTTTCAGGGCGTTCTCTCGGGGTATCAAAGCGATATTCCACTGCGAGACCGCGCTTTCCAGCAGTTTCTCCTGCGTTTCGTCTTCCCATCCTGTCGCGACAGGCTGCCCCAAAAAACGTAGCGCCTGCACCAGCAGCGGTCGCGGGTCGCCGGCGGGCAGCGAAGGGGCATGATTCTGCTTCGACAGTTTATTGCCGTCGGGATTGATCGCCAGCGGCAAATGCAAATATGCAGGCAGCGGCCAGCCGAACTGCTGATACAGGGCGATCTGCCGCACCGTCGGCTCAATCAAATCCGCGCCGCGCACGATCTCCGTCACGCCCTGAAAATGGTCGTCGACCACCACCGCAAGGTTGTAGGCGAACAGGCCGTCGCGGCGATGGATAATAAAATCTTCCTGCGCCAGGCGCGCATCCACCGCTAAATGGCCGCGCAGCCGATCGTCGAAGCTAAAAACCGGCGCGTGCTGGCGTAGCCGCAGCGCGGCGTTCTCCGGCCCCAGCTGGCGATCGCGACAGTGGCCGTCATAGAATCCGCCGATCTGCTGGATGCGGCGACGCGTACAGGTGCAGTAATAGCTCTGGCGATGCGCCTGCAGCCAGGCCAGCGCCTCGCGATAGGCGTCATGACGGTGCGACTGCCATAAAACGTCGCCGTCCCAGTGCAGGCCGTAGTGCTCCAGCTGATGCAGAATGCGCGTGGCGGCGCCGGGAACTTCGCGCGGCGGATCGATATCTTCGATGCGCACCAGCCAGCGGCCGTTTTGCGCGCGCGCGCTCAGATAGCTGCCAAGGGCGGCAATCAGCGAGCCGAAATGGAGATCGCCGGAAGGCGAGGGGGCGAAACGTCCGATGCAGGGATGCGTAGACACAGGCTTTAAAAGTCACCGCACAGCGGCACAACAACGTGCTTTCCGCAGTGCGGTGAGTCAGGCGTGGCGTTAGCCAGCCATCTGTTTTTCGCGGATTTCTGCCAGCGTCTTGCAGTCGATGCAAAGATCGGCGGTCGGACGCGCTTCCAGACGGCGGATGCCGATTTCCACGCCGCAGGACTCGCAGTAGCCGAAGTCGTCATCTTCGACTTTCTTCAGCGTCTTCTCGATCTTCTTGATCAGCTTACGCTCGCGGTCGCGGTTACGCAGTTCAAGGCTGAATTCCTCTTCCTGCGCGGCACGGTCAACCGGATCCGGGAAGTTCGCCGCTTCGTCCTGCATATGCGAGACGGTGCGGTCAACTTCATCACGCAGCTGATTGCGCCAGGCTTCCAGAATCTTGCGAAAATGTTGCAGCTGGGCTTCGTTCATATACTCTTCGCCCGGCTTCTCCTGGTATGGCTCCACCCCAGCGATGGCGAGAATACTCAGGGACGATGTTTTACGGTTTTGCCCTTCTTGCATGTTGTTTCTCCTGGATAACACGCACTATACCTTTTGTGGTTCAGCGCCAGCGATTAGGCGTCAGGCGGATGAGTGTAGCCAGTGGGCTACATTTTGCCTGGCGGATTTCGCCGCGTTGCCGCAAATGGGTACATCGATCCCCCTACGGGGAAAAACAGGCCGCTATAAATAACAGAAGCAGTCAAGGTTGGCAATTATTGATGATCGCACCTTGACAAGCCTGTGAGGAACAGCGTATTTGGCGCCTCGCGTTAACCATTCATACCACAACAATTTGCAAAAGATATTACAAGGTTACGGCAACCGGCTTTTTCAGAAACAGGCCTGCCGGTGATAAATCCGCGCGATACGCCAAAATCTCTACGCCGTCCTGCTGCGCCTGGACCAGTTGGTCTGCGTAACGTGCATCAATGTGACGCGCGGGGGAGACGTCCTCAATCCCCGAGTGCAGAACCGCAAACAACAAAACAGCCCGATGGCCGGCAGCCGCGACGGCGCTTAGCTCGCGCAGGTGCTTCTGGCCTCGGACCGTCACCGCATCCGGAAAATAGCCTTTTCCTTGATGTAAAAGGGTCACGGACTTGACTTCAATATAGCAGTTGCGTCTGCCGCCTGCCTGAAGCAGGAAGTCGATTCGGCTCTTTTCCTCGCCATACCTGACTTCAGCCTGGCAGCGCTCATAGCCCGCTAATTCCGGAATCGCAGCGGCGAGCAGCGCCTCTTTAACCAGCTGATTCGCGCGCAGCGTATTGACGCAGATCCAGTGGCCCTGCTGCGTTTCGGTCAACTCCCAGCTGTGCGGATATTTGCGCGTCAGGCTGTCGGAGGTGGAGTACCACACCGTATCGCCCGGCGTGGCGCAGCCGGTCATCGCGCCGGTGTTGGCGCAGTGGATCGTCAGGGTTTCTCCTTCCGGCGTCACCACGTCGGCGAGAAAACGTTTATAGCGGGCAATCAGTCGGGCGGACTTTAACGGCGGTGAAAACAGCATAGCGCTCCAGAGTCAGGTCAGCGGCCAGCTCGCCAGCGCCTGATAGCGCGTGCGGCCCCGCGCGTAGTGCGAGGAAAACAGCGAGAAATGGTCGACGCGAAAGCGCCAGTGAAAGTCGCGCGGCGGCAGCGCGATGCGCGATGCGGCGTCGCGCAGCAGCGTGACGTGCGGATGAAACGGCTGTGCGCTCTGGGCGCAGCCGTGGCGCGCCGCCGTGGCGCGCCGCCTGGGCGCGCAGCAGATCGGCGAGCTGCAGCAGGCCGCGCGGCGGCCGCCGGCAGCCGATCCACACCACGCCTGGACGCGGCCAGTGGCCGGCGTCGTCGAGATCGATATCGAAAGCGGGCTGCTGAATGCGCGCCGCAAGCTGTTGCAGCTTCTGCGCGGTCTCGCTTTTCACCTCGCCGAGAAAGGCGAGCGTCAGGTGCAGATTGGCCGCGACGATGGGGCGGCCGGCGTCGTCGGCGAAGCTATCGGCGCGCCAGCGCACCAGCTGCTGCTGCAGCGCGTCAGGCAGCCCGATGCCAAAAAACAGGCGTTGCGTCTCCATGGCGGTCTCCGGCAATCCTCGCGGATGAGTGCTACAATGCGCGCCATCTTAACACAGGCTGAACGGGAGTTTGCCGTGAGTGATTTACCGGTCAGCGCCGTGCTGCCCGACCTGCTTCAGGCGCTCGACGCCGCGCCGCAAATTCTGCTGGCGGCCCCGACCGGCGCGGGCAAATCGACCTGGCTGCCGCTGCAGCTGCTGCGGCAGGCGAACCTGCCGGGCCGCATTATTATGCTGGAGCCGCGTCGGCTGGCGGCGCGCAACGTGGCGCAGCGCCTGGCGGAGCAGCTCGGCGAGCAGCCCGGCGCCACCGTCGGCTTCCGCATGCGCGGCGAGAACTGCGTCGGGCCGTCCACCCGGCTGGAGGTGGTGACGGAAGGCATCCTGACGCGCATGCTGCAGCGCGATCCTGAGCTAAGCGGCGTGTCGCTGGTGATCCTCGATGAGTTCCACGAGCGCAGCCTGCAGGCGGATCTGGCGCTGGCGCTGCTGCTCGACGTGCAGCAAGGGCTGCGGGACGATCTGAAAATCCTCTTGATGTCGGCGACGCTGGACAACGCGCGCCTCTCGGCGTTGCTGCCCGACGCGCCGCTGATTGTCTCCGAAGGACGCAGCTATCCGGTGACGCGCCGCTTCGCCCCGCTCAGCGCCACGCTGCGCTTTGAAGAGGCGGTGGCGCGCGAAACGGCGCAGCTGCTGCGCGAAGAGAGCGGCTCGCTGCTGCTGTTTCTGCCCGGCGTGGCGGAGATTGAGCGGGTGAAGCGCGAGCTGGAGTCGCGCGTAGCGGACAACGTCGATTTGACGCCGCTCTATGGCGCGCTGCCGCTGGCGGCGCAGCGCCGCGCAATCCTGCCCGCGCCGGAAGGGCGCCGCAAAGTGGTGCTCGCCACCAATATCGCTGAAACCAGCCTGACCATCGAAGGCATCCGGCTGGTGGTGGACAGCGCGCTGGAGCGCGTCGCGCAGTTCGACGCGCGCAGCGGCGTGACGCGGCTGCTGACCCAGCGCGTCAGCCAGGCGTCGATGACGCAGCGCGCCGGTCGCGCCGGTCGTCTGATGCCCGGCATCTGCCTGCATCTGATCCCTGAAGAGCAGGCGTCGCGCGCCGCCGCGCAGAGCGAAGCGGAAATCATGCACAGCGATCTCGCTGCGCTGTGGATCGAGCTGCTGCAGTGGGGCTGCCAGCAGCCGGATCAGCTGACCTGGCTCGATGCGCCGCCGGAAAAACACCTGCGCGCGGCGCGCGAGCTGCTTAGCCGGCTTGGCGCGCTGGACGACAGCGGCAAGCTGAGCGCGACGGGACGCCGCATGGCGCAGCTCGGCGGCGATCCGCGCCTCAGCGCCGTGCTTTGCGCCGCCGGCCAGGAGCCCGACGCGGCCGCCAGCGCCGCGCTGCTGGTGGCGATTCTGGAAGATCCGCCGCGCAGCGGCTCGCCCGATCTGCGCGACGCGCTGCATCGCCCGCAGCCGCAGTGGCTGCGGCGCGCGAAGCAGTGGCAGACGCGGCTCGGCGTCAGCGGCGGCCGCGTCGATGAAGATCGCTTTCCCGCGCTGCTGGCGGCGGGCTTCGGCGACCGACTGGCGCAGCGCCGCGACAGTGGCGGCCGCTACCAGCTCGCCAACGGCCTGGGCGCGATGCTGGATGCGCAAGAGGGGCTGAACCGCTACGAATGGCTGATCGCGCCCGCCCTGCTGCAGGGCAGCGCGGCGCCGGATGCGCGCATGCTGCTGGCGCTGCCGATCGATATCGACGCGCTGCGTCAGGCGCGGCCGGAGCTGGTAGAGGTGCGCGCCGAAGTCGAGTGGGACGAAGAGAAGGGCACGCTGCGCGCGCTGCGCCGCGAGCAGATCGGCGCGCTGGTGCTGAAGGCGCAGCCGATGGCGCGTCCGGAACCCGAGGTGCTGCACGCCGCAATATTACGCTGGGTGGCGCAAAAAGGTTTGGGCGTGTTGGGCTGGAGCGAGGCGGCGCAGCAGCTGCGCGTGCGGCTGCAGTGCGCCGCGCACTGGCTGCCTGAAGAGAAATGGCCCGCCGTGGACGACGAGTCGCTGCTGGCAACGCTCGACCGCTGGCTGCTGCCGGAGATGGGCGCGGTGCGCGATCTGAAATCGCTGCAGGCGGTCAACCTTGTCAGCGCGCTATTACATTTGCTCACATGGTCGCAACGCCAGCGGCTGGATAGTGCGCTGCCAACTCATTACACTGTGCCGACCGGCAGCCGGCTGCCCATTCGCTACCATGCCGATAAGCCGCCCGCGCTGGCGGTGCGCATTCAGGAGATGTTCGGCGAGGCGAGCAATCCCGCCGTGGCGGAAGGGCGCGTGCCGCTGGTGCTGGAACTGCTGTCGCCCGCGCAGCGGCCGTTGCAGATTACCCGCGATCTGGCCGCCTTCTGGCGCGGCGCTTATCCGGAGGTGCAGAAAGAGATGAAAGGGCGCTATCCCCGCCATCCCTGGCCCGACGATCCGGCCAGCGCGCTGCCCACAAAGCGCACCAAAAAATATTCCCCGCAAGGTTGAGCCGGCTGGATCGATTTCAGAGGGTTCCGCCATGCGGAAAAGGTAAAAGCCGCTAGAGTATCGGCGCAGCCAACGTAATGCCTGGAGAATGAAACCAATGTCTGGGAACGATCGCGAACCCATTGGGCGCAAAGGAAAACAACCCAAGCCGCCGCGTAACGCTACGCGTCGGGGTCGCCGCAGGGATGAAGACGATTTTGAAAATGATGATTTTGCCGATGAAGTTGAGGAGAAAGCGCCTGTGCCGCGTAAAAGTAAAGGAAAGCGTCCGCCGCGCGGGAAGCGTCGCTGGCTAGGCTGGCTGATCAAGCTGTTCCTCGTGTTTGTGGTGATTATGGCCGCCTGGGGCGTCTACCTCGACTCGGAGATCCGCGCCCGCATCGACGGCAAAGTGTGGCAGCTGCCCGCGACCGTCTACGGCCGCATGGTCAGCCTGGAACCAGGCATGGCCTACAACAAGAAAGAGATGATCGCGCTGCTGGAAGGCACGCAGTATCGCGAGGTGTCGCGCATCACGCGTCCCGGCGAGTTCTCGGTTAAAGGCAACACCATCGATCTGCTGCGCCGTCCGTTCGACTTCCCGGACAGCAAAGAGGGTCAGGTGCACGCCCAGATGGTGTTCGACGGCGATGAGCTGGGCGAGATTAAAAACCTCGATTCCGGCCGCGACTTCGGCTTCTTCCGTCTCGATCCGCGCCTGATCACCATGCTGCAGTCGCCGAACGGCGAGCAGCGCCTGTTCGTGCCGCGCGCCGGCTTCCCGGATCTGCTGGTCGATACGCTGATCGCGACCGAAGACCGTCATTTCTACGAGCATGACGGCATCAGCCCTTACTCGATCGGCCGCGCCTTCCTCGCCAATATCACGGCCGGGAAAGCGGTGCAGGGCGGCAGTACCCTGACGCAGCAGCTGGTGAAAAACCTGTTCCTGACCAACGAGCGTTCACTGTGGCGTAAAGCGCGCGAAGCCTATATGGCGGTGATTATGGACGCGCGCTACAGCAAAGACCGCATTCTGGAGCTCTACCTGAACGAGGTCTATCTTGGCCAGGCAGGCAACGACCAGATCCGCGGCTTCCCGCTGGCGAGCCTCTACTACTTCGGCCGTCCGGTCGACGAGCTGAGCCTCGATCAGCAGGCGATGCTGGTCGGCATGGTGAAAGGCGCCTCGCTCTATAACCCGTGGCGTAATCCGAAGCTGGCGCTGGAGCGACGCAATCTGGTGCTGCGCCTGCTGCAGCAGCAGAAGGTGATCGACCAGGAGCTCTACGACATGCTCTCGGCGCGCCCGCTCGGCGTGCAGCCGAAGGGCGGCGTCATCACGCCGCAGCCCGCCTTTATGCAGATGGTGCGTAACGAGCTGCAGGCGAAGCTGGGCGACAAGGTCAAAGATCTCTCCGGCGTGAAGATCTTCACCACGCTCGATCCGGTCTCGCAGGACGCGGCGGAAAAAGCGGTACTCGACGGCATTCCGGCGCTGAAAAAACAGCGCGCCCTGAAAGATCTGGAAACCGCGATGGTGGTGGTCGATCGCTTCAGCGGCGAAGTGCGCGCCATGGTCGGCGGCGCCGATCCGCAGTTCGCCGGCTATAACCGTGCGCTGCAGGCGCGTCGCTCTATCGGTTCGCTGGCGAAACCGGCTACCTATCTGACCGCGCTCAGCCAGCCGAACACCTATCGTCTCAACAGCTGGATCGCCGATGAACCGATCGCACTGAAGCAGCCGAACGGCACCGTCTGGAAACCGATGAACGACGATCGTCGCTTTAGCGGCAAGGTGATGCTGGTGGACGCGCTGACCAACTCCATGAACGTGCCGACGGTCAACCTCGGCATGACGCTGGGGCTGGACGCGGTAGTGGATACCTGGACCAAACTGGGCGTGCCGAAAGATCAGCTCAACCCGGTGCCGTCGATGCTGCTCGGCGCGCTTAACCTGACGCCGATCGAAGTGGCGCAGGCGTTCCAGTCGATCGCCAGCGGCGGCAACCGCGCGCAGCTCTCGGCAGTGCGCTCGGTGATTGCTGAAGACGGCACCGTGCTCTTTCAGAGCTTCCCGCAGGCGCAGCGCGTCGAGCCGGCGCAGGCTGCCTATCTGACGCTCTACACCATGCAGCAGGTCGCCGATCACGGTACGGCGCGTGCGCTGGGCGCGCGTTATCCGAAGGCGCATCTGGCGGGCAAAACCGGCACCACCAACGACCTGATCGACAGCTGGTTCGCCGGGGTCGACGGCAAAGAGGTCGCCATTACCTGGGTGGGCCGCGACAATAACCAGCCGAGCAAGCTGTACGGCGCCAGCGGCGCGATGCAGATCTACCGCCGCTACCTGGATAACCAGGCACCGATGCCGCTGGTGCTGACGCCGCCGGAAGATGTCTCGATGATGAACGTCGATTCTGCTGGCAACTTCGTCTGCGGCAACGGCAGCAGCACCTGGCGCTCGCTGCCGGTATGGTCGCTCGATCCCGACGCGCTCTGCCAGCAGCAGCAACAGCTGTTCCAGCAGCAACAGCAGCAGTTGCAGGAGCAGCAGAACCAGCAGCAAAATCAGCAGCAGATGCAGCAGCAACAACAGCAGCAGCAGCCGGAGAAGAAAGAAGGCGACGGCGTCGCGGGCTGGATCAAAGATATGTTCGGCGGCAACTAAACCGTCGGTTAAAAAGGGCGCTACGGCGCCCTTTTTTTGTGCCCGATCAATACTGCGCGAATGGCCGCCAGGCGGCGCTGCGCGCGGGATTATCCCTTGCAGAAAGCAAAGCGTTTCGCCTAGAATCCATTCGGCATAATAATCATTCTCGTTTCCATTCGCCTGCCGACTACTTTATTCAAGAGACACTACTATGAATGCGCGAACGACTTTTCCTTGTTATCTGCGCGGCGTTTTTTTCCGCCGCCCGCTGGCTTTGAGCATTGCCGTGATTTTGGGTTCAGCGAGCGCCTCCGCGCTGGCTGAGGAGACGCTAGTGGTTTCGGCGGACGCCGCCTCCGGCGCGGCGCAGGAGAGCGCGTGGGGCCCGGCGCCGACCATCGCCGCGAAACAGAGCGCCACCGGCACCAAAACTGACACCCCGATCGAGAAAAACCCGCAGTCGGTTTCGGTGGTCACGCGCGAAGAGATGGAAAAGCGGCAGATAACCACGGTAAAAGAGGCATTCAACTACACGCCGGGCGTACTGACCGGCAACCGCGGCAGCTCGCAGGTGATCGACGCGCTGTCGATTCGTGGCTTCAGCGAGACCAACACCAACCAGTATCTTGACGGCCTGAAGCTGCAGGGCGACAACTATTCCGAATTCGCCATCGATCCTTACTTCCTTGAGCGCGCCGAGCTGCTGCGCGGCCCGGTTTCTGTGCTCTACGGCAAGAGCAATCCCGGCGGCGTGGTGGCGCTGGTGAGCAAGCGCCCGACTCAGGAAACGCTGCGCGAAGTGCAGTTTCAGATGGGCAGCGACAACCTCTTCTCGACCGGATTCGATTTCGGCGGCGCGCTGGATGACGACGGCGTCTACAGCTACCGTCTGACCGGCCTCGCGCGCAGCGCCGATGCGCAGCAGGAGAGCAACAAAGAGAAGCGCTATACCATTGCGCCCGCGTTTAGCTGGCGCCCGGACGCGAATACCCGTTTCGACCTGCTGACCTATTTCCAGAATGAGCCGGAGACCGGCTATTACGGCTGGCTGCCGCGTCAGGGCACGGTGGTGCCGATTACGCGCGCGGACGGCAGCGAGTACAAACTGCCGACCAATTTCGACGAAGGCGAGCAGAGCAATAAAATTTCGCGCAACACCAAAATGGTGGGCTACAACGCTGAGCACAGCTTCAACGACACCTGGACGGTGCGCCAGAACCTGCGCTACGCCGATCTGCGCACCGACTACCGCAGCATTTACGGCAACGGGTTCGACGCCGCTACACAGTCGATTACGCGTGCTTCCGCAGTGTCGCAGGAGAGGCTGAATCAGTTCGCCGTCGATACCCAGGCGCAGGCGAAATTCGCCACCGGCGCGCTGGATCATACCCTGCTGCTGGGCGTGGATTTCCAGCGCACGCGCAACGATATTGATGCGCAGTTTGGCACCGCCAGCAGCCTGAACGCCGTTAATCCGCAGTATGGCGATGAGAGCAGTATCCCGTTCGATCCCTATCAGCATCTTAATAAACAGCGTCAGACCGGCCTGTATGCGCAGGATCAGATGGAGTGGAATCGCTGGGTGCTGACGCTGGGCGGCCGCTACGATTACGCCATGACGTCGGTATACGATCGTTATAAAGGAACAACCGATCGCCAGAACGATCAGGCCTTTACCTGGCGCAGCGGTTTGAACTACGTATTCGATAACGGCATCGCGCCTTACTTCAGCTACAGCGAAGCCTTTATTCCCAACTCCGGTTCTACCTATGAAGGGCAGGCCTTCGATCCGTCGCGCGCGAAACAGTATGAGGCGGGCGTGAAGTATGTGCCGAAGGATCGCCCGATTACGTTAACCGCCGCGCTTTATCAGCTGACCAAGACCAAAAACCTGACGGCGGATCCGGTAAATTCATCCTTCAGCGTGCAGAGCGGCGAAATCCGTTCGCGCGGCGTTGAGCTGGAAGCCAAAGCGGCGCTAAACGCCAATATCGACCTGACGGCCGCCTACACCTATACCGACGCGGAATATACCGAAGACAATAAATTACGCGGCCGTACGCCGGTGCAGGTGCCTAAGCATATGGCGTCGCTCTGGGCCGATTATACCTTCCATGAGACCGCGCTTTCCGGCGTTACCGTCGGCGCAGGCGTGCGTTACGTCGGCGAAAGCAAAGGGCTTTACAGCACCGGCACGCAAAACAACCAGAACTTCGACGTCGCCGGATACACCACGGTGGATGCGATGCTGAAATATGACCTTGACCGCTTCGGTCTGCCTGGCTCGTCGGTGGGCGTCAACGTGAAAAATCTGTTCGACCGCGACTATGTCGCCAGCTGTTACCGCGACTCCGCCTGCTACTGGGGCGCAGAGCGTCAAATCGTCGGCACCGCCACTTTCCGTTTCTGATACAACCGGGCGCCGCGGCGCCCGTTTAACCTGGGATGATCATGCAGCCTCCGCACGACGCAGCCACTTTTACGCTGGATAATGTCAGCTTTCACGTGCCCGGCCGCACGCTGCTGCATCCGCTCTCGTTAACCTTTGCGCCGGGCAAAGTGACCGCGCTTATCGGCCATAACGGCTCCGGCAAATCCACCTTGCTGAAAATGCTGGGACGGCATCAGAGCCCCAGCGAGGGGCGCGTGCTGCTTAACGCGACGCCGGTCGAGGCGTGGAACGGCAAAGCCTTCGCGCGCGAAGTCGCCTATCTGCCGCAGCAGCTGCCCGCCGCCGAAGGTATGACGGTGCGCGAGCTGGTGGCGATAGGCCGCTATCCGTGGCACGGCGCGCTGGGCCGCTTCAGCCACGAAGATCGCGCGCGGGTCGAAGAGGCGATTGCGCAGGTGGGGCTGAAGCCGCTGGCGGCGCGCCTGGTGGACAGCCTCTCCGGCGGCGAGCGTCAGCGCGCCTGGCTGGCGATGCTGGTGGCGCAAAACAGCCGCTGTCTGCTACTGGACGAACCGACCTCGGCGCTGGATATCGCGCATCAGGTGGAGGTGCTGGCGCTGATCCAGCGGCTCAGCCGCGAGCGCGGCCTGACGGTGATCGCCGTGCTGCACGATATCAATATGGCGGCGCGCTACTGCGACCATCTGGTGGCGCTGCGCGATGGCAAGATGATTGCCGAAGGCGCGCCGGACGTCATTATGCAGGCCGAGGTGCTGGGTGCGATTTACGGCATTCCTATGGGCATCCTGGCGCATCCGCAGGGCGGCGCGCCGGTCAGCTTTGTCTACTGAGGGCCTGAGCATGGAGATCACTCGTCGTCGCCTGCTGGCGGCGCTGGCGCTGACGCCGTGGCTGAATGCACTGCCGCTGCGGGCCGCCCTGCCTGAGCAGCAGCGTATTATTGCGCTGGAGTGGCTGCCGACCGAGCTGCTGCTGGCGCTCGGCGTCGCGCCTCTGGCGGTCGCCGATACGCGCAACTACAACATCTGGGTCGGCGAGCCGCCGCTGCCGCCACAGACTGTGGACGTCGGGCTGCGCACCGAACCCAATCTGGAGCTGATGACCCAGCTACAGCCCTCGCTGATCCTCTGCTCGAACGGCTACGGTCCGCCGCCGGAAAAACTCAAGCGCATCGCGCCGATCATGGGCTTCGACCTCAACCGCGGCGACGGCAAACCGCTCTCCGCTGCGCGCGATTCGCTGCGCGCACTGGCGACGCGTATCGGCCGCGAAGCCGAAGCAGAGGCGCATCTGCAGCTGCTGGATCGTGAACTGGCCGCCGCGCGCCAGCGTCTGGCACCCTATGCCGCGCGTCCGGTGCTGCTGATGTCGCTGATGGACAGCCGGCATGCGCTGGCATTCGGCAAAAACAGCCTGTTTCTGGAGGTGATGGAGCAGCTGGGGCTGACCAACGCGTGGCAGGGCGAAACCAACTTCTGGGGCAGCGCGGTGATCGGCATTGAGCGGCTGGCGCATCTGCGCGACGTCGAGGCGATTTGCTTCGATCACGCTAACGACGCCGATATGGCGCAGCTCAGCCGCAGCCCGCTGTGGCAGGCGCTGCCGTTTGTTCGTGCCGGACGCTTTCAGCGTGTTCCGGCGGTGTGGTACTACGGCGCGACCCTGTCGGCGCTGCACTTTGTTCGCGTGCTGGAACGCGCGCTGGAGACGCGCTGATGCGCCATCGTTATTTCCCCGCCGCGCTGCTGAGCCTGCTCTTCCTGCTGGCGCTGCTGTTGAGCGTTATCAACCTGCGCGCGGCGCTGCCGTCGGCGCAGTGGGCGCAGGCGCTACTGTCGCCGGATCTCAATAACATCGATCAGATGCTGTTTCACTACAGCCTGCTGCCGCGGCTCGGGCTGGCGCTGCTGGTCGGCGCCGGACTGGGGCTGGCGGGCCTGCTGTTCCAGCAGGCGCTGCGCAATCCGCTGGCGGAGCCGACCACGCTGGGCGTCTCTTCCGGCGCACAGCTCGGCATTACCGTCGCCACGCTGTGGCAGCTGCCGGGCGGCGCGGCCACTACGCAGCTGGCGGCGCTGATCGGCGCGCTGGCGGTTGGGGCGGTAGTGTTCGGCGTCGCCTGGGGCAAACGGCTGTCGCCGGTCACGCTGATCCTCTCGGGGCTGGTGCTGAGCCTCTACAGCGGGGCGGTAAACCAGATCTTCGCCATTTTCAATCACGACCAGCTGCAGACAATGTTTCTGTGGAGCACCGGCACGCTCAACCAGATGGGCTGGGAGAACGTCAGCCTGTTGTGGCCGCGTCTGCTGCTCGCCTTCGCGCTGGCGCTGGCGCTGCTGCGTCCGCTCACGCTGATGGGGCTGGATGACGGCGTGGCGAAAAATCTCGGCCTGGCGCTGGCGCTGGCGCGTGTCGGCACGCTGGCGCTGGCGATCCTGCTCAGCGCGCAGCTGGTGAGCGTGGCGGGCATTATCGGCTTCATCGGTCTCTTCGCGCCGCTGCTGGCGAAGCTGCTGGGCGCGCGTCGGCTGCTGAGCCGCATGCTGCTGGCGCCGCTGATCGGCGCGCTGCTGCTGTGGCTGGCGGATGCCTGCGTGCTGTGGCTCACCGCCCACTGGCGCGAAGTTTCTACCGGCACCCTGACCGCGCTGACGGGCGTGCCGCTGCTGCTCTGGCTGCTGCCGCGCCTGCGCACCGGCTCGGCGCCGCCCCCGCTCGATATGGGGGATAAGGTGCCGGCGGAGCGGCATGCGGTGCGGCGCTGGTCGCTGGTCGGTCTGGCGCTGCTCGGGTTACTGGCGTGGATCGCGCTCGCCTTCGGCCGCGACGCGCACGGCTGGGTATGGTCAGGCGGCGAACTGTTCCATCAGCTGCTGCCGTGGCGCGCCCCGCGTCTGCTGGCGGCGCTGGCGGTCGGGCTAATGCTCGGCGTCGCGGGCTGCTTGATTCAGCGACTGACCGGCAATCCGATGGCCAGCCCGGAAGTGCTGGGCATCAGCTCCGGCGCAGCGTTCGGCGTGGTGGTGATGCTGTTTTTCGTGCCGGGCGACGCGCTGGCGTTTCTGCTGCCGGCGGGCGCGCTGGGCGCGGCGGGAACGCTGATGATTATTATGCTGGTGGCGAGCCGCGGCGGTTTTTCGCCGGAGCGTATGCTGCTGGCGGGCATGGCGCTGAACAGCGCGTTCGTCACGCTGCTGATGCTGCTGCTGGCGAGCGGCGATCCGCGTATGGGCGGCTTGCTGAGCTGGATTTCCGGCTCCACCTACAATATCAGCGCAAAGGCGGCGATGCAGAGCGCCATGCTGGCGCTGGTGTTGACCGCGCTGGCGCCGCTCGCCAGCCGCTGGCTGACGCTGCTGCCGCTGGGCTCCGCTACGGCGCGTTCGGCGGGCATGGCGCTCAACGCCTCGCGTCTGGCGCTGATGCTGCTGGCGGCCGCGCTGACCGCCGCGGCGACGCTGACCATCGGGCCGCTGAGTTTTGTCGGTTTGATGGCGCCGCATATCGCGCGCATGCTCGGCTTCCGCCGCGCGCTGCCGCAGATGGCGATGGCGGGGCTGTTCGGCGCAGGGCTGATGCTGCTGGCTGACTGGTGCGGACGCATGCTGGCGTTTCCGGATCAGCTGCCGGCGGGACTAATGGCGACCTTTATCGGCGCGCCTTATTTTATCTGGCTATTGAGACGCTCGCGGTAAAAAAAGACGGGCAATATGCCGGTCTGACGTTGTTGACTGCGTGCTCACGCGGATGACAGGGTCTGATCGCAAAGTCGCTCAAGGCATCCCTGCTCGCTCGGCCCGCGACATCCTTGTCGCGGGACGCTTTGCTCTTCAGCCCCTGTCATCCGCTTTTTGACAGGCTAGCCGTCTGAGCGAATAACGCGTTTACAATTTTGCAAAACAGCGACGCGCGGCGTCGACGGTGCGGTCAATGTCCTCGGCGCTGTGCGCCAGCGACATAAAGCCCGCTTCGAAGGCGGAAGGCGCAAGGTAAACGCCTTCTTCCAGCATCAGGTGGAAGAAGTGCTTAAAGCGCTCAACGTCGCACTTCGTCACGTCGGCGTAGCAGGTCACGCTGTCGGCGTCGGTGAAGAAAATGCCGAACATGCCGCCGACGTGATTCACCACCAGCGGAATATTTTCCGCCTCTGCCGCCGCCAGCAGACCCTGCGCCAGCTGCGTGGTGCGCTCGGTCAGCGTTTGATGGGTGCCTGGCTGGGCGATCTGCGTCAGGCAGGCGAAACCAGCCGCCATCGCAATCGGGTTGCCGGAAAGGGTGCCCGCCTGATAAACCGGCCCGGTCGGCGCCAGCGCATCCATCACTTCGCGGCGTCCGCCGAAGGCGCCCACCGGCATACCGCCGCCGATGATTTTGCCGAGGCAGGTCAGATCCGGCTTCACGTTGTAATATTCCTGGGCACCGCCCAGCGCCACGCGGAAACCGGTCATCACTTCATCGATAATCAGCAGCGCGCCGAATTCGTCGCACAGCGCGCGCAGGCCCGGCAGGAAGTCCGGCTGTGGCGGAATACAGTTCATATTGCCCGCGACCGGCTCGACGATAATACAGGCGATCTCTTCCGGATACTGCTCGAACGCGGCGCGCACCGAGTCGAGATCGTTATAGGTGCAGGTCAGGGTATGGCGGGCGAAATCGGCCGGCACGCCAGGGGAGTTCGGCTGGCCCAGCGTCAGCGCGCCGGAGCCCGCTTTCACCAGCAGACAGTCGGCATGGCCGTGATAGCAGCCTTCGAACTTTACGATCTTGTCGCGGCCGGTAAAGCCGCGCGCCAGGCGAATAGCGCTCATGGTCGCTTCGGTGCCGGAATTCACCATGCGCACCATATCCATGCTCGGTACCAGCTCGCACACCAGCTGCGCCATCTTTACTTCCATCTCGGTGGGCGCACCGAAGCTCAGGCCGCGCGTGGCGGCTTCGATCACCGCGTTGCGGATCGCGACGTTGTTGTGGCCCAGCACCATCGGTCCCCATGAACCGACATAGTCGATATAGGCTTTGCCGTCGGCATCATACAGCCAGGCGCCGTCGGCGCGCTCGATGAACAGCGGCGTGCCGCCTACGCCGTTAAACGCGCGCACCGGCGAGTTAACGCCGCCGGGGATCAGGCGTTGCGCTTCGGCAAACAGGTTTTCGGACTTACTCATTTATTCGGCTCCAGCGGTTCATAAAAAATCTCGCGCCATTCTACGGGAAGAGTACGGCAGGACGAAAGGCCGGAAAGGGCGCGCTATACTTACCTTAGCTGAAGGCCGGCGGCACAGAGTGCGAAGGGCAAAACTTGATTGCGCTATCGCGCTGGCGGATAATACGGCAATTGAGGTCGTTTTATGGCCTGGACCTTTACCGGAGTATAAGATGAGTGATGATGTTGCAGCACTGCCGTTACAGTTTACCGATGCGGCGGCCAGCAAGGTAAAGAACCTGATTGCCGACGAAGAGAATCCCGATCTGAAACTGCGCGTCTATATTACCGGCGGCGGTTGCAGCGGCTTTCAGTATGGTTTCACCTTTGACGACAAAATGAACGACGGCGACATGACCATTGAGAAACAGGGCGTGGCGCTGGTGGTGGATCCGATGAGCCTGCAGTACCTGGTCGGCGGCTCGGTTGACTACACCGAGGGTCTGGAAGGATCGCGATTTATCGTTACCAATCCAAACGCCAAAACCACCTGCGGCTGCGGCTCCTCTTTCAGTATCTGATGCAAAAAGGCCGTCTTGCGACGGCCTTTTTCTTACCATTCAACGGTTACCAGCTTCGCCGTTTCCTTACGCATACTATCCTTCTTTAGCACGCTTTCCGTTACGCGCGGCTGCGCGTTGATGCGGCGACCGCAATCGATCTGCGGCATTGCCCGTTGCGGCTGGCTGTTAACTTCACAGCGCGAATAGATAATCAGCTGAACGCCTATCGTTCCCGTGGTCGACGCTGCCGCAAAGGGCGCGGCGAGTGCGAGCGCGAAGGCCAGCAGCAAGGCTCTGGTCATGTTTGATTCCTGGTGTGCAAAATGCGCGGTGCGCATAAAAGGACGCTGAGCTTACGTGGCGTCGGCGTCTCGTTTATTGATTAACGGCAAAAGTAGCGGGATCTTTAATCGCTTTCTGCTGATTTATTGTTCTGGGTGCAGGGCGGCGCAGAGCTGTTTTGCCGCCAGCAGCATACGCGGGCCGGGGCGACTGATCCAGTCATCCTCGATGGCGATGACCGGCACGGTGAGTTGAGGCTGCCAGAAGCGCGCCACGCTCTGCGCCTGTGCGGCATCGCCAGCCACCACAATCGCCTGCGGATGACGCATCAAAACCTGCTCGCGGCTGACCTGCGGCCAGCTGACGCGACTGTCGGCGAAAATATTCTTTCCGGCGCACAGCGTGATGATGTCGTTTTGCAGAGTATCGCGCGCGGCGGTAAACAAGGGTTGCTGACCGAACTGCAGAAAAAGCGGCACGGCGGGCAGGGCGACATAGCGCGCGCGCAGGGAATTTTCCTGCTGCTTCAGCTGTTGCGCGCTCTCCAGCGCCTGCTGCGGATGCGGGCTCCAGCGCTGCAGCGCCGCGACGGCGTCCGCCATCTCGTCCAGCGAGCCGGGATCGAGCCACTCGACCTTAACGCCGAGCCGCTGCAGCTGATCGATCTGGCGCTGCGGATTGCCGCCGCGCCAGGCAAGCACCACATCCGGCTTCAGCGCCAGAATGCGCTCGACCTTGACGCCTTGCCAGTTGGCGACCTGTTCCAGCGCTTTCGCGGCGGGCGGATAGTCGGACCAGGCGCTGACCGCGACCGGCGTGATGCCGGCGGCGAACGCCATTTCGGTGAGATGGGGGGCGAGCGAGATAACGCGCGGAGCGGCGGCGAACAGGCTGCCGCAAAACAGCAGCAGCCCGATCGGCCAGAGCGATTTAGCCACGCGCCAGGCGCGCCAGCAGCTTCTCCACCATCAGCGACGACTGCTGCGCCGCGACGCTGAGAAACTCTTCAAAGCTCAGATGCGACGCTTTGTCGGCCACGTCGGAAATGGCGCGCACCACCACGAAAGGCACCTTGAACTGATGACAGACATGGCCGATGGCGGTGGCTTCCATCTCCACGGCGATCGCCTGCGGGAAGGTAGCGCGAATGCGCGCCAGCGGTTCGGCGCCGTTGATAAAGGCGTCGCCGCTGACCACCAGGCCGCGCACCGCGTTCAGGTTCAGCTCGCTGATGCAGGCTTCCGCGGCGGCAATCAGCTGCGCATCGGCGGTAAAGGCCGCCGGACAACCCGCCATCTGGCCTGGCTCGTAGCCGAAGGCGGTAACGTCGGCGTCGTGATAGCGCACCTCGTCCGAGACCACAATATCGCCGACCGAGAGCGTCGGCGCCAGGCCGCCGGCCGATCCGGTGTTGATCACCAGGTCCGGCTTGCACAGTTCAAGCAGCAGAGTAGTACCCAGCGCCGCCGAGGTTTTACCGATACCCGATTTCAGCAAAGCGACCTCAACGCCGTTCAGCGTGCCGGTGTAAATTTCGCAGCCGGCCAGCGTCAGGGTCTGGCGGTTCTCGATTTTGTCACGCAGCAGGGTCACTTCCTGCTCCATCGCGCCAATAATGCCTGCTTTCATAAAAGAGTCTCGCTAATGTGGTGGAAGTGGTCGTAAAAAGTGAGGCATAGTCTAGCATGGCTGGCAGGGGATTGATTCACGAAGGTATAAGGGGAAACGATGGCGACGGTTAATTTCAGGAAGAAGATCAGTTTTACTCGCCCTTATAACACGCGCAAAGAGCCGGAAGGGGAATACTATATTACCCGCCACTTTGAGAGCGATCGCGGCCGTATTATCAACTCGGCGGCGATTCGCCGACTGCAGCAAAAAACGCAGGTTTTTCCGCTGGAGCGCAACGCCGCGGTACGCTCGCGCCTCACCCATTCGCTGGAAGTACAGCAGACGGGACGTTACATCGCCAAAGAGATCCTGCAAACCCTGAAAAATCAGGGCGGTCTGGCGCAGTACGGGCTGGACGAAATGGAGGGCGCGTTCGAAAGTCTGGTGGAGATGGCCTGCCTGCTGCACGACGTCGGCAATCCGCCGTTCGGCCATTTCGGCGAGGCGGCCATTAACGACTGGTTTGAAGAGCACCTTCCGCTGGAGCTGGTGGACCCGCTGGTGGCCGGCGTCGAAGGCGAGCAGCAGCATGCCGATTTCAGCCAGCTCAACGCCATGATCCGCCAGGATCTGTGCCACTTCGAAGGCAATGCGCAGGCGATCCGCATGGTGCATACCCTTCTACAGCTAAATCTCAGCTATTCGCAGGTCGCCTGCATCCTGAAATATACCGCGCCCGCCTGGTGGCAGGGCGAGAAGCCCGAGCAGTTCAGCGCACTAATGAAAAAGCCGGGCTTTTACCTCTCCGAACGCGACTATATCGCCGATCTGCGCGCAGCGACCCATATGGACGAGCATCATCGTTTTCCGCTGACCTATATTATGGAAGCGGCGGATGATATCTCTTACTGCATCGCCGATCTGGACGACGCCGTCGAAAAAGATATATTTAACATTGATGCGCTTTATGACTATTTATGTAAGAACTGGGGGCCGATTAAAAATAATGACGCCTTCAGCCGAACGGTCGGCGATGCCTGGCGCGAAGCCTGTAACAAAAAGCGTCGCAGCAGAAGCGATCAGTTCTTTATGTCATTGCGCGTTAACGTACAGAACGTCCTGGTCAGCCATGCGGTAAAGCGTTTCGTCGATAATCTACCTGCTATTTTCAACGGCGATTTTAATCATGCGCTATTAGAAGACGATGGCGAAGAGGGCAGGTTATTACAGATGTTTAAAACGGTGGCGCGCCGCCACGTATTTAACCATGCCGAAGTTGAACAGCTGGAATTACAAGGTTATCGTGTCATTAAGGGATTGTTAGAAATATATCAGCCTTTGATGACGCTAACGTACGAAGCCTTTACTACGCTGATTAACGAGGACTTTCTGCGACAGCACCCAATTGAAACGCGGCTATTCCATAAACTTTCCGGAAAACACCGTAAAGCCTATCAGCAAAAAATGCGCACGCTGGTGGTCGAGCATAAATATCAGCGACTGTTATGGGAAAGATATTATCGCTTTCGCCTGATTCAGGATTATATTAGCGGCATGACCGATCTTTATGCGTGGGATGAGTATCGCCGTCTGATGGCGGTAGAATAACTGGACTTTTGTAAAGCGCGTGCATAAATTTTTACCTTTGCCGCAAACTTTTGCTGGAACTTCGCGTTAAAAGATTAATCTCATAACTGACCACAGCAAGGGTCTGGCGTTTATTACTGGATGAGACTAATACGAATGAAAAAAAACACCCTAACGTTGAGCGCGCTGGCGCTCAGTCTTGGCCTGGCGTTAAGCCCTGCCGCCGTTTTCGCCGCTGAATCGGCTTCTTCTACCAGTCAGCAGCTGCCGAGCCTGGCGCCGATGCTGGAAAAAGTGATGCCGTCAGTGGTCAGCATCAGCGTCGAAGGCAGCACCACGGTAAAAACGCCGCGTCTGCCGCCGCAATTTCAGCAGTTCTTTGGCGATAATTCGCCGTTCTGCCAGGAGGGCTCGCCTTTCCAGAGCTCGCCGATGTGTCAGGGCGGCGCGGGCGGTGCTGGCCCCAACACTCAACAGGAAAAATTCCGCGCGCTTGGCTCCGGCGTCGTGATCAACGCCGAAAAAGGCTATGTGGTGACCAACAACCACGTTGTCGACAACGCGACCAAAATTCAGGTGCAGCTCAGCGACGGCCGTCGCTATGACGGTAAAGTGATTGGCAAAGATCCGCGTTCCGATATCGCGCTGGTGCAGCTGATCGACGCGAAAAACCTGACGGCGATTAAAATCGCCGACTCCGACAACCTGCGCGTCGGCGACTACACCGTCGCCATCGGCAACCCGTACGGCCTGGGCGAAACCGTCACTTCAGGCATCGTTTCTGCGCTGGGACGCAGTGGGCTTAACGTCGAAAACTATGAAAACTTTATTCAGACCGATGCGGCGATTAACCGCGGCAACTCCGGCGGCGCGCTGGTGAACCTTAACGGCGAGCTGATCGGCATCAACACCGCGATCCTCGCGCCGGACGGCGGCAATATCGGCATCGGCTTTGCTATCCCGAGTAATATGGTGAAAAACCTCACCGGACAGATGGTGGAGTTCGGTCAGGTGAAACGCGGCGAGCTGGGTATTCTGGGCGCTGAACTGAACTCCGAGCTGGCGAAAGCGATGAAGGTCGACGCGCAGCGTGGCGCCTTCGTCAGCCAGGTGCTGCCGAACTCCGCCGCGGCGAAAGCGGGCGTGAAGGCGGGCGACGTGGTGGTGTCGATGAACGGCAAGCCGCTGAGCAGCTTTGCCGCCCTGCGCGCCGAAGTCGGTTCGCTGCCGATCGGCACCAAACTGCAGCTCGGCCTGCTGCGCGACGGCAAACCGGTGAGCGTGACCGTCGAGCTGCAGCAGAGCACGCAGGATAAAGTGCAGTCTGCCACCATCTACACCGGCATCGAGGGCGCCGATCTGAGCAACGACAGCGGCAGCGATAAAGGGGTGCGCGTAGACAACGTGAAGCCTAACAGCGCCGCAGCGCGTATCGGCCTGAAAAAAGGCGACATCATTCTTGGCGTCAACCAGCAGCGCGTCGCCAACCTGGGCGAACTGCGTAAAATCCTCGACACCAAACCGTCGGTGCTGGCGCTGAACGTTAAGCGCGGCGACAGCAGCATCTATCTGCTGATGCAGTAACGCTATTTAGCTTATCAGGCGGACTTCGGTCCGCCTTTTTTATGGGCGCGGTTCAGAGTGTGACCAGAGCCGCAAAACCTGTAAATCCCCGTCTGGCTCTGTGCATTTGCACAATGCCTGGCCTCGCCGCCATGCGTATGCTGTAGCATCCACTCTCTGTCAGGATTTACAGATGGCAACCTATCATCTCGATGCGCGCCTTGCGCAGGATATCGTGGCGCGCACCATGAAGATTATTGACAGCAATGTCAACGTGATGGATGCGCGCGGCCGTATCATCGGCAGCGGCGATCGCGAGCGTATTGGCGAATTGCACGAAGGTGCGCTGCTGGTGCTCTCCCAGGGGCGCGTAGTGGACATCGACGAGGCGGTGGCGAAACATCTGCACGGCGTGCGGCCAGGCATCAATCTGCCGCTGCGCATCGACGGCGAGATCGTAGGGGTGATCGGGCTGACCGGCGATCCGGTCGCGCTGCGCCACTACGGCGAGCTGGTCTGCATGACGGCGGAGATGATGCTGGAGCAGACCCGACTGCTGCATATGCTGGCGCAGGACAGCCGTTTGCGCGAGGAGCTGGTGCTGAACCTTATCCGCAGCGAAAGCCTGACGCCGCAGCTAACCGAATGGGCGCAGCGTCTCGGTATCGATCTCAATCAGCCGCGCGTGGTGGCGGTGGTAGAGGTCGACAGCGGCCAGCTCGGCGTCGACAGCGCTATGTCGGAGCTTCAGCAGTTGCAAACGCTGCTGACTACCCCGGAGCGCGATAACTTGATCGCCATTGTTTCCCTGACGGAGATGGTGGTGCTGAAGCCGGCGTTGAATACGCATGGGCGCTACGATCAGGACGATCATCGCAAGCGCGTTGAACAGCTGCTGCAGCGTATGAAAGAGAGCGGCCAGGTGCGGATGCGTATCGCGCTCGGCAACTATTTTACCGGGCCGGGCAGCATAGCGCGCTCGTATCGCACCGCGCGCACCACCATGATGGTGGGCAAGCAGCGTATGCCGGAGCTGCGCAGCTATTTCTATCAGGATTTAGTCTTGCCGGTGCTGCTCGACAGCCTGCGCGGCGGCTGGCAGGCGAACGAGCTGGCGCGTCCGCTGGCACGGCTGAAAAGCATGGATAATAACGGTCTGCTGCGGCGCACGCTGGTCGCCTGGTTTACTCATAACGTGCAGCCCAGCGCTACGGCACGCGCGCTTTTTATCCACCGCAATACGCTGGAGTATCGGCTGAACCGCATTTCTGAGCTAACCGGGCTGAATCTTAGCCAGTTTGACGATCGTCTGCTGCTCTATGTGGCGCTGCAGTTGGACGAGCAGAGCTGAGACGACAAAAAGGCCAGCGTTGGCTGGCCTTCTGTAGCAAGCAACAGCAGGCGCGTTACCGGTTATTGCGCGTCAGCTTGTCCAGATCGCCTTCAATCTCAGCAATTTTGTTGGTCACCACGCTCTCCAGATGGCGCAGATCCGCCAGGATCTTACGCTTCAGATCCACTTCCACCTGATCGCGCTGGCAGATCTGATCCAGTTCGTCGATCACATAGCGCAGGTTCGGGCTGATCTCCTGAACCTCTTTGTAACCTTGATTGATATTGTCTGCGACCACGGTTTTGCGCTGGCGCGGATATTTAAACTTCACGCTCTTGGCGAAGAACTCGCCTTTGTCTTTGCGAAAGTAAATTTTAAGAATGTCGTTGTTGGCTTCCTGACGCAGGCTATAGCGATCGATATCGTCCGGGTTATTAATGCCTAAGCTTTTAAGGTTGTCATACATAGCGATTTTTCCACCAAAAAGAGAGAAGCGCGCATCTGTGTTCATGGCACAAAAATAACTGTAGACAAAAAACGGATTGAACACTGCGCGACGGGAGATAACTGGCGCGGATTATGACCTGGGTAAAAAGTAAACGCACCTGTTAATTCGTTTCGCGAATCAGGTTGTAAGAGAGAGAAGTGTAAAGAAAAAATGACGGGCCGGATGGGCCCGTCACAGAGGCTTAGTCGATGGTGCGCAGCAGTTCGTTGATGCCTACTTTACCGCGCGTTTTCGCGTCGACTTTCTTCACGATAACCGCGCAGTAGAGGCTGTAGCTGCCATCTTTAGAGGGCAGGTTGCCGGACACCACCACGGAACCCGCCGGTACGCGGCCGTAGTGCACTTCACCGGTTTCGCGATCGTAGATTTTGGTGCTCTGGCCGATGTAAACGCCCATCGAAATCACCGCGCCTTCTTCCACGATCACGCCTTCGACGATCTCGGAGCGCGCGCCGATAAAGCAGTTATCTTCGATGATGGTCGGGTTCGCCTGCAGCGGCTCCAGCACGCCGCCGATGCCGACGCCGCCGGAGAGATGAACGTTTTTACCAATCTGCGCGCAGGAGCCTACGGTCGCCCAGGTATCGACCATGCTGCCTTCGTCGACATAAGCACCGATGTTGACGTAGGACGGCATCAGCACGGTATTGCGTGCGATATAGGCGCCCTGGCGAACCGCCGCCGGCGGCACGACGCGGAAACCAGCCGCTTTAAAGCGCGCATCGTCCCAGCCGGCGAACTTCATCGGCACCTTGTCGTAAAAGCGGGTTTCTGCGCCTTCCATCACCTGGTTTTCGTTAATGCGGAACGACAGCAGAACCGCCATCTTCAGCCACTGATGCGTTACCCACTGACCGTCGATCTTTTCTGCTACGCGCAGCGCGCCGCTGTCCAGCTGAGCGATCACCTGGTTGATAGCTTCACGGGTCACCGGATCGACGCTTGTCGGAGTAATCTCGGCGCGACGCTCGAAGGCCGTTTCAATAACGCTCTGTAACTGTTGCATAATTTTTTTCCTGATCTGTCTGGTGCATGCCGGACCACGTCCCGGCACAAAGAGTAAATAAGTAAATCGATTGCGGTCACACTTTATCGTTTGGATTAAGGGCTTCTGTCAACCGTTGTTGCAACGCTTTGCGCATTTCCGCGTCAAGCGCGCGCCGCTCGCTGTTGGCGAGAATAAACAAATCCTCGACGCGCTCGCCGATAGTGCTGATGCGTGCGCCGTGCAGCGAGACGCCCATATCGGCGAAGACTTCACCCACGCGCGCCAGCAGGCCGGGCTGATCGAGCGCCACCAGCTCCAGATAGCTGCGACGATCGGTATGGGTCGGCAAAAAGTTGACTTCGGTATCGACGCTGAAGTGGCGCAGCTTCGCCGATGGACGGCGCGTGCGCGGCGGATTCCAGCTGGTCTGAGCGATCGCCTGCTCCAGCGCCTGGCGGATCATCAGGTGGCGATCGGGCGCCAGCGGACTGCCGTCCGGCTCCAGCACGATAAAGGTATCCATCGCCATGCCGTCGCGGCTGGTGAAAATCTGCGCGTCGTGCACGCTGAGATTGCGACGGTCCAGCTCGCCCGCCACGGTCGCAAAGAGATAAGGGCGGTCGGGACTCCAGATAAAAATCTCGGTGCCGCCGCGCGTCGCCTGCGGGCTGACCAGCACCAGCGGCTGGCGCAGATCGTGCTCCATTAAATGACGCGCATGCCACGCGAGCTGGTTCGGCGTGTGGCGCAGGAAATAGTCGGCGCGGCAGCGGTTCCAGATATTGTGCAGCCGCTCTTCGTCGATATTGTCCATGCGCAGCAGCGCCAGCGCCTGCAGCCGGTGATGACGCACGCGCTCGCGCAGATCCGGGCTGTTCTCCATGCCGCGCCGCAGCTGCTTCTCGGTGGCGAAGAAGAGCTCGCGCAGCAGACTCTGCTTCCAGCTGTTCCACAGCGTTTCGTTGGTGGCGCAGATATCGGCCACGGTCAGGCAGACCAGATAGCGCAGCCGGTTCTCATTCTGCATCACTTCAGCGAACTGCTGGATCACGGTGGGATCCTGAATATCGCGGCGCTGCGCCGTCACCGACATCAGCAGATGATGGCGCACCAGCCAGGCGACCAGCTGGGTCTCGCGCGAATTGAGGCCGTGCAGCTCGGCGAACTCCAGCGCGTCCTGCGCGCCGAGAATCGAGTGATCGCCGTTGCGGCCTTTGGCGATGTCGTGCAGCAGCGCCGCCATCAGCAGCAGCTCCTGCTGCGGCAGACGCGGCCAGAGCTCGACGCAGAGCGGATGCATCGGGCGCGTCGTCTCGCTGGCGAAGCTCTCCAGCTTTTGCAGCACGCGGATGGTGTGCTCATCGACGGTGTAAGCGTGGAACAGGTCGAACTGCATCTGTCCGACGATATGTCCCCACAGCGGCGTGTAGGCCCAGAGCACGCTGTGGCGGTGCATCGGCAGCAGCGCGCGCTTGACCGCGCCCGGATGACGCAGAATCGACATAAAAAGCTGGCGCGCCTCCGGAATCTGACACAGCGGCTGTTTGAGATGACGACGCGCGTAGCGCAGCTGGCGCAGCGTGGTGGAGTAGATGCCGCGAATGTTTTCGTTGCGCACCATCACGTAGAACATGCGCAGGATCGCCTGCGGTTCGCGCTCGAACAGCGTTTCGTCGCGCAGGTCGATCAGGTTGCCGCGCAGCTGAAAGGTGTCGTCCAGCGGACGCGGCTTTTCGGTGGTGGAGAGCGCCAGGATCGCTTCGTCGAACAGCTGCAGCAGCATCTGGTTCAGCTCGCCGATGCGGCGCGTGACGCGGAAGAAATCCTTCATCATGCGTTCCACCGGCTCGTTGCCTTCGCCCTGATAGTTAAGGCGCTGTGCGACGTTGAGCTGACGGTCGAACAGCAGCCGGTTGTCGTAGCGCGTCAGCGTCAGATGCAGCGCGAAGCGGATGCGCCAGAGAAAGGCCTGACATTCGTTAAGCTCGTTGCGCTCCGCTTCGGTGAGGAAGCCGAATCCCACCATTTCATCCAGCGTGGTGGCGCCGAAGTGACGGCGCGCCACCCACTGCAGCGTATGGATATCGCGCAGGCCGCCTGGGCTGCTTTTGATGTCAGGTTCAAGGTTATAGCTGGTGCCGTGATAGCGCTGATGGCGCGCCTGCTGCTCTTCGATCTTGGCGGCGTAAAAGGTCGCCGACGGCCAGAAGCCTTCGCTGAAGATGTTCTTCTGCATCTCCAGAAACAGGGCGACATCGCCGGTCAGCATGCGCGACTCGATAAGGTTGGTGGCGACGGTCAGGTCGGCCAACCCTTCCAGCAGACACTCTTCCAGCGTGCGCACGCTGTGGCCTACCTCTAGCTTGAGATCCCACAGCAGCGTCAACAGTTCGCTGGTTTGCTGCGCGCTCGCGTCGTCGAGCGGATCGCGGCTGAGGATCAGGATATCGACGTCGGAAAGGGGATGCAGCTCGCCGCGGCCGTAGCCGCCGACCGCCACCAGCGCGATAGCGGGCAGGGCGTCGAAGCCGTAAAAGCGCCACAGGCGGCGCAGCAGACGGTCGATAAACAGGGTGCGCGCGTCAATCAGCGTTTCTGCCGATTCGCCGGCGTCGAACGCCGTGGAGAGAAAGGCGTTAAAGGTTTCCAGCTTCTGCTTCAGGGTGTCGCGGGTCAGCACCGCGTCATCCCAGTGCGCCGGGGAGTCTTGCAGGCCGTCAATGACCTCATCCGTCAGGATAGCGCTCATACCGCTTCTCTCTTCTTGAGCCATAAAAAAACCGGCGCAGGGCCGGCTTTTTATCTGTGGGGGACGATTACCCTTCGTTGACCAGCATCGCGTCGATGGTGTCGTCGCTACGCAGGGTCAGGATTTCGCAGCCGTTATCGGTCACCACAATAGTATGCTCGTACTGCGCGGACAAGCTGCGATCTTTGGTTTTTACCGTCCAGCCGTCTTTCATGGTGCGGATGCGGTAGTCGCCGGCGTTGACCATCGGCTCCACGGTAAAGGTCATGCCCGCCTGCAGCACCACGCCGCCGTCGTCTGCATCGTAGTGCAGCACCTGCGGCTCTTCGTGAAAGCCTTTGCCGATGCCGTGGCCGCAGTACTCGCGCACGACGGAGAAGTCGTGCGATTCGACATATTTCTGAATGGCGCGGCCCAGCTCGCGCAGACGAATGCCCGGCTTCACCAGACGCAGCGCCAGGTAGAGGCTCTGCTGGGTGATGTGGCACAGACGCTCGCCCTGGATGGTCGGCTTGCCGACGATAAACATCTTCGAGGTGTCGCCGTGGTACTCGTCTTTAATCACGGTCACGTCGATGTTGATGATGTCGCCATCTTTCAGCAGGCGATCGTCGCTGGGAATGCCGTGACACACCACTTCGTTAACCGAGATGCAGACCGATTTCGGGAAGCCGTGATAGCCAAGGCAGGCGGAGACGGCGTGCTGCTCGTTGGTGATGTAATCGTGGCAGATACGGTCCAGTTCGCCGGTAGAGACGCCGGGTTTGACGTGCGGGGCGATCATCTCCAGCACCTCGGCGGCCAGTCGGCCGGCGACGCGCATTTTTTCGATTTCTTCAGGGGTTTTAATTGAAATTGCCATTAAATTAATCCGCAGTTGCCGAAAATTTCAGCAATAATGAACGATGTGCTGTCATGTTAGCAGCCGAAAACAAGGCCGCCAAACAGTTCGCGTCGCGCGGCCGCGCGCTGAACAAATTCTGGCTTCAGCAGCGTGGTTGTGATATAAAGCGCGCCGACGATTCTCTGTCAGGCCGTTATGGTCGACGAGAAACGCGAAAAACTCACTTTGTGTACTAAAACACACATGTATCGACACATACGCCGGGGTGCTTCGAAAGAGGTCGGTCGTATGGGATACATGGAGGCCCAACCCCAAACTTAATCTAGAGGTAATCATGGCAACTGTTTCCATGCGCGACATGCTCAAGGCTGGTGTTCACTTCGGTCACCAGACCCGTTACTGGAACCCGAAAATGAAGCCGTTCATCTTCGGTGCGCGTAACAAAGTTCACATCATCAACCTTGAGCAGACTGTACCGATGTTCAACCACGCTCTGGCTGAGCTGAACAAAATCTCTGCCCGTAAAGGCAAGATCCTGTTCGTCGGTACCAAGCGCGCTGCCAGCGAAGCGATTAAAGAGTCTGCACTGAGCTGCGACCAGTTCTTTGTAAACCACCGCTGGCTGGGTGGTATGCTGACCAACTGGAAAACCGTTCGTCAGTCTATCAAACGTCTGAAAGATCTTGAGACTCAGTCTCAGGACGGCACCTTCGACAAACTGACCAAGAAAGAAGCGCTGATGCGCGGTCGCGAACTGGCCAAGCTGGAAAACAGCCTGGGCGGTATCAAAGACATGGGCGGTCTGCCGGACGCGCTGTTCGTTATCGACGCCGATCACGAGCACATCGCGATCAAAGAAGCGAACAACCTGGGCATCCCGGTATTCGCGATCGTTGATACCAACTCTGATCCAGACGGCGTTGACTTCGTTATCCCGGGTAACGACGATGCGATCCGTGCTGTTAGCCTGTACCTGACTGCCGTTGCCACTACCGTGCGCGAAGGCCGTTCACAGGACCTGGCTGAGCAGGCTGAAGAAGCGTCTTTAGAAAACGCTTAATAAGGTTCGCTCTGACAAAGAGCCCTTAGTCATCAGATGTAATCTGTTAAGGGGCCAGTCTTGGCCCCTTTATTTTATCTCCGTCTGTCACGCCTCCTTATCAGGCGGGCGGGACAGAGTAAATTTTCCGCAACAGGTGCCTTAGTGCGTAAGCACAGGGGTACGAACCGAGGATTCTGGAATGGCTGAAATTACCGCTGCACTGGTAAAAGAACTGCGCGAGCGTACTGGCGCGGGCATGATGGACTGCAAAAAAGCGCTGACCGAAGCGAATGGCGACATCGAGCTGGCGATTGAGAACATGCGTAAGTCCGGCGCGATCAAAGCGGCGAAAAAAGCAGGCAACGTGGCTGCTGACGGCGTGATCAAAACCAAAATCGACGGCAACTACGGCGTGATCCTGGAAGTTAACTGCCAGACTGACTTCGTTGCGAAAGACGCTGGTTTCCAGGCCTTCGCTGACAAAGTGCTGGACGCGGCGACCGCAGAACGCATCACCGACGTTGAAGCGCTGAAAGCGAAATTCGAAGAAGAGCGCGTTGCGCTGGTAGCGAAAATCGGCGAAAACATCAACATCCGTCGTATCGCAGTGCTGGAAGGCGAGCAGCTGGGTTCATACCTGCACGGCGCGCGTATCGGCGTACTGATCTCCGCTAAAGGCGCTGACGAAGAGCTGATCAAGCAGATCGCTATGCACGTTGCAGCCAGCAAGCCGGAATTCGTTAAGCCGGAAGACGTCTCTGCCGACGTGGTTGAGAAAGAGTACCAGGTTCAGCTGGACATCGCGATGCAGTCTGGCAAGCCGAAAGAGATCGCAGAGAAGATGGTTGAAGGCCGCATGAAGAAATTCACCGGCGAAGTCTCTCTGACCGGTCAGGCTTTCGTTATCGATCCGAGCAAAACCGTTGGCCAGGCGCTGAAAGAGCAGGGCGCTGACGTCATCAACTTCATCCGCTTCGAAGTGGGCGAAGGCATTGAGAAAGTCGAAAGCGACTTCGCTGCTGAAGTAGCGGCAATGTCCAAACAGTCTTAATGCTGTGAAAGGAACCGCCAGAAGGCGGTTCTTTTTTGTCTGCTACGCTAAGCAGACGCTTTTCAGTCTCATCCCAATAGTAATTTACGCGCGCTAAGCGGATGATCGATCAGATTTAACTTCTCCTTTTCAACTCTTCCAGGAAGAACCGACCATGGCGACCAACGCAAAACCTGTATATCAACGTATCCTGCTGAAACTGAGTGGCGAAGCACTGCAAGGTGCCGAAGGTTTTGGTATCGACGCGAGCGTGCTTGACCGCATGGCGCAAGAGGTGAAAGAACTGGTCGAGCTGGGCATTCAGGTAGGCGTGGTGATTGGCGGCGGCAACCTGTTCCGCGGCGCAGGACTGGCGCAGGCGGGAATGAACCGCGTCGTAGGCGACCATATGGGCATGCTGGCGACCGTAATGAACGGCCTGGCGATGCGCGATGCGCTGCATCGTGCCTATGTCAACGCGCGCCTGATGTCCGCTATTCCCCTCAACGGCGTGTGCGACAACTACAGCTGGGCCGAAGCGATCAGCCTGCTGCGCAACAACCGCGTGGTGATTTTCTCCGCCGGCACCGGCAACCCGTTCTTCACTACCGACTCGGCGGCCTGCCTGCGCGGCATCGAGATCGAAGCGGACGTGGTGCTGAAGGCGACCAAAGTCGACGGCGTTTACTCCGCCGATCCGGTGAAAAATCCGGATGCGACGCTCTACGATCAGCTCTCCTACGCCGAAGTGCTGGAACGCGAGCTGAAAGTAATGGATCTGGCGGCCTTTACGCTGGCGCGTGACCACCAGCTGCCGATCCGCGTATTTAATATGAACAAACCTGGCGCGCTGCGTCGCGTAGTCATGGGCGAAAAAGAAGGCACCCTGATTACGCATTAATACCCGACGCAAGATAAAATAAGGTATATTCTGTCGGCGCGGTGAACGTCACCGCGCACCATTCAGGATTATCGCTCAACAGCGATACCGCTTCCGGCGCCGCCGGAATGGCCAGGTCAAACCGAATCCAAGGGTTTCAACGTGATTAACGACATCAAAAAAGATGCTGAAACGCGCATGGACAAATGCGTCGAAGCGTTTAAAAACACCATCAGCAAAGTGCGCACCGGTCGCGCTTCACCTTCACTGCTCGACGGTATCGTGGTCGAATACTACGGTACGCCGACGCCGCTGCGTCAGCTCGCTTCCGTCACCGTAGAAGACTCACGCACGCTGAAAATCAACGTGTTCGATCGCTCTATGGGTCCGGCAGTGGAAAAAGCCATTATGGCTTCTGACCTCGGCCTGAACCCGAACTCAGCCGGTAGCGACATTCGCGTTCCGCTGCCTGCGCTGACCGAAGAGCGTCGTAAAGATCTGATCAAGATCGTACGCGGCGAAGCCGAGCAGGGCCGCGTTTCCGTGCGCAACGTGCGCCGCGACGCCAACGACAAAATCAAAGCCTTGCTGAAAGATAAAGAGATCAGCGAAGACGATGAGCGTCGTACTCAGGAAGAGATCCAGAAAATGACCGATGCGCGCATCAAGAACGTCGATGCGGCGCTGGCCGAAAAAGAGAAGGAGCTGATGGAGTTCTAATCCCATCGGTTGCTCTCTATACCCGATATCCTTGGGTATAAAACGCCGTTCAGGGCTGTGTTCATTGCGAATGCGCTCTGGCGGCGTTTTACATTATACCTTCCGCGCTTGCGGAGTTATTCGACGTCTTCACAGGGATAGCTTAATGAAGCGATTAACCTTGCTGGGTTCTACCGGATCAATCGGCGCCAGCACGCTGGCGGTGGTTCGCGCCAATCCTGAGCTCTATCAAATCACCGCGCTGGTGGCCGGACAGAACGTTGCGCTGATGGCGGAACAGTGTCAGGCCTTTCAGCCGCGCTATGCGGCAATGGCGGATGAAGCTTCCGCGCAGGCGCTGCGTGAACGACTGAAAGCACTCAACGTCTCTACCGAAGTGCTCTCCGGCGTTCAGGCCGCGTGTGAGCTGGCGGCGCTCGACGAGGTCGACCAGGTGATGGCGGCGATCGTCGGCGCCTCGGGTTTGCTGCCGACGCTGGCGGCGATCCGCGCCGGGAAAAGCGTGCTGCTCGCCAATAAAGAGTCTCTTGTCACCTGCGGCCGTTTGTTTATGGAGGCTGTACGCCATCATCAGGCGCAGCTGCTGCCCGTCGACAGCGAGCATAACGCGATTTTTCAGAGTTTGCCCGCTTCCATCCAGCATCAGTTAGGATACGCTGACCTGCGAGAAAATGGCATTGAGTCCATTATCCTTACGGGATCGGGTGGTCCTTTTCGTGACACGCCGCTGGCTGACCTCGCGACCATGTCGCCAGAGCAGGCCTGCGCGCATCCGAACTGGTCGATGGGACGTAAAATCTCCGTCGACTCGGCCACCATGATGAATAAAGGTCTCGAATACATTGAAGCCCGCTGGTTATTTAACGCCAGCGCAGCGCAAATGGAGGTGATCCTGCATCCGCAGTCGATGATCCACTCCATGGTGCGCTACTGCGACGGCAGCGTGCTGGCTCAGCTCGGTTCACCGGATATGCGCACCCCCATTGCACACTGCATGGCCTGGCCCGCGCGTATTTCGGCAGGCGTCACGCCGCTGGACTTCACCCGCATGTCCGCGCTGACGTTCGCTGAACCTGACTTTGCCCGCTACCCTTGCCTGAAACTGGCGATAGATGCCTGCGAGGCAGGGCAGGCGGCGACCACGACGCTGAACGCGGCCAATGAGGTTGCGGTGGCGGCCTTTCTGGATAACCAGATCCGCTTTACCGACATCGCGGCGATCAACAGCGAAGCGCTGGCGGCGCAGACGTTTGCGGAGCCGGACTCGGTGGACGCCGTACTGGATATCGACCGCGCCGCGCGCGCCAGCGCCACAGAGATGCTGCCGCGTTTCGCGACCTCGCGTTAACGCGCGCCGCTATTTGTTCGCCTGTAGCGAAAATGGTATAGTCGCTCGCTCGCGTTTCCGGGTATGGCATCGCATCTGATGCGCCTCGCCCCTTTTGGGTGAGAGAAGACCGGGCGCAATGTATTCAGAAACCACAGCATTTCTGACAACAGGAATTAATTACGCGTTATGTCGTCCAATAATCACAACAAAACCGATGACCAACAGGGAATAGGCCCGCGTCACGTGGCTATCATTATGGATGGCAATGGTCGTTGGGCTAAAAATCAGGGAAAACTGCGTATTTCCGGCCATAAAGCGGGCGTTAAAGCGGTACGCCGCTCCGTCAGCTTCGCCGTCAGCAATAATCTTGAAGCGCTGACGCTCTATGCCTTCAGCAGTGAAAACTGGAGCCGACCGGCTTCGGAAGTCACGGCGCTGATGGAGCTGTTTGTCTGGGCGCTCGACAGCGAAGTGAAGAGCCTGCACAAGCACAACGTGCGTCTGCGCGTTATCGGCGACGTAAGCCGTTTCAGTAACCGTATTCAGGAGCGTATTCGTCGCGCCGAGGAACTGACTCAGCAAAATAGTGGACTGACTCTCAATATTGCCGCGAACTATGGCGGACGTTGGGATATTATCCAGGGAGTGAAAAAACTCGCTGAGCAGGTTCAGGAAGGTTTGCTGCGTCCTGACCAGATCACCGAGGAAAACCTGTCTGCCCATCTGTGCATGCAGGGACTGGCTCCAGTGGATCTAGTGATAAGGACCGGGGGAGAGCATCGGATTAGCAACTTCCTGCTGTGGCAGATCGCCTATGCTGAGTTTTATTTCACCGATGTTCTCTGGCCTGATTTTGATGAACACGTTTTTGAAGGTGCACTGAATGCATTCTCTCTGCGGGAGCGTCGTTTTGGCGGCGCTGCACCAGGCGGCGCCTGAGCAAACAGGGGGTAACCTTTGCTGAAGTCTCGTCTGATTACCGCGCTTATTCTCATTCCGCTGGTGATTGCTGCGCTTTTCTGGTTACCGCCCGTTGGTTTTGCGATTACGACGATTATCATCTGCATGCTCGGCGCCTGGGAATGGGGCCAGCTTGCGGGCATGGCGTCGCGCCAACAGCGCATCTGGCTTTCTCTGCTGTGTGGGCTGCTGCTGGCGGGGATGCTCTTTACTCTTCCTCCCTATCAGCGTGACGTACATCTGCCGCAGGTCGCCACGTCGCTCTGGGCGTCGCTGGCGTGGTGGATTGTGGCGCTGTTCCTGGTTCTCTCTTATCCCGCCTCGGCCTCTCTGTGGCGCCATTCGCGCCCCTTGCGCCTGGTATTCGGCATTCTCACGCTTATCCCCTTTTTCTGGGGCATGATGGCGCTGCGTCAGTATCACTACGAGAGCGATCATTACGCCGGCTCATGGTGGCTGCTGTTCGTGATGTTCCTGGTGTGGGGCGCGGATTCCGGCGCCTACATGTTCGGCAGGCTGTTCGGCAAACATAAGCTGGCGCCTAAGGTCTCGCCCGGTAAAACCTGGGAAGGCTTTTTCGGCGGCCTGGTTTCTTCCGCGCTGATCGCCTGGCTGTTCGCCAGCTTAGCGCCGCTGACCGTTTCCGCCGGTACGCTGATCGTCTGCGCCGTGCTGGCGACGCTCGCCTCGGTGCTGGGCGATTTAACGGAAAGCATGTTCAAACGTGAAGCGGGCATTAAAGACAGCGGCAGCCTGATCCCGGGTCACGGCGGCATACTCGATCGCATCGACAGCCTCACCGCGGCGGTGCCGGTTTTCGCCTGTTTACTGCTGCTGGTGTTCCGCACTCTCTGAGGACAGGCGTAGATGTTGAGTATATTGTGGAGTTTTGTCGCCTTTATCATCGCCCTTGGCGTGCTGATCACCGTTCACGAGTTCGGCCATTTTTGGGTAGCGCGCCGCTGCGGCGTGCGCGTTGAACGCTTCTCTATCGGCTTCGGCAAGGCGCTCTGGCAGCGTCGCGATAAGCAGGGCACCGAATACGTTATCGCGCTGATCCCGCTCGGAGGCTATGTCAAAATGCTCGACGAGCGCGTGGAAAGCGTGCCCGCCGAACTGCGTCATCAGGCTTTCAACAATAAAGCCATCTGGCAGCGCGCCTCGATTATCGCCGCCGGTCCCGTCGCCAATTTCATCTTCGCCGTGTTCGCCTACTGGGTCGTGTTTATTCACGGCGTTCCGGGTGTGCGCCCGGTCGTTGGCGAAATTGTGAACGGATCGGTGGCGGCGCAGGCGCAAATTGTCAGCGGGATGGAACTTAAAGCAGTCGACGGTATCGAAACGCCTGACTGGGATGCCGTGCGTATGGCGCTGATCGGCAAAATCGGCGACGCGCAAACGGTGCTGACCGTCTCGCGCTTCGGCGAAGAAGCGACGCAACAGAAAGCGGTCGATCTGCGCAACTGGCAGTTCGAGCCAGACAAAGAGGATCCGGTTGTGGCGCTGGGCATTCGTCCGCGCGGGCCGCAAATCGAAACCACGCTGGCGGAGGTGCAGGCTGACTCGCCCGCAAGCGTCGCCGGTTTGCAAGCGGGCGACAGGATCGTTAAAGTCGATGGTCAGCCGTTAACGCAATGGCAAAGTTTTGTCATGCAGGTGCGGGATAATCCTGGCAAAGAGATGGTCCTGGACGTGAATCGCAACGGCGAAACGGTGCAGCTGCACCTGACGCCGGAAGCCAGGCCGGGCGCGAAGGCAGAGGGTTTCGCCGGGGTTATCCCGCGCGTAGTCCCGCTGCCGGAAGCCTACAAAACGGTAAGGCAGTATGGCGCGTTTGACGCTGTCGGTGAAGCCAGCGCGAAAACCTGGCAACTGATGAAGCTGACGGTCTCCATGCTGGGCAAGTTAATTACCGGCGATGTAAAGCTGAACAACCTGAGCGGGCCGATTTCGATTGCGCAGGGCGCAGGATTGTCAGCGGAATACGGGATGATTTACTACCTGATGTTTCTGGCGTTGATTAGCGTCAACCTTGGAATCATCAATCTCTTCCCACTGCCGGTGTTAGATGGTGGGCATTTGCTCTTCCTGGCGATCGAAAAGATCAAAGGTGGACCGGTGTCCGAGCGAGTTCAGGACTTCAGTTATCGCATTGGCTCAATCCTGCTGGTGTTGTTAATGGGGCTTGCACTTTTCAATGATTTCTCACGTCTGTAATCGCTGGAACGCAGACAGACGCGGGATGTGTTAGGAAAACGCATAATAACGATGGCGATGAAAAAGTTGCTCATAGCGTCGCTGCTGTTTAGCAGCGCCACCGTTTACGGTGCAGACGATTTCGTGGTGAAGGATATTCATTTCGAAGGGCTGCAGCGAGTCGCCGTCGGCGCGGCTCTGCTGAGCATGCCGGTACGAGTTGGCGATACGGTTAATGACGAAGATGTCAAAAATACCATTCGTTCACTGTTCGCTACCGGCAACTTTGAGGATGTTCAGGTCCTGCGCGACGGAACTACGCTGATTGTTCAGGTAAAAGAACGTCCTACCATTGCCAGCATTACCTTTACCGGCAACAAAGCGGTGAAAGAGGAGCAGCTCAAGCAGAACCTTGAGGCCTCTGGCGTACGCGTAGGCGAAGCCCTGGATCGCACCACCATCTCTTCGATTGAAAAGGGACTGGAGGATTTCTACTACAGCGTCGGTAAATACACCGCCAACGTGAAGGCCGTAGTGACGCCGCTGCCGCGCAACCGCGTCGACCTGAAACTGGTCTTCACCGAGGGCGTCTCCGCCAAGATTCAGCAGATTAACATCGTCGGCAATAAGGCGTTTAGCTCTGACGAGCTGATCTCTCGTTTCCAGCTGCGCGACGAAGTGCCGTGGTGGAACGTGGTCGGCGATCGCAAATATCAGAAGCAAAAACTGGCGGGTGACCTTGAGACGCTGCGCAGCTTCTATCTCGATCGCGGCTATGCGCGCTTTAACATCGATTCGACGCAGGTCAGCCTGACGCCGGATAAAAAAGGCATCTACATCACCGTTAACATCACCGAGGGCGATCAGTACAAAATCGCCGGCGTGATCGTCAATGGCAGCATGGCGGGCCACTCGGCAGAAATCGAACATCTGACGCAGATTCCATCGGGCGAGCTCTATAACGGCACCAAAGTCACCCAGATGGAAGATGATATCAAGAAGCTGCTGGGCCGTTACGGCTACGCCTATCCGCGCGTTATGACGCAGCCGGAAATCAACGACGCCGATAAAACGGTGAAGCTGCATATCAGCGTCGATGCCGGCAACCGTTACTACGTGCGCAAAGTGCGCTTCGAAGGCAACGACACCTCGAAAGATGCGGTGCTGCGTCGCGAAATGCGCCAGATGGAAGGCGCATGGCTGGGCAGCGACCTGGTGGAGCAGGGTAAAGAGCGCCTGAACCGCACCGGCTACTTTGAAACCGTTGATGTGGACACCCAGCGCGTGCCGGGCGCGCCCGATCAGGTAGACGTGGTCTACAAGGTGAAAGAGCGCAACACCGGCACCTTTAACTTCGGCGTCGGCTACGGCACCGAAAGCGGCGTCAGCTTCCAGGTTGGCGTCACCCAGGACAACTGGCTGGGCACCGGCAACACGGTGAGCATCAGCGGTACCAAAAATGACTATCAGACCTATGCCGAATTCTCGCTGACCGATCCGTACTTTACGGTCGACGGCGTGAGCCTGGGCGGCCGCGTCTTCTATAACGACTTTAAAGCAGACGATGCCGACCTGTCCGACTACACCAACAAAAGTTACGGCGTAGACGGCACCCTGGGCTTCCCGGTCAACGAAAACAACACGCTGCGTGTGGGCCTGGGCTATGTGCACAACGACCTTTCCAACATGCAGCCGCAGGTGGCGATGTGGCGCTATCTCGATTCGGTCGGCAAGCCGCAGGAGCTGAACGACAAAGGCGATTTCTCGGCAGATGACTTCACCTTCAACTACGGCTGGACGTACAACACCCTGGATCGCGGCTTCTTCCCGACCTCGGGTAACCGTACCAACCTGAACGGCAAGGTCACCATCCCGGGATCGGACAACAGCTTCTACAAAGCGACGCTCGATACCCAGCAGTACGTGCCGCTTAACCGCGATCGCACCTGGGTGGTGTTAGGCCGCGGCCGCGTCGGTTACGGCGATGGTTTGGGCGGTAAAGAGATGCCGTTCTATGAGAACTTCTATGCGGGTGGCTCGAGCACGGTGCGCGGTTTCCGCTCTAACACCATCGGTCCGAAAGCGGCTTACCTGAACGACCGTTCGTCTACCTGTACGCTGAGCGATCCGAACGGCATTTGTAAGTCGGACGACGCGGTCGGCGGCAACGCGATGGCGGTGGCCAGCCTGGAGCTGATTACGCCGACGCCGTTCCTGAGCGAGAAATACGCCAACTCGGTACGCACCTCGCTGTTCGTGGATGCGGGTACCGTCTGGGATACCAAGTGGGAGAATACGGCTGAAACCCGTGCCGCCGGCATCCCGGACTATAGCGATCCAAACAATATCCGCGTTTCAAGCGGTATTGCGCTGCAGTGGATGTCCCCGCTGGGGCCGCTGGTCTTCTCTTATGCCCAGCCGGTCAAAAAAGTGGAAGGGGACAAATCAGAACAGTTCCAGTTTAACATTGGTAAAACCTGGTAGGGTTCTGAGCAAGGAAGCATAAGCTGAAGTCTTGCTACCGAACCGCGGTTTTTAGTGCGGTTCGGAGCAAACACTGTGTCGCTGACACAAACGTTGATGGTAAGGAGTTTATAGTGAAAAAGTTGTTGTGTGCCGCAGGACTGGGTCTTGCTTTAGCTGTATCCGCAGGCGCTCAGGCTGCTGACAAAATCGCAGTGGTAAACGTGTCCAGCATTTTCCAACAGTTACCGCAGCGTGCGACCGTTGCTAAACAGCTGGAAAACGAATTCAAAGGCCGCGCAACCGAGCTGCAGAGCCAGGAACGCGATCTGCAAACCAAAATGCAGCGCCTGCAGCGCGACGGTTCAACCATGAAGGCCAGCGATCGCAGCCGCATGGAAAAAGACGTCATGTCGCAGCGCGAAGCCTTCTCTTCTAAAGCCCAGGCTTTCGAGCAGGATAACCGCCGCCGTCAGATGGAAGAGCGTAACAAACTGCTGAGCCGCATTCAGGACGCCGTGAAGAAAGTCGCGAGCGACGAAGGTTATGACGTGGTGATCGACGCCAACGCGGTGGCTTACGCGGCAAACGCGAAAGACATTACTGCTGACGTGCTGAAACAGGTTAAATAATCGATGTCATCAATTCGACTGGCTGATTTAGCCCAGCAGTTGGATGCAGAATTGCACGGAGATGGCGACCTCGCCATCTCCGGCATTGCTTCTATGCAATCCGCCCAAACCGGCCAAATCACATTTCTCAGCAACAGCCGCTACCGCGAGCAGCTCGCCCAGTGTCAGGCTTCGGCCGTGGTGCTGACGGAAGCGGATCTGGAGTGGTGCCACTCGGCCGCGCTGGTAGTAAAGAATCCCTATCTGACCTATGCGCGCATGGCTCAGCTGCTGGATACCACGCCGCAGCCTGCGCAGAATATCGCGCCCAGCGCGGTAATCGATCCCAGCGCGAAGCTGGGGCAGAACGTCTCTGTCGGCGCCAACGCGGTGATTGAATCGGACGTGGTGCTTGGCGATAACGTCGTCATCGGCGCAGGCTGCTTCGTTGGCAAAAAGACGCGCATCGGCAACAATAGCCGCCTGTGGGCCAACGTCACCGTCTACCATGAAATCGAAATCGGTCAGGATTGTCTGATTCAGTCCGGCACCGTGATCGGCGCGGACGGTTTCGGCTACGCCAACGATCGCGGCAATTGGGTGAAAATCCCGCAGCTTGGCGCTGTAATTATCGGCGATCGGGTAGAAATCGGCGCCTGTACCACTATCGATCGTGGCGCGCTGGATAACACTCTGATCGGCAATGGTGTTATCATAGACAACCAGTGTCAGATCGCACACAACGTGGTTATTGGCGACAATACCGCGGTTGCGGGTGGTGTGATCATGGCGGGTAGTTTGAAAATTGGACGTTACTGTATGATTGGCGGCGCCAGCGTCATTAACGGCCATATGGAAATCTGTGACAAGGTGACTGTTACCGGTATGGGCATGGTTATGCGTCCTATCACAGAGCCTGGGGTATACTCCTCCGGCATTCCGCTACAACCCAATAAAACCTGGCGCAAAACTGCAGCGCTGGTGATGAACATCGATGACATGAGCAAGCGCTTAAAAGCCATCGAGCGGAAGGTCGGCAAAGACGACTAAACGCCATCCCACATGCGACCGGCTTGCTAATAAAAACTGTTAAGCAGGCAAGCCAGGCGCCATTGAACCGATTTCGGCCTGCGGAGGATCATATTGATCTGTGCAGGCCGTGTTATTGATGTCATCAGATTTTTAGGACAGGAAGAGTATTTTGACTACTGAAACTCATACTCTGAAAATTGAAGAAATTTTAGAGCTGCTGCCGCACCGCTACCCGTTTCTGCTGGTTGATCGCGTGCTGGAGTTTGAAGAGCACAAGTATCTGCGCGCGGTAAAGAACGTCTCTGTTAACGAACCGTTTTTCCAGGGGCATTTCCCTGGTAAACCGATTTTCCCTGGCGTTCTGATCCTCGAAGCGATGGCGCAGGCTACCGGTATCCTGGCGTTTAAAAGCGTGGGTAAACTGGAGCCGGGTGAGCTCTACTATTTCGCCGGCATCGACGAAGCCCGTTTCAAGCGTCCGGTCGTACCGGGCGATCAAATGATCATGGAAGTGACTTTCGAGAAAACCCGCCGCGGTTTGACGCGTTTTAAAGGCGTTGCTACCGTTGACGGCAAGATCGTCTGTGAAGCGACCATGATGTGTGCCCGTAGCCGGGAGGCATAATCTGTGATTGATCCAACCGCCACCATCCATGCCAGTTCCGTCATCGAAGATGGGGCCATCATCGGCCCCAACGTCCACATCGGCCCGTTCTGCTTTATCGGCGCGCATGTGGAAATCGGTGAAGGGACGGTCCTGAAGTCGCATGTGGTCATCAATGGCCACACGCGTATCGGGAAAGATAACCAGATCTATCAGTTCGCCTCTATCGGCGAAGTGAACCAGGATCTGAAATATGCCGGCGAGCCGACGCGCGTTGAAGTAGGCGACCGCAACCGCATCCGCGAAAGCGTGACCATTCACCGCGGCACCGCGCAGGGCGGTGGCGTCACCACTATCGGCAGCGATAACCTGCTGATGGTGAATGCGCACATCGCGCACGACTGCGTGATCGGCAACCGCTGCATTTTCGCCAACAACGCCACGCTGGGCGGTCACGTCACCGTGGACGATTTTGCGATTATCGGCGGAATGACGGCGGTGCATCAGTGGTGCACCATCGGCGCGCATGTGATGGTCGGCGGGTGTTCAGGCGTCGCGCAGGATGTGCCGCCGTACGTTATCGCGCAGGGCAACCACGCGACGCCGTTCGGTATCAATATCGAAGGCCTGAAGCGCCGCGGCTTCAGCAAAGAGGCGCTGCACGCTATTCGCAACGCCTATAAAGTGCTGTACCGCAGCAACAAAACGCTGGAAGAAGCCAAGCCGGAAATCGAAGCGCTGGCGAAGCAGCATAGCGAAGTGCAGCCTTTCTACGACTTCTTCGCTCGTTCTACGCGTGGGTTGATTCGTTAATTCATGTCAGTGCGTCCCCTTACGATAGCCCTGGTCGCCGGAGAAACTTCCGGCGATATTCTTGGTGCCGGTCTGATCCGCGCGCTCAAAGCGCGTCATCCTGATGCCCGTTTCGTCGGCGTAGCTGGCCCGCGCATGCAGGCCGAAGGCTGCGAAACCTGGTATGAGATGGAAGAGCTGGCGGTGATGGGCATCGTGGAAGTGCTCGGCCGTCTGCCGCGCCTGATGAAAATCGGCCGCGACCTGACGCAGCGCTTTACCGAGCTCAAGCCGGATGTCTTTGTCGGCATTGATGCGCCCGATTTTAATATCCGGCTGGAAGGGCGACTGAAGCGCAACGGCATTCGCACCATTCACTACGTCAGCCCCTCGGTCTGGGCGTGGCGACAAAAGCGCGTATTTAAAATTGGTCGTAATACCAATCTGGTGCTCGCTTTCCTGCCGTTTGAAAAAGCCTTTTACGATCGCTTCAACGTGCCGTGCCGCTTTATCGGCCACACCATGGCGGATGCGATGCCGCTGCAGCCGGATAAATCTGCCGCACGCCGCACGCTAGGCATTAGCGACGAGGCGCTCTGCCTCGCACTGCTGCCCGGCAGCCGACATGCGGAAGTCGAGATGCTCAGCGCCGATTTTCTGCGGGCGGCCCAGCTGCTGCGGGTACGCTATCCGGCGCTGGAAATCGTCGTGCCGCTGGTCAACGCGAAACGTCGCGCGCAGTTCGAACAGATCAAAGCCGACGTCGCTCCTGAAGTACCGATGCATCTGCTGGACGGCCAGGGACGCGAGGCGATGATTGCGAGCGACGCCGCGATTCTGGCATCAGGCACCGCCGCGCTGGAGTGTATGCTGGCAAAATGCCCGATGGTGGTCGGCTATCGTATGAAGCCTTCGACCTTCTGGCTGGCGAAGCGGCTGGTGAAGACGCCTTACGTCTCGCTGCCCAATCTGCTGGCGGGGCGCGAGCTGGTGAAAGAGCTGCTGCAGGAGGAGTGCGAACCGCACGCGCTGGCGGCGGCGCTCGAGCCGCTGCTGCATGCCGGTGCGCAACGCGATGCGCTGCTCGCGACCTTCACCGAACTGCATCAGCAGATCCGCTGGAACGCAGACGAACAGGCAGCGGACGCCGTACTGGAGATCGCCAATGGCTGATTTTATCTATCCCAATGCCCGCCTGATTGCGGGCGTTGACGAAGTGGGCCGCGGCCCGCTGGTCGGCGCGGTCGTCACGGCGGCGGTGATTCTCGATCCGGCCAACCCGATTCAGGGTCTGGCTGACTCGAAGAAACTGTCGGAAAAGCGCCGTCTCGCTCTGTTCGACGAGATCAAAGAAAAAGCGCTGGCATGGAGCCTGGGCCGCGCCGAGCCGGAGGAGATTGACCGGCTCAATATTCTGCACGCCACCATGCTGGCGATGCAGCGCGCGGTCGCCGGCCTGGCCATCGCGCCCGATTTCGTGCTGGTGGATGGCAACCGCTGCCCGGCGCTGCCGATGCCTTCGCAGGCGGTAGTGAAAGGCGATAGCCTGGTCGCGGAGATCAGCGCGGCGTCGATTATCGCCAAGGTGTCGCGCGATAGCGAAATGGCAGAGCTGGATCGGCTCTTTCCCCAGTATGGCTTCGCGCAGCACAAAGGCTATCCTACCGCGCTGCATATGGAAAAACTGACGCAGCACGGCGCCACGCCGCACCATCGCCGCAGCTTTGCGCCGGTGCGCAACGCCCTGATCGACGCTGAAGTTCTGGCCGCAGGCCAGCCAGCTACGCTTTAATAGCCTGACGCTGTTTTAACCGGAAACCGATATGGCTGAACCCCGTTTTATACATCTGCGTGTCCACAGTGACTACTCTATGGTCGATGGCCTGGCGAAAACCGGGCCGCTGGTCAAAAAGGCGGCTGCGCTTGGCATGCCGGCCCTCGCTATCACGGACTTTATGAACCTGTGCGGGCTGGTGCGTTTCTACGGCAGCGCGCACGGCGCGGGGATCAAACCGATTATCGGCGCGGACTTCAAGGTCGCCAGCGAACTCATGGGCGACGAGCTGACCCAGCTGACGGTGCTGGCCGCCAACAATACCGGCTATCAGAATCTGACGCTGCTCATCTCGCGCGCCTATCAGCGCGGTTACGGCATCGCCGGTCCGGTTATCGATCGCGACTGGCTGCCAGAGCTGGGCGAAGGATTGATTCTGCTCTCCGGCGGACGCTGCGGCGACGTGGGCCGCAGCCTGCTGCGCGGCAACAGCGCCCTGGTGGCGCAGTGCCTCGACTTCTATCAGACCCATTTTCCCGATCGCTACTACCTTGAACTGACGCGCACCGGCCGCGCCGACGAGGAGAGCTATCTGCACGCCGCGGTTGAGCTCGCCATCGCCGAAGGCGTGCCGGTGGTCGCCACCAATGAAGTCTGCTTCCTGAATGAAGAGGACTTCGACGCCCATGAAATCCGCGTGGCGATCCACGACGGTTATACGCTGGACGATCCCAAACGCCCGCGCAACTACAGCCCTCAGCAATATATGCGCAGCGAAGAGGAGATGTGCGAGCTGTTCTCGGACATCCCGGAAGCGCTGGAAAACAGCGTAGAGATTGCTAAGCGCTGCAACGTCACGGTCCGCCTCGGCGAGTACTTCCTGCCGCAGTTCCCGACAGGCGATATGTCCACCGAAGATTTTCTGGTGATGAAGTCGCGGGAAGGGCTGGAAGAGCGCCTTGAGTTTCTCTTTCCCGATCCGGCCGTGCGCGCGGAGAAGCGGCCGGAATATGACGAGCGTCTGGAAATCGAGCTCAACGTTATCAACCAGATGGGCTTCCCTGGCTACTTCCTGATCGTGATGGAGTTTATCCAGTGGTCGAAAGATAACGGCATTCCGGTCGGTCCGGGACGCGGCTCCGGCGCCGGTTCGCTGGTCGCCTACGCGCTGAAGATCACCGACCTCGATCCGCTGGAGTTCGATCTGCTGTTCGAACGATTCCTTAACCCGGAACGCGTCTCGATGCCTGACTTCGACGTCGACTTCTGTATGGAGAAGCGCGATCAGGTGATCGATCACGTCGCCGAGATGTACGGGCGCGAGGCGGTATCGCAGATCATTACCTTCGGCACCATGGCGGCGAAAGCGGTTATCCGCGACGTCGGCCGCGTGCTGGGTCATCCGTACGGCTTCGTCGATCGCATCTCCAAGCTGATCCCGCCGGATCCCGGCATGACGCTGGAAAAAGCCTTCGCCGTCGAGCCGCAGCTGCCGGAAATGTACGACGCGGACGAAGAGGTCAAAGCGCTGATCGATATGGCGCGCAAGCTGGAAGGCGTCACGCGTAACGCCGGCAAGCACGCCGGCGGCGTGGTGATCGCCCCGACGCAGATTACCGACTTCGCGCCGCTCTACTGCGACGAGAACGGCAACCATCCGGTCACGCAGTTCGATAAGAATGACGTCGAATACGCCGGTCTGGTGAAGTTCGACTTCCTCGGTCTGCGCACGCTTACCATCATCGACTGGGCGCTGAAGATGATCAACCCGCGCCGGGAGAAGCAGGGGCTGCCGCCGATCGATATCGCCGCTATCCCGCTGGAGGATAAAAAAAGCTTCGACATGCTGCAGCGCGCGGAAACCACGGCGGTGTTCCAGCTTGAATCGCGCGGCATGAAAGACCTGATCAAACGTCTGAAGCCGGACTGCTTTGAAGATATGATCGCGCTGGTGGCGCTGTTCCGTCCCGGTCCGCTGCAGTCGGGCATGGTGGATAACTTTATCGACCGTAAGCACGGGCGCGAGGCGATCTCCTATCCCGATATTCAGTGGCAGCATGAAAGCCTGAAGCCGGTGCTCGAACCCACCTACGGCATTATCCTCTATCAGGAACAGGTGATGCAGATCGCCCAGGTGCTTTCCGGCTATACCCTGGGCGGCGCGGATATGCTGCGCCGCGCGATGGGTAAAAAGAAACCGGAAGAGATGGCCAAGCAGCGCTCGGTGTTTAAAGAGGGCGCGGAGCGCATGGGCATCGACGGCGAGCTGTCGATGAAGATTTTCGACCTGGTGGAGAAATTCGCCGGCTACGGCTTTAACAAATCGCACTCCGCCGCCTATGCGCTGGTTTCCTATCAGACGCTGTGGCTGAAGGCGCACTATCCGGCCGAGTTTATGGCGGCGGTGATGACCGCCGATATGGACAACACCGAGAAGGTGGTTGGCCTGGTGGACGAGTGCTGGCGCATGGGGCTGAAGGTGCTGCCGCCCGATATCAACTCCGGTCTCTATCAGTTCCACGTCAATGACGACGGCGAGATCGTCTACGGCATCGGCGCGATCAAAGGCGTCGGCGAAGGTCCGATCGAGGCGATCCTCGAAGCGCGCAACCAGGATGGCTATTTCCGCGAACTGTTCGATCTCTGCGCGCGCACCGACACCAAAAAGATCAATCGTCGCGTGATGGAGAAGCTGATCATGTCCGGCGCCTTCGATCGTCTCGGGCCGCATCGCGCGGCGCTGATGAGTTCGCTCGGCGACGCGCTGAAGGCAGCGGATCAGCATGCAAAAGCAGAGGCGATCGGCCAGGCCGACATGTTCGGCGTGCTGGCGGAAGAGCCGGAGCAGGTAGAGAAATCCTACGCCAGCGTGGCGCCCTGGCCGGAGCAGGTGCAGCTCGACGGCGAGCGGGAAACGCTCGGCCTCTATCTCACCGGCCATCCGATCAATCAGTATCTGAAAGAGATTGAACGCTACGTAGGCGGCATGCGCCTCAAGGACATGCATCCTACCGAGCGTGGCAAAATTACCGTCGCCGCCGGTCTGGTGGTGGCGGCCCGCGTGATGGTGACCAAGCGCGGCAACCGAATTGGTATCTGTACTCTGGACGATCGTTCCGGTCGTCTTGAGGTGATGTTATTTACCGATGCGTTAGATAAATACCAGCAGTTGCTGGAGAAAGACCGTATCCTGATCGTCAGCGGACAGGTCAGCTTTGATGACTTCAGCGGCGGCCTTAAAATGACCGCTCGTGAAGTCATGGACATTGACGAAGCGCGCGAAAAATACGCGCGCGGACTTGCTATCTCGCTGACGGACAGGCAAATTGATGACCAGCTATTAAACCGGCTCCGCCAGTCTCTTGAGCCCCATCGCTCGGGGACGATACCGGTGAATCTCTACTATCAGAGAGCCGACGCGCGAGCGAAGCTACGCTTTGGTGCAGCGTGGCGTATTTCGCCCAGCGATCGCCTGCTCAACGAACTGCGTTCGTTGATAGGGTCGGAGCAGGTTGAACTGGAGTTTGACTAAAACAGGAACATTATGAGTCTTAATTACCTGGATTTTGAACAGCCGATCGCGGAACTTGAAGCGAAAATTGATTCGCTTACGTCGATTGGTCGTCAGGATGATAAACATATTAATCTGGACGAAGAGGTGCAGCGCCTGCGCGAAAAAAGCGTCGAGCTGACCCGTAAAATCTTCGCCGATTTGGGCGCATGGCAGGTCGCGCAGCTGGCGCGCCATCCGCTGCGTCCTTATACGCTTGACTACGTTCGCAACGCTTTTGACGACTTTGACGAGCTGGCTGGCGATCGCGCCTATGCCGACGACAAAGCGATTGTCGGCGGTATCGCCCGTCTCGACGGCCGCCCGGTCATGATCATTGGTCATCAAAAAGGTCGCGAAACCAAAGAGAAAATCCGCCGCAACTTCGGTATGCCGGCGCCGGAGGGCTACCGCAAAGCGCTGCGCCTGATGGAGATGGCCGAGCGCTTCAAGATGCCGCTGATCACCTTTATCGACACGCCGGGCGCCTATCCGGGCGTGGGCGCGGAAGAGCGCGGCCAGTCGGAAGCAATCGCCCGCAACCTGCGTGAAATGTCCGGCCTGAAAATCCCGGTGATCTGCACCGTGATCGGCGAAGGCGGTTCAGGCGGCGCGCTGGCCATCGGCGTGGGCGACAAAGTGAATATGCTGCAGTACAGCACCTATTCGGTAATCTCGCCGGAAGGCTGCGCCTCGATTCTGTGGAAAAGCGCGGATAAAGCCCCGCTGGCGGCAGAAGCGATGGGCATCACGGCCAACCGTCTGAAAGAGCTGAAGCTGATCGACTCGATCATTCCTGAACCGCTGGGCGGCGCGCATCGTCAGCCGGTGGATATGGCGCTGTCGCTGAAAAACCAGCTGCTGGCGGATCTGGCCGATCTCGACACCCTGAGCACCGAAGAGCTGCTCGATCGTCGCTATCAGCGTCTGATGAGCTACGGCTACGCTTAAGGGCGTACAGCGGTGAAAAAGCGGACTCCGGTCCGCTTTTTTTATGCCTCTGATTTGCCGATCGGCAACAGAGTAGAGCATTCCGACAGCACCCGACCGCTATCCTTCGCTATGATTAGCCCTGCCACACTAAAAGGGAGGTGCGCATTGAATATTCTGGCGATCATGGGTTCACACGGCATGTTCTACAAAGACGAGCCGCTGCGCGAACTGAATACCGCGCTGACGCAGCAGGGCTTTCAGCTGATTTATCCGACGAACATCGACGACCTGCTGAAGCTGATAGAGCACAACCCGCGTATCTGCGGCGTGATCTTTGACTGGGACGCGCACAACAGTCCGGCGCTCTGCGCCGATATCAATCAGCTCAATGAACACCTGCCGCTCTACGCCTTTATCAACACCCATTCCCAGATGGATGTCAGCATCAATGAGATGCGCATGGCGCTGCACTTCTTTGAATATGCGCTGAGCGCCGCGGACGATATCGCGCTGCATATCCGTCAGTACACCGACGACTATATCGACCACATTACTCCGCCGCTGACCAAAGCGCTGTTCACCTACGTGAAAGAGGGGAAATACACCTTCTGTACGCCCGGTCATATGGGCGGCACCGCTTTTCAAAAAAGCCCGGTCGGCAGCCTCTTTTACGACTTCTTCGGCGCTAATACGCTGAAGGCGGATATTTCGATCTCCGTGACCGAGCTCGGTTCGCTGCTCGATCATACCGGCCCGCACCTGGAGGCCGAAGAGTACGTCGCCAGAACTTTCGGCGCCGAACAGAGCTATATGGTGACCAACGGCACCTCGACCTCGAATAAAATCGTCGGCATGTATGCGGCGCCGACCGGCAGCACGGTATTGATCGACCGCAACTGCCATAAGTCGCTGACGCATCTGCTGATGATGAGCGATATTGTGCCGATCTGGCTAAAGCCGACGCGCAACGCGCTGGGCATTCTCGGCGGCATCCCTAAGCGGGAGTTCACCCGCGCCAGCATTGAGGAGAAGGTGGCGAACACCGCGCGCGCCAGCTGGCCGGTGCACGCCGTGATCACCAACTCCACCTACGACGGTCTGCTCTATAACACCCAGTACATCAAGGAGACGCTGGAGGTGCCGTCGATACACTTCGATTCCGCCTGGGTGCCCTATACCAACTTCCATCCTATCTATGCCGGCAAAAGCGGCATGAGCGGCGAGCGTACGCCTGGCAAAGTGATCTATGAGACCCAGTCGACCCACAAGCTGCTGGCGGCCTTCTCGCAGGCGTCGCTGATCCATATTAAAGGCGATTACGACGAGCACACCTTCAATGAAGCCTACATGATGCACACCACCACATCGCCCAACTACGCGATTGTGTCGTCGATTGAAACGGCGGCGGCGATGCTGCGCGGCAATCCCGGCAAGCGGCTGATCAATCGCTCGGTCGAGCGCGCGCTGCATTTTCGCCGGGAGATTCAGCGCCTGCGGGAGGAGTCCGACAGCTGGTTCTTCGATATCTGGCAGCCGGAGCATATCGACGAAGCGGCGTGCTGGCCAATTCAGCCGGGCGAGGAAGAGTGGCACGGCTTTACCCAGGCGGACGCCGACCATATGTATCTCGATCCCATTAAGGTCACCATTCTGACGCCCGGTATGAGCGAGCTGGGCGAGATGGCGGAAGAGGGGATTCCGGCGGCGCTGGTGGCGAAATTCCTCGACGAGCGCGGCATTGTGGTAGAGAAAACCGGGCCTTATAACCTGCTGTTTCTGTTCAGCATCGGCATCGACAAGACCCGTGCGATGAGCGTGCTGCGCGGCCTGACCGAGTTCAAGCGCGCCTACGATCTCAATTTGCGGGTGAAAAACATGCTGCCGGATCTCTACGCCGAAGATCCCGACTTCTACCGCAATATGCGCATCCAGACGCTGGCGCAGGGGATCCACCAGCTGATCCGCCAGCACGATCTGCCGCGCCTGATGCTCAAGGCGTTCGACGTGCTGCCGGAAATGAAGATGACGCCGCATCAGGCGTTCCAGCAGCAGGTGCAGGGCAGAGTAGAGACGGTGGATCTGAAGCAGCTGGTGGGACGCGTCTCCGCCAATATGATCCTGCCCTATCCGCCAGGCGTGCCGCTGGTGATGCCAGGGGAGATGATCACCGAAGAGAGTCGCGCGGTGCTCGACTTCCTGCTGATGCTCTGCACTATCGGACGCCACTATCCCGGTTTTGAGACCGATATTCACGGCGCGACGCTGACGGAAGAGGGCGATTATCGCGTTCGGGTGCTGAAATAATGGAAAAAGGCTGCGGCTTCAGACAATTGCGCATTGCAAGCCGCCGCCGCACGTCTCAGGATAGACAAAACAGTTACGGAGTCTTTTCATGTTGCAGTTATCTTCTGTTCACCATATCGCCATCATCGCCACCGATTATGCGCGCAGTAAGGCTTTTTACTGCGATGTGCTCGGCTTTAGCCTGATGGGCGAGGTTTACCGCGAAGCGCGCGATTCGTGGAAAGGCGATCTGGCGCTGAACGGCCAGTACACCATTGAGCTTTTCTCCTTTCCTTCGCCGCCGGCGCGCGTCAGTCACCCTGAAGCCTGCGGCCTGCGTCATCTGGCCTTTACCGTGCCGGACGTGGGCGCAGCGGTTGCAACGCTGGCGGAAAAAGGCGTAGTGTGCGAACCGATCCGCATCGACGATCTGACCGGCAAGCAGTGCACCTTCTTTGCCGATCCGGATGGTTTGCCGCTGGAGCTCTATCAGGCGTAAAATAGCGCGCGCAGGGGCCGCATCCGGCGGCCCTGATTCTGGAACGCGTCATGCCTTTGTCTCATCTCGCTTCGCTGTTGCCCGACGATGCCGCGCTGGTGGTGGCGTTTAGCGGCGGTCTCGATTCCACCGTGCTGCTGCATCAGCTGGTTAGCTGGCAACAGGCGCACCCACAAGCGCGCCTGCGCGCCCTGCATGTCCACCACGGATTAAGCCCCAACGCCGACAGCTGGGCCGCGCACTGCGTGGCGATCTGCGAATCCTGGCAGCTGCGTTGCGAAGTGCTGCGCGTGCAGGTCGACGCGCGCGAGCAGGGCGTCGAGGGCGCAGCGCGCACGGCGCGCTATCAGGCGCTGACGACGGCGATGCAGCCTGACGAGTGGCTGCTGACCGCACAGCATCTCGACGACCAGTGCGAGACGCTGCTGCTGGCGCTGAAGCGCGGCAGCGGACCGGCCGGGCTGGCGGCGATGCCGGTGCGGCATCAGCGCCACGGCCGCGTGCTGCTGCGTCCGCTGCTCGGGCAGTCGCGTCAGCAGCTTGAAGCCTACGCGCGGCAGCATCAGCTGCGCTGGATCGAAGATGAAAGCAATCAGGACGCGCGCTACGATCGCAATTTCCTGCGCCAGCATCTGCTGCCGACGCTGCAGGCGCGCTGGCCGCACTTCGCTGCCGCGTGCGCGCGCAGCGCGGCGCTGTGCGGCGATCAGGAGCAGCTGCTGGACGAACTGCTGGCGGAGCAGCTGGCCGGTCTGATGCATCCAGACGGCAGCCTGCATTTCCCGCCGCTTTTACAGATGAGCGAGACGCGAGCGAACGCGCTGCTGCGACGCTGGATCGGCTGGCAGGGCGCGCCGATGGTGTCGCGCGCCGCGCTGACGCGTCTGCGCGAGGAGGTGATGCTGAGCCGCGAAGACGCGCAGCCGCGTTTACGCTTTGGCGAGGCCGAGGCGCGCCGCTATCGCGATCGGCTCTACTGGGTGCCGCGCTGCGCGTCGCTAAAGGATCGGCTGCTGCCGTGGCCCGATCGCCGCGCGCCGCTGGTGCTGCCGCAGCGGCTCGGCGTGCTGCATGCCTACCGCGCGCCTTCGGCGCTGCGTCAGCCCGACGCGCACGAAGAGGTGAGCGTACGTTTTCATGCGCAGGGCTATTTTCATCTGGCGGGCCGCGCTGGCGGCCGCGAAATCAAAAAGCTGTGGCAGGAGCTGGCGATCCCGCCGTGGCAGCGCGGACGTATTCCGCTGATCTACTACAATCAGACGCTTGTCTGCGCGCCCGGTCTGTTCGTCACCCGGGAAGGCGCCGCCGTTGACGACAGCGGCTGGCAGGCGATCTGGCAAAATAACGAGAGTGCTGGAGAGCAACCATGAAGAGATTACTGGCCGCCTTACTGCTGGCGGCGGCGCTGCCGACGCTGGCCGACGGCGACGTCAACGCGGGGGCGCAGAAGTCGGCCGCCTGCGCCGCCTGCCATGGCGCGCAGGGAAAAAGCAGTATGCCGCTCTATCCCAACCTTGCGGGACAGAATGCCGCTTACCTCAACCATGCGCTGCAGGCTTATAAAAAGGGCGAGCGCAGCGGCGGGCAGGCGGAAGTCATGAAAGCGTTTGTGGCTGGATTAAGCGATGAGGATATGTCGGATCTGTCGGCTTACTATGGGTCGCTGAAACCTTAGGGAAGGGGGCGGGAATATCCCGCCCGAGGCGCTGTCGTTATTCTTCGCTGACGACAACGGTGCCCAGCTCAGGATGGCTGAAGCTGGCGATGTGATCGAGGCGCAACTCGCGCGTTTCGCCGGAGAGATCGATAGAAAGGTATTCGACGTTTTTACGTGAAACCATATCCGTCGCTTTCGCCTTCAGCGCTTCCCCGTTTTTCAGAGTCAGCTCAAGCGTCCAGCGTTTCGTGCAGGCGAGTTCCAGGTTGTCGTAATCATCGCAGTTGATGGGTCTATAAGCTTCATTCGTCAACATAGTCGCTCACCAGTAAGTTTGCAGCGGCATAGGCTGCCTGTTCCCTGACAGAAGAGTTTAGCGCAGAATTTGCGGCAATATCATCGAGTGCCTTTAAAACGCATCCGATCGCATCGGGCACATATCCCAGTTCGCCGCTGCCGATCTCGGCATACTTCTGACGAACCAATTCACAATATTTTTGCACTTTCACCTCCTCAGCAGAGCAAGAATACTCTGGTTGCCTGAGGAACTATATCACAGGCATTTCCAGGATTTCAGCCAGACCAAAGCAGGATCGTAGCGTCGAAAGAGGCTAAAGTGACAGAATCCGCTGGCTACGCGCCACAAACAGCAAGCACAAAAGGTTAAGTTGATGAACAGGTTAAACGAGACGACGTTGTCTCAGGTGACAGATGATTAAAGTTTCACATACGGTTGAGCTGCCTGACAGCGAAGTCGAGCTAAGCGCCATTCGCGCCCAGGGCGCAGGTGGGCAGCATGTGAATAAAACCAGCACCGCTATCCATCTGCGTTTCGATATCGCCGCGTCGTCACTGCCGCCGTTTCACAAACAGCGCATGCTGGCGGCGAAGCATCATCTGATTACGCCGGAAGGCATAGTGATTATCAAAGCGCAGGAGTATCGCAGCCAGGAGATGAACCGCGAGGCGGCAGTGCAGCGGCTGGTCAATTTGATTCAGGAGCTGACGCGGGTAGAGAAGGCGCGGCGCGCCACGCGGCCGACGCGCGCGTCGAAAGAGCGGCGGCTGGAAGGGAAAGCGCGGCGCAGTTCGACCAAATCGATGCGGGGAAAGGTGCTGTAAAAAAACGCCCCCGAAAACGGGGGCGGGAAGGATCTTACTTGTTAAGCGCTTTCAGCAGGAAGTCGACGATTTCGCTCTGCTTGATCATCTCTTTCTCGCCGGCGCGGCGCGCTTTGTACTCAATCTCTTCGTTATCGAGATTGCGGTCGCCGATGACGATAGTGTGCGGCACGCCAATCAGCTCCATATCGGCGAACATCACGCCCGGGCGCTCTTTACGGTCGTCGAGGATCACTTCGACGCCTTTGGCGCGCAGGGTGTGGTAAAGCTCTTCCGCCAGCTCTTTCACGCGGAAAGATTTGTGCATGTTCATCGGCAGAATCGCAACGTCGAACGGCGCCAGCGCCGCAGGCCAGATAATGCCGCGCTCGTCATGGTTCTGCTCGATGGCTGCCGCGACGACGCGCGTAATGCCGATACCGTAGCAGCCCATGGTCAACACCTGATTGCGGCCATCTTCGCCCTGAACCGCCGCTTTCATCGCTTCCGAGTATTTGGTGCCGAGCTGGAAAATATGGCCGACTTCGATGCCGCGTTTGATCTGCAGCGTGCCTTTACCGTCCGGGCTCGCATCGCCTTCTACCACGTTGCGGATATCGGCCACGATCGCCTGCGGCAGATCGCGTTCCCAGTTAATCCCGACATAGTGTTTGCCGTCGACGTTGGCGCCGGCGCTGAAGTCGCTCATCTTGTCGACGCTGCGATCGGCGATAATCGGCATCGCCAGACCCACCGGGCCAAGCGAGCCTGGACCAGCGCCTACTGCGGCGCGGATCTCTTCTTCGGTGGCGAACGCCAGCGGCGAGGCGACGATGTCGAGCTTCTCCGCTTTAATCTCGTTCAGCTCGTGATCGCCGCGCACCAGCAGCGCAACCAGCGTATGGCCGCTCTCTTCGCTGGCTTTCACCATCAGCGTCTTCACGGTTTTCTCAATCGGCAGCTGGAACTGCTCTACCAGCTCGGCGATGGTTTTCGCGTTCGGCGTGTCGATCTGCGCCAGCGCCTGAGTCGGCTGCGGGCGATCGCCAGCCGGCGCCACCGCTTCGGCCATTTCGATATTGGCGGCGTAGTCCGATTCGGTAGAGAAGATCACATCATCTTCGCCGCTCTGCGCCAGCACCTGGAATTCGTGCGACGCGCTGCCGCCGATCGAGCCGGTGTCCGCCTGAACCGCGCGGAAGTCGAGGCCCATACGGCTAAAGCTGTTGCTGTAGGCGCGGTACATCGCGTCGTAGGTTTCCTGCAGCGACTCCTGCGAGATGTGGAAGGAGTAGGCGTCTTTCATGATGAACTCGCGCGAGCGCATCACGCCGAAGCGCGGACGCACTTCATCGCGGAATTTAGTCTGGATCTGATAGAGGTTCAGCGGCAGCTGCTTATAGGAGCTGAGCTCGTTGCGGATCAGATCGGTGATCACTTCTTCATGCGTCGGACCGAGCACGAACGGGCGCTCGTGGCGATCGGCCACGCGCAGCAGTTCCGGACCGTACTGTTCCCAGCGACCGCTCTCCTGCCACAAATCGGCAGGCTGAACCACCGGCATAGAGATCTCAATCGCGCCCGCGTTGTTCATCTCTTCGCGCACGATGTTTTCGACTTTTTTCAGCACGCGTAAACCGGTCGGCAGCCAGGTGTAGAGACCTGAAGCCAGTTTGCGGATCATCCCGGCGCGCAGCATCAGCTGGTGGCTGATCACTTCCGCGTCGGAGGGCGTCTCCTTAAGGGTGGAGAGCAAATATTGAGTAGTACGCATTGATTAAGGTTCCAGTTGAACGGAGAGTCACTGACAAAAGTTTTGTTGGCGGCTAGTGTACCAGCGAGATCACGGGCTCAAAAGCGCGTTTTCGCGCGGCTCGATGCCGGTTACCTCGGTACCGCTTTCATCGACGCGCCAGCGCACATTGAAATCGAGCAGCCAGACGGCATATTCGCGCGACTGCGCTTCGCCTTTGCGGTAGGCGGGACGCGGATCCTGCGCCAGCACGTCGCGGATAAAACGCGCCAGATAGGGATAGCGCTGCTGCTGCTGCGCCAGCTGCTGTTCCGCCTGCGGCGAGAAGCGCACCGGCATATCGGCCGCGGGCGCTTCCTGCGCGAAACCGGCCCTTGCCTGCGGCAGCGCCTCGGCGAAGGGGAGGTAGGGCTTGATATCCACGACCGGCGTGCCGTCCACCAGATCCAGGCTGCCGAGCTGCAGGATCACCTGATTCTTCTCGCAGCGTATGGCTTTCAGCTCAACCAGCGACATGCCGATAGAGTTTGGGCGAAAGGTCGAGCGCGTCGCGAACACGCCCATGCGGGCATTGCCGCCCAGGCGCGGCGGGCGCACCGTGGGCCGCCAGCCGCCTGCCATGGTCTGATGAAACACGAACAGCACCCAGAGATGGCTGAAACTCTCCAGGCCGCGTACCGCCTCCGGCTGGTTATAGGGCGCCATCAGATGTAGCTCGCCGCGACCATCCTGCACCAGGCCAGGCTGGCGCGGAACGGCGAATTTTTCTTTCCACGGTGAACGGATTACGCCGATCTGCTCGAAGGCGAAAGCGCTCATTGATTCACTTTCAGCGCGGAGCCCTGACAGATCGCCTGACGATAGCAGCCTGGCGTGCTGCTGACGATTTCACATTTATGCAGCAGAACGGCATTGGCTTTCAGATAAGAGGCTTTAATCTGCAGACGCTTGCGCGCGGTGGCGATATTCGGCGGCGAATCCTGGCGGCTGCTCTGACAGTCATCGCCGGCGACTTCGCCCAGATCGCGGAACGGCTTGCTGACCAGATCGGCGGCGTCGGTATAGACTTTGACCGGCGCGGGACGCGGCGCGGGCTTGCGCGCGGGCTCGCGGGATGGCTGCGAATGAGCGGGTGCGCTGCTTATCGGGTGATATTCGTGAACGCACCCGGTCAGCATCAATGCTAACAAGCAGAGCGGTAATAAACGCATGGCAACATCCTCAAGGTTGTAAAAAGTGGCGTTATTGAAACAAGGACCAGGCGAAATAACAAGTCGCGCCGGATGCGGCGCAAAAGAAAGGGCGGCTAAGCGCCGCCCTGGTCAGAAGTGTCAGGAAAGAGATTACCAGCCTTTCACTGCGCCGCCGTTAAAGATCTTGTTCGCAGCTTCCGCGACTTCGTCAGACTGATAAGCCTGAACGAATTTTTTCACGTTTTCAGCATCTTTGTTATCTTCGCGGCTGACGAGCAGGTTCACGTACGGCGAATCTTTATCTTCAACGAAGATGCCGTCTTTGGCCGGCGTCAGGCCGATCTGGCTGGCGTAGGTGGTGTTGATTACCGCCAGCGCGATCTGCTGGTCATCCAGCGAACGCGGCAGCTGCGGCGCTTCCAGCTCGACGATCTTCAGGTTTTTCGGGTTCTCGACGATATCCAGCGAGGTCGGCAGCAGGCCGACGCCATCCTTCAGCTTGATCAGGCCCACTTTCTGCAGCAGCAGCAGAGAACGGCCAAGGTTGGTCGGATCGTTAGGGATAGCGACCTGCGCGCCGTTCTGCAGCTCGTCCAGCGATTTGATTTTTTTCGAGTAGCCAGCAATCGGATAAACGAAAGAGTTGCCGACCGGCACCAGCTTGTAGCCGCGATCTTTGATCTGCTGATCCAGATAAGGTTTGTGCTGGAAGGCGTTGACGTCGATATCGCCCTTGCTCAGCGCTTCGTTCGGCAGCACGTAGTCGTTAAAGGTCACCAGCTCGACGTCGAGGCCATATTTATCCTTCGCGACTTTCTGCGCCGCTTCGGCGACCTGCTGCTCTGCGCCGACAATCACGCCCACTTTGATGTGGTTCGGATCTTTGGCTTTCTGATCGCATCCTGCCAGCGCAATCGCGCCAATCAGTGCACCCACAGCGGCAATCTTTTTAAATGTAGAAGTCATATCTCTTCCTTAATGGAGACGTAATGATATTGCTGACTTATTTATGGGACACGGCACGCACGATGCGGTCGCCACAAAACTGAATTAAATACACCAGAACGACCAGTAACACGAGCACCGTATTCATCACCGTCGCGTTATAGCCGATATAGCCGTACTGATAGCCAATCTGCCCCAGCCCGCCCGCGCCGACGGCGCCGCCCATGGCGGAGTAGCCGACCAGCGTAATCAGCGTGATGGTCGCGGCGTTCACCAGGCCCGGCAGCGCTTCCGGCAGCAGCACCTTGCGCACAATTTGCAGCGGCGTGGCGCCCATGGCGCGCGACGCTTCGATCAGTCCAGTCGGCAGCTCAAGCAGCGCGTTCTCAACCATACGCGCGATAAAAGGCGCGGCGCCGACGGTCAGCGGCACGATAGCCGCCTGCAGGCCGATAGAGGTGCCGACGATGGCGCGAGTAAAGGGAATCATCCAGACCAGCAGAATGATAAAGGGAATAGAACGGAAAATATTCACCAGCGCGGAGAGGATGCGATAGAGCGTCCGGTTTTCCCGAATCTGTCCCGGACGAGTGACGTAGAGCAGCACGCCGACCGGCAGACCCAGCACGAAGCCAAAGAAGCCGGAGACAAAGGTCATCATCAGCGTTTCCCAGACGCCGCGCGCCAGTAAAGCCATCATCGCCTCAGACATAACCCAGTACCTCTACTTTTACATGATTTTCCTGCAGCCACGCGATAGCGGCGTTGGCGTCGCTCTCAGCGCCGTCCATTTCGGCCAGCATAATGCCGAACTTCACGCCGCCGGCGTAATCCATCTGCGCGCTGATAATATTGTTATTGACGTTAAAGCGTCGCGCGGCTTCAGAGAGCAGCGGCGCGTCGACCGACTTGCCGGTGAATTCAAGACGCAGCAGCGGCACGCGCTCGGCAGCAGGCTGCGACACCATGCGCTGCTGATAATCCTCAGGGATATCGAGGTGCAGCGTCGACTGGATAAACTGCTGCGCCAGCGGCGTTTTCGGATGCGAGAAGACTTCGCTGACGCTGTCTTTTTCAATCAGCTCGCCCTGGCTGATTACTGCAACCTGATCGCAGATGCGCTTCACCACGTCCATCTCATGCGTAATCAGCAGAATGGTCAGGCCGAGGCGACGGTTAATGTCTTTCAGCAGCTCGAGAATAGATCGGGTGGTAGCGGGATCGAGCGCGCTGGTGGCTTCGTCGCACAGCAGCACTTTGGGATTGCTGGCCAGCGCGCGGGCGATGGCGACGCGCTGTTTCTGACCGCCGGAAAGATTGGCGGGCCAGGCGTCATGCTTATCAGCCAGGCCGACCAGCTCCAGCAGTTCCGTTACGCGCTGTTTAATCGCTTCGCGCGACAGACTGCCCAGCTCAAGCGGCAGCGCCACGTTGCCGAAGACGGTACGCGAGTTCATTAAATTAAAGTGCTGGAAGATCATGCCGATTTGACGGCGCGCCTGAGTCAGCTGACGTTCGCTCAGGGCGGTTAACTCCTGGCCGTCAACCAGTACGCGGCCTGACGTCGGGCGTTCCAGCAGGTTAACGCAGCGGATAAGCGTACTTTTACCGGCGCCGGACGAGCCGATAACGCCATAAATCTGTCCTGCAGGCACATGCAGGCTCACATCAGAGAGCGCCTGAATAGTGCGTGAGCCTTGCTGGAACACTTTGGTAATATTTTCGAGTTTAATCATTAGGTTATTTATTATCGTCTTGCGTTGTCCGTGGTGTGGAACCTTTCGCGCTGAACTCCGGTGCGAAAGCTGAACGGATGGTAAGGCATCCAGACGTCTAAATCAATCAAAGTCATCTCATCTGCCATTCTCTCTTTTATTGCAATCATGCAATACTAGGCGGCAATTTTAGTAGCATCTTTAGTAGCAGGAGTTTCTCAGTGGCGAATAAAGTCCCGGCTGTATTTCTCGATCGTGATGGCACCTTGAACGTGGATCACGGCTATGTCCATGAAATCGACAACTTCCAGTTTATCGACGGCGCCATCGAGGCGTTGCAGGAGCTGAAGAAGATGGGATTCGCGCTGGTGCTGATCACCAATCAGTCCGGCATCGCCCGCGGCATGTTCAGCGAAGACCAGTTCATGCAGCTGACGGAATGGATGGACTGGTCGCTGGCGGACCGCGATGTCGATCTCGACGGCATCTATTTCTGTCCGCATCTGCCGGACGCGCCGGTGGAAGCCTATCGTCAGGAGTGCGACTGCCGCAAGCCGCATCCTGGCATGCTGCTCTCAGCGCAGAAGCATCTCGATATCGACATGGCGGCTTCTTATATGGTGGGTGACAAAACAGAAGACGTGCTGGCCGGCAAAGCGGCGGGCGTAGGCATAAACGTGCTGGTGCGTAGCGGCAAACCCGTCACGGCGGAAGGGGAAGCGGCCGCAGATTGGGTACTTAATAGTATCGCCGAGCTGCCTCAGGCGATTAAAAAGCGCTAAAAACACGCGTTTTGCGCATTAATCAGACGAACGACACAAAACTTTAAAAAAGGGTCTTGCGCTCTCTGAACGACTCCCTATAATGCGCCTCCATCGACACGGCACAACGGCTTACGGAATGCGGTGTTGAGGTGATGAAAGTCACCGTCGGTCAGAGCGAAAATAAACGCTTGACTGACACAGAGAGTAGCGTAATATACGCCACCTCGCAGCAGCAGGCTCCGCCGCTGACTGCACCGCTCTTTAACAATTTATCAGACAATCTGTGTGGGCACTCGAGAGCAGATATCAAAGCCTTCGGGCTTAAAAAATATCAAGCCTCACGAGTGGACACATAATGACATTCATTATGACGTTTTACAGATGAGCACCGCTTAACTGGTTTAAGCAAATCAAACTTAAATTG